>JANPHH010000121.1:0-16962 GCA_031424375.1 Chthoniobacter sp. | reverse complement strand
CAACACTTCCAGCAGGATGCCCGTGATCCCCGCGATCTGCGTGTCGGCGATGACGGTGTAATCCGTCGTGTTCGGCCGCGCCGCGCCGGCTTTGATCGAGCCGTCGGGCTGCTTCGTCAGCGTCCCGCCGCTGGTCGCGGTGAGCGTCGCAGGATCGAGCAGTTGCCAGCCAGTGTAGGTCCGGGCAGCGGGCACCGTTTCCTCGAATTTAGCCTGCGCGGCCGCGAGCTTGTCCTTCTCGTAAGCCTTGAGCGCCGCCTCCGAAGCCGCGACATCTGCGACCCGCTTCTTCTCGGGCGCCGCGACTTTCGGCGCGATCTCGGCTTCGTAGCGACCGATCTCCTTCTTCGCCGTGTCCACCGCGATCAGGCGGTCCGCTTCTGCCTTGGCAATGAGCGGCGCCTGCTCCTTTTCCTTCGAGTCCCAGTCGGCAACGAGCGCGGCGTTCTGGCTGTCGAGCGTGCCCCACGAAGCGAGCGTCCTCTCGATTTCGGCGGGCTTCGCGGGGCGGTTCAGCACGCGGTGGAAGAGGTCGTCCACCAGCTTCGCGTCGTCGGTTTGCGCAGCGACGAGTTTGCTCAACGCATTCGCCTTGTCGCCGATCGCGTCGGCCACGGCGGGACCGCTGAGCAGCGCCATGATGCTGCCGAGCCGGAGGTCGCTGTTGCGCTCACATTCGCACGAACTCTCCCGCGCGGGACGGCCGAGATTTGCGAGGAAACCGCTGGGCAGATCGGTCGCAGAATCGGAGAGCTGACCCGCGAGCAAACCGCCCGGCAGCAGGGCGGGCGAGCCGGTGACTTTCAGCACGGAATCATACAGCACCTCGGCGGGGAGCCGCCGCGCGGTAGCGTGCGAGTAGTTGATTTTGTCGTCCTCGTTCCACCGGTTCGTGCCGATCCCGAGCTGATAGGTGCGCGATTTCGTGATCAGGCTGAGCACATTGCGGACGTCGAACTTGTGGTCGATAAATTCGCGGGTGAGGTACTGGAGGAGTTCGGGATTCGTGGGTGGATTGCCGGCGCGGATGTCGTCGAGCGGCTCGATGATGCCGACCCCTGTGAGGTAACCCCAAAGGCGGTTCACGTAGCTGGAGGCGAAGAAGCGATTGTCCGGGCTGGTGATCCACGCGGCGAGCTGTTCGCGGCGCGAGCCTTCCTGCTTCGCGGTCGCGGTGTAGGGCAGCGTGGGCTCGGCGACTTTGTTGGTGCGCAGGTGAATCATGTCGCCGGTCGGCGCGTCCTTCACGATCTCGTAAAGCGGACGCGCTTTTTCCACGGCGCTACCGACAATCACGGCCTTGCCGCTCGCAGGATCGGCGGTGAGCGCGACCTGCGAAAAGAACGCGCCGAGGTGGTAATACTGATCCTGCGTCCAGCGCTCGAACGGGTGGTCGTGGCACTTGTTGCAGTTGAAGCGCGTGGCGAGGAAAAGGTGCGTGGTATTCTCCATCGCCTCGGCGGGATCGCGGAGGATTTTCCAGTAGCTCGCCGCGGGGTTGTCCTTGTTCGAGCCGGTCGCGGTGATGATCTGCCGGACGAATTCGTCATACGGCGCGTTGGCGTCGACCTGCTTGCGGATCCAGTCGCGGAAGTTCTTCGCGCCTTCCACGCCGAGGAATTTCGAATTCACCTGCAGCATGTCGGCCCACTTGTTCGTCCAGTGATCCACGAAGGCCGGCGAGCCGATCAGCTTGTCGACGATCGCGTCGCGTTTTTCGCGCACGGGTTTTTCGTCGGCGAGGAAAGCGCGGACTTCTTCCGCGCTCGGCGGCAGACCGGTGAGGTCGAGAGACACGCGGCGGAGGAAGTCGGCGTCGTTACAGAGTTCGGACGGCTTGATCTGCATGCGCTGCCATTTCGCCGCGACGAGTTCGTCGATCTTGCTCCACGTCTCCGGCGTCTCCCAGGCGAAGCCGGTCCGGTCGCCCATCACGGTGAGCGTGGTCGCCGCGTAGCTGCCCTCGTAGCGGGCGAGGAGCGGCGCTTCGCCACGGCGGAGCGTGTCGATCACGCCGCCGCCGTCCGTCTCCGCCACATCGCCGTTGCCGCTATCCACGAACGCCTCGGCGGTCACGTCGCGGGTTTTGCCGTTGTTGAAAGTGGCGACGACCCGCACCTGCTGACGTGAGCCGACGCGCTGCACCACGGGGTCTTTCGGGAAGACTTCGATCTTCGTTACGCGCGGCGCATTCAGGTCGAGCTTCGCGCCATCGGCGATCCACGAACGGAGGATGTCGTAATATTTCTCGCCGACCTGCGTGCGCTGGCCGCCTTCGTGCGGCACACCGGCCGTCGCCTTGAGCAACATGAGCGAGTCGTCGGGCGACGCGGCATTCAGCCGGCGCGCGGCGAGGTCGTCCTTGAGCGAACGCACGTCGAAGATCGGATCATAACCGCGGAGCGAAAGCTTGAAGCCGTACTTGCCGTCCTTCGCGCCGTGGCAGGTCCCGGCGTTGCAGCCGAGTTTCGTCATCACCGGATTCACGTCCTGGATGAAATCGACCGGCTGATTTTCGACGATCCCGGCTACTTCGACCGGAGCTATCGCGGTTTTGCCCGCGATGTCGATGCGCACGTTGCCCGCGCCGTTGCGCAGCGGCTTGACCTGCCCGGCGGGCGTGACGCTGGCGACGCTGCCGTCGGCGGAAAGTTTGGCGATACGCGTGACGTCAGCGAGTTCGCCACCGGCGAGGGTCGCGGTGATGACGAGTTGCGCGGCTTCGTATTTACCGCTGAGCACGACCTTCGCCGGCTGCACGTCGAGCGAGATGATCTGCGCGCCGGCGGGCAGCGTTTCGACCACGGGCGCCTTCGCCATTTCGGTATTGAGGGCGTTGGCAAAGACGGGCGTGGCCGCGCAGAACACGAGCGCAGCGAGCCCCAAAAACGCTGTCATCCTGAGCGAAGCGGAGGCGGGCCAGCGGGCGGAGCGGAGTCGAAGGACCTCTAACTTTTTCTGCCGCAGAACAGCGTGACCGAGCGAAGAAATAGTGAGAGGTCCCTCGACTCCGCTCTGCTCGTTACACTCGCTCCGCTGCGCTCGGGATGACAGCGTTAGGGAGGAGCCGCGAAGCGGCGTTGCTGCGCTGGTAGTAATGAATGACAAATCGCGAGTGTTCATAGGCCGGGAGAGAGATCTATTTGGCTTCGACCTGCGCCGTCGGCGCGGGGGCTTGCGTGGCGGTGAGTGGGACGGGGACGAATTCTTTTGCGACCTTCGCAGTCGCGGCATCGATGAACCGCACGCGGCCATCTTCCCCGGCGGCGGCGACCGCTTTCCCATCCGGCCGGAAGGCGAGCGCGTACTGTCCGGCGCCGAGCGGCGCGCTGGCGAGCAGTTTCACCTCGCTGGTGTAGTGGGCTTCGAGTGTCTTCTTCTCTTCGTCGGTGCGGGCGGCTTTGCCTTCGATGGCGACGATGTCGGCGGGCATCTCGGTGTTGAAGTCGTAGTTGTAAAAGTTGACCTCACCTTTTCCATCCAGCGAGCTGACGGCGGCGAAGCTCTTGCCATCGGACGCGAACGCAGTGGCGTAGATGCGACCTTCCATGGCCGGCCAGCGCCGGATGAGGAGCGCGTTGTCGCCGATCCGGCGCTGCACCTTGCGCACGAGGCGGTAGGCCTGCGGGATGCCATCCGCGCCGCCGACCACAAACTCATCACGCTGCGGGTGCCGCGCCACGCTCTGCAAGCCACCGCGGAGCGCGCCGGGCGTGATCGAACTGAGGTTGTCGATGAAGCGCTGCGTGGCCACTTCGGTGAGCTTGGTGCTCATGTCGCGGCCGACGCTCACGAGCTGGTCGCCCTTGTGCGTGAAGACGGTGTCGAGCACCCAGTCGCTGTGCGACGTCTGCTGGAGGACCTGTGCGCCGGTGGCGGAATCGATCCCGCGCATCGAGTTATCCGGGCAACCGAAGCTGATGATCTTGCCATCGGGCGACCACGCGGCGCCATACACCGTATCGAAGCCAACCGGCGCGCTGAGGAGCAGCGTGCGTTTGGCCACGTCCCAGATTTGCACCTCGCCCATCTGCGCGGGCCGACCGCCGGCGGCGACGAGCTTTTTGCCATCGGGGGAAAAGCGGACGCTCTGCACGCGTTCGCTGAGCCCGATGAGGCGCGCGACCAGCTCGGAACCGTCCGCCTTCCACAGCAGCACCTCGTGGAAACCGGCGACGGCGAGGAGCGAACCATCGGGGGAAAAATCGAGCGAGGTGATGACCGGCGGGCGCTGGTAAATCGGCGGATGGTCGGCGTCGATGTGCTGGCGGGCGTTTGCGGGCGTGTCGTCTTTCGCGCCTTCGGCGACCCAGCGTTTGATCAGTGCGAGTTGCGGCGCGGGGAGCGGCTGCTTTTTCGGCGGCATCTCGGCTTTGCCATCGGCATCGGGCGTGATCTGGGCGACGAGCAGCGACTTCTCCGGCTGACCCGCGACCACGGCGTGCTGGCCGTCCTTCACGCTCTCGCCGCCCTCGAGCAGACGAGCGAAATTGGTCATCACGTAGCCGCCCTTGGCTTTGGCCGGCTGATGGCAGCCCTGGCACTGTGCCTGGAGGATGGGGCGGATTTTTTTGTAGTAAGAGATGGGCGCGTTCGGGTCCTCGGTCTCCTGCTTCGGTGGCGCGGCGGCAAAGGCCGGCGCAGCACACGCCGCGAGGAGAAGGGGGGAAGCGAAACGGCGAAACAGGCCGGATTTCATGTCGGGGGGAGTAACCGGTAAGGCTCGCGGAACATTAGGTCGAGTAACGAAACCCGGCATGCCTGTCATCCTGGAAAATCGGCGGGCTTGCGCTTGCGAAGCCTTCGCATTCCCGCCCGCGCCTGCTACAACCCGCGCCCATGCCCGCTGAAGGTCCACGCCGCCATGCTCTCCGCGAGGTCGCGCTGGCGTTTCTCCGGCTCGGCTGCACGGCCTTCGGCGGACCCGCCGCCCATATCGCGATGATGGAACGCGAGTTTGTCCGCGAGCGTGGCTGGGTGACGCATGCGGAATTCCTCGACCTGCTCGGTGCGACCAATCTCATCCCCGGCCCAAACTCCACCGAACTCGTCATCCACCTCGGCCACCGTCGCGCCGGCTGGCCGGGACTCATCGTCGCGGGCGCCTGCTTCATCCTGCCCGCAACGCTCATCGTCGGCGTGATCGCGTGGGCCTATGTGCGCTTCGGCGTGCGGCCCGAGGCGGCGCGGTTGCTCTACGGCGTGAAGCCGGTGATCGTCGCCGTGATCGTCCAGGCGCTCTGGATGCTCGCCCGCAGCGCCGTGAAGACACGCTGGCTCGCCGCGCTCGGGCTCGCGGCGATCGCCCTCGCCGCGAGCGGCGTAAATGAACTCGCCGTCCTCTTCGGCGCGGGCGCGATCATGGCCGCGCCTCGACTGCTCAGGCGGGAGTCGTCGCCGGCGGCGCTCGCGTTCGCGCCTTTGCTGGTCGTGGGTCCCGCAGCAGCAGCCGCAGTCCCCTTCTCCACCGGCGCGCTGTTCTGGTTTTTCATGAAAGTGGGCTCCGTGCTCTTCGGCAGCGGTTACGTCCTGATCGCCTTTCTCCGCGCGGATCTCGTCGTGCGCTGGGGCTGGCTCACCGAGACACAGCTCCTCGACGCCATCGCCGTCGGGCAAATCACCCCGGGCCCGCTCTTCACCACAGCCACTTTCATCGGTTACCTCCTCGGCGGCCCTCAGACCGCGATCGTCGCCACCATCGGCATCTTTCTCCCCGCCTTCGCGTTCGTCGCACTCAGCGGACCCTTCATCCCTCGGCTACGCGCTTCGCCGGTGGCCGGCGCATTCCTCGATGGTCTCAACGTCGCCTCGCTCGCCCTCATGGCCGTAGTGAGCTGGCAACTCGCCCGCGTAGCACTCATCGACTGGCCCACCCTCGCATTCGCAGTGGGCGCCGCCTTCCTTCTGCTGAAATACCGCCTCAATTCCGCCTGGCTCGTCCTCGCCGGGGCCGCGTCCGGGCTGCTCCTGGCAAAATGAGCCACCCTCCCGCGCATCCGCACGCTGCCGCCAGGCGCATCCTCACACTCACTCGCCGCTCCGTTTCCGATCCTTGTCCGAAAACCCATCATGACCCTGCGCCATTTGTTGCTCGCCACCCTCGCCTGTCTTCTCCCGTCCCACCCCGCCACCGCCGCCACCGCCGCCACCAGCGGGCGATCATCGATCATCGAGAGCCGTAAGAGTTTCATGAGCGGGGGACGCAAGATCGCCGTCGACACCTTTGCCCCTGCCCGCCCCGGTCGCTACCCCGCAGTCCTCGTCCTCTACACCTCGGCGGGCCGGCTCGCCGGAATGCGCGATTTCGAAGGCTTCTCCCGCTCCCTCGCCGCGCACGGCATGGTCGCATTCTTCGTCCATTACTTCGACCGCACCGGCACTTTTTTCGCCGGCGACGGCTCGATCGGAAAACATCTCCACGTCTGGGAAGACACCGTCATCGACGGCGTCTCCTTCGCCGCCAATCATCCGCGCGTCCGTCGTGAATCCATCGGCATCTTCGGCTATTCGCTCGGCGCCTTTCTCGCCGTGAGCGTGGCCTCGCGAGACTCCCGGGTGGACGCCGTGACCGAAGTCGCCGGCGGCCTCTTTACCTACCTCGGCGGAAAGCTCCGCCGCGTGCCGCCCACCCTCGCCATGCACGGCACCGACGACCGCCGCGTGAACGTGCGCTACGCCTACGAACTCGATCGCGTCGCCCGCCGCCTCGGCGTGCCCCCCGTGCTGAAACTCTACCCCGGCGAAGGCCACGTCCTCTCCGACTCCGCCATGGCCGACGCCCGCGCCCGTTCGCTCACCTTCCTCAGCCGCCAGCTTCAGAGGCGACACTAAACCGGGTGTGATTAATTGTGGTTCAAAGATGCGAGCGATGTCCCGGAGGGACGACGGAAATTAGCCGGTGGCGTCAGCCACCGGAACCGCCCGCCGAGCGAACCCGCCCTGCAGGGGCGGTGGAGTCGCGACGGTGGAATTCAAACGCCCCTGCCGGGGCGGATTCATTTTTTTCGCGATCCGGTGGCTGTGGCCACCGGCTAGTTTCCGTTGTCCCTCCGGGACTACAGACTTCGCTGCACCACATTGAATCACACCCCACTGAACCGGAGCGATGCAGTTGGGGTCGACCTCGCCGGAGAAAAGGCGAGCACCCGCGCCCTCGCGGGTCGGGTTCGGCGTCTGACCCAGACGCGCAACAACCCGCTGCGTGACCTTTTACAAAGTCTCTGAGCGAGGACGCGCGCCGAATCTCCCGAAGCGCAGCGCGAGCGTGGGCAGCACGAGGAGATTGAGCGCGGTGGAAGTGATCAGGCCGCCGAGAATCACGATCGCCATCGGTCCTTCGATCTCGCGGCCGGCTTCACCCGAACCGAGCGCAAGCGGGAGCAGGCCGAGCGCGGTGACCAGCGCGGTCATGACGATCGGCACGAGCCTTTCGCTGGCGCCGCGCAGGGCGGTTTCGAGATTCCACGCGAGCCCTTCCGCGGTCACGAGATGTTCGAAGTGCGAGATCATCATGATCGAGTTGCGCGTGCTCACGCCGAAGAGCGTGACGAAGCCGACCAGCGATCCGATGCTGAGCAGCCCGCCGCCGGCGAAGACTGCGAGCACTCCGCCGACGAGCGCGAAGGGGAGATTCGCGAGTACCAGCGCGACGTGGCTTGGCTTGGGAAAAACCAGCGTGAGCAGTAGGATCACCACGAGTCCGGCGGCGAGGGAGTGAATGAGAATTTCGCGGCGCGCTTTCGCCTGCTCCTCGGCGGCGCCGCTCCACTCGACATAGACGCCGCTGGGTAGCTTCACATTTTTCGCAATGCGTGGCCGGGCCTCGGCTACGAAGGAGGACACGTCGCGCTTCTCCACATTGCAGGTCACAGTCTGTCGGCGGCGCGCGCCTTCGTGCTGAATGCTCGGGCGGCCATTGGTCAGCTCCACGTCGGCGAGCTGACGCAGCGGCATGCGCAGGCCGTCGCCATTGGTGAGGAGCAGATCGCCCACGGCTTCGGGGTCGCGCCGCGCTTCGTCCGCGAGGATCACGGCGAGTTCGTGGATGCGGTTGCCACGGACCATCTGGGCCACGTCCGCGCCCTGGAAGGCGATCTCCACGGCGTCGAGCACTTCGACGGGGCGGAAACCAAATTGCGCGAGCCGCTCCGGTCGTAAATGCACGGCGAGCACCGGCGCGCCGGGCGGTGCTTTGACCTGCACATCCGCGTTTCCCTTCACGGCGGAAAGCTCCTTCGCCACTGCGCGGGCGGTCGCGTCGAGTTGATCGAGGTCGTCACCGAAGACATTGATCACCACCATTGCCGTCTCGCCCGAGATCGTCTCGCCGATGCGGTCACCGAGGAAGGTCAGCACTTCGCTTTGGATGCCGGGAAAGTCTTTCAACGTGTCGCGCAAAAACGACTGCACCGCGACCTCGTCGTCCGGCGCGGTGCCGCTTTTCAGCTCGACGTGAAACTCACTTTGATTCGGCCCCCACGTGTCTTCGCCCGCCTCCGCGCGACCGACCTGCTGCTCGACGGTGGCGATGTGTTCATTCGCGAGCATGGCTTGCGTCAGCAGCTTGCCGGTGCGCAGCGATTCCTCGATAGACATGCCGGGCCGCGCCTTCACCCCGATGACGAAGTGCCCCTCGCGAAACTCGGGCAGCAGCTCGCCGCCGAAGAACGGCACGAGCGCACACGCGCCGGCAACGAGCGCGAGCGCCACGATCATCGTCAGCCGCGGCACACGGGCAAAGATGAGCAGCCACTCGCGATGGAGTTCCTTCAAGCCGCGCACCCACCGCGGTTCGTCGTGCGCTTTCGACCGGCTCAGAAAGACGAGGCTCAGCGCCGGCGTGACGGTGAGCGCGACGAGCAGCGACGCCATGATCGAGAGGATAAACGCGACGCCGAGCGGTCCGAAAAAACGGCCCTGCAAACCGGACATCGTGAGCACGGGGAGGAACACGACGGCGACGATGAACGTCGCATAGACAACCGCGCTCCGGACTTCGAGGGAAGCATCGAGCACCACCTGCGCGAGAGGGCGCGGCGACGCGAGCACGGCGTTCTCGCGCAGCCGGCGAAGGATGTTTTCCACGTCGATGATCGCGTCGTCCACCACCACGCCGATGGCCACCGCAAAGCCGCCGAGCGTCATCGTATTCAGCGACACGCCGAACCGATCGAGGATCAGCACCGCGGTGAGCAGCGAGAGCGGAATCGAGACGAAGGAGATAAACGCGATGCGCAGGTCGAGGAGGAAAAGCAGCAGCACCACGCCGACCAGTGCGCCACCGATGAGCAGCGATTCCTGCACGTGCCCGAGCGCCGTCTCGATGAAGGTCGCGGGCCGGTGCAGGCGCGGATAGATCTTGATGCCCGCGCGCTCGAAGACCGGCGCGAGTTCCGCGAGGGCTTCTTCGAGCGCCCGCGTGACGGTCAGCGTATTCGCGCCGTACTGGCTGCTCATGGTGAGCAGCACACCCGGTCCGCCCATGATCAGCGCGTCGCCAAATTTCGGCTCATGCCCGAGCACCACGCGCGCGACATCGCGCAGCCGGACCACCGGTGCGCCCTTGCGCACCACCACTTCGCCGAGCTGCTCGGGGGTGAACATCTGGCCGTCGGATTGAATGACGACGCGCTGGCCGGGCGTGTCGATGAAGCCCGCGCCGCGCACGCCGGTGGCGGATTTGGCGGCTTCGAGAATGTCGGTGAGCGTGAGGTCGAAGGCGGCGAGCCGCTCGGGCAGCACCTGCACCTGGAGCTGCTCGACTTCGCCGCCGAAGACATTGGCGCGCGCCACGCCGGGCACCGCGAGGAGCCGCGGCTTGAGCGTCCAATCGACAAACGTCCGCAGATCGCGACCGGACATTGTTTCCGAGACGAGGCCGATCTTCAGCAGGTCCATCGTCGAGGAAGTGAGCGCCGAGAGTGTCGGCGCCCGGACGCCGTCGGGAAGCTGGCGGGCGAGCGTGCCGAGCTTTTCCGCGAGCGCCTGCCGGGCGAGGTAAATGTTCGAGCCTTCCTTGAAAACGGCCGTGACCACACTCAATCCCTGAATGCTTTCCGAGCGCACGGAATCGAGATCCGCTGCGCCATTCACCGAGCTTTCGACGGGCCGCGTGACGAGCACTTCCACCTGCTCCGCGGCGAGCCCGGGCGCCTCGGTCTGGATCGTGACCTGCGGCTGGACAAACTCCGGGAACACATCGAGTGGAGCGCGGGACGCCACGTAACTCCCCCACGCGAGCAGCGCGACCGCGAGCGCGATGACGACGCCGCGGTAGGTCAGCGAAAGCTGGACGAGACGGCTGAGCATTTAGTCCGGTTCGCCGCCGCCCTGCGCTTTCAATTCCTCCGACAACAACGACTGCGCGCCGGTGACGATAAGCAGGTCCCCAGCCGCGATGCCGCCGCCTTCCGCAGTCACAAACCAGCCGCGCTCGCCGAGCAGCGGCGTGTCGAGCACCACGGGTTTGCGCACGAACTTTTCCTCCTCCTCCTGCACGTAAACCCAGGTGCGCCCATCGTGCCGCAGGATCGCCGACCGCGGCACGGCAAAGCCCGCGCGCGCCGGCTGCGGCAGCTCCAGCCAGGCGGTGAGCGCCATGCCGGGACGCAGCGCAAAGGGGGGCCGATCGACGCGGAGGATGAAGCCTTGCGCCTGAGTCTTCGCATCGGTGTCCGCGGCTGGCGTGATTGCCTGGGTCTCCACCGGCTGCTGCTCGCGCCCGAGCACCAGCACGCGCGCGGACCGCGGCTGCTCGGCGAGCGCATCGCCGGGCAGGAGGTCCACCCGGATCAGCGCGGAGTCACCGCTGACGATCTGCTCCACGAAGTCGCGGCGGCGCGCCGCATCTCGCGCCGGGAACGCCGCGCCCCACTCAAGAAGCGCGCGGCGGCGCAGTCCGTCGGCCTTGATTTCATCGGCGCGAAACTGCGCCTCCGCGGTCTCGGCAACTTTGCGCGAGGTGTTTTCGCCCGCGGCGAGCAGCTTTTGCGTGCGTTCATTTTCCGCTCGCGACGCGGCGAGCGCGGCCTCGGCGGTGGCGAGGTCGCCATCGAGCGTAACGATCGGCGTCGGATCGAGGACCCGCCCGAAGGCGATGCGCTCCGGGCTCGACTCCGCCGCCTCTGGCTCGGCCTTCTCAAGATCGAGCGCCTGCCATTTTTCCTTTTCGAGCGTCACGACGAACTCACCGGGTTTGGCGCTCTCCTCTTTCGCTCCTTCTTCCGCCGCCGCGGGTTCGTCGCCTTCCGGCTTCTCCCGTTGTTTGCGCAAGCCCGTCCAGAGCGTCCATCCAAGGATCAGGACGACGCCGGTGATGAGGAGGATGTTGACGAGCTTCTTCATTTGGAGAGCGGCGTTTGCGTGGCTTCTTCGAGCGCGCCGAGTGCGGCCTGCAGCTCGACCAAGGCATCGAGTCGTGCGGTGAGCGTGGTCGCGCGTTCCACCTGGGCGCTGAGGAGCGCGCTCTTGTCGCCTTCCCCGGCGGCGACGAGCCGCTGCTCGGAAGCGAGTTGCCGGTCCTGCTCGGCGAGCATGCCGTCGGTGGTCGAGATCTTTGCGCGCGCCGCGCTCACCGCGACCGCCGCGCGATCACACTCGGCGAGCACTTTCGCCTGCACGGCATCGAACTTCGCTGCCGCTTCCTGCCGCTTCGCCTCCGCTTCGCCGATCGCTCCCTGATTGTGATTGAGAATGGGCAGCGTGAGTCCGATGCCGAGCGTCCATTTGTTTTCGCCCGCGTCGAGCTGGTAGCCGGGATTCAGATGGAGATCGGGATATTGCCGCGCGATCTCCAGCCGCAGCGTGGCCTCGGCTGCGGCGTAGTTGGCCAGCGCCTCGATGACATCCGCGCGATGCGTGAGTGCCTCGCGGCGGTGCGTCCCGCGCTGCCCCGCCGCGCTCTCAAAAGCCGCAAAGGAAAACTTCACCGCGCTCAGCCCGCTCGTGCTCATGCCGAGCGCCTCGGCGAGCGAGGCCCGGGCGAGCGCTGCGTTCTTCGTCGCGTCCGCCGCCTGGATGCGCAACTGCGCCTGGAGGAGCCGCGGCTGCGCCGTCACCGTGCGCGCCTCGGCGCCCGCGTTGATCCGCTCTCCGAGCAGCTTGAGCAGTTCATCCTGCCGGCCGATGGCCTCGCCGAGCAGCTTCGCCCGTTGTTCCGCGGCGTAGATTTCGAGCAGCGCCTTCCGCACGGCGGCCCGCACTTTCCACATCGCGTCGATGACATGCGCGGCCGCGGCGTTGACTCCGGCACCCGCCACCGCGAGACGCCGCGAGCGCTTGCCCGCCGTCTCGAACGTCCAATCAAAATCGACGCCATACGTCCCGGCGATCAGCGCCGTGTACGGAGTCACAATCTGCGGCGAAAGAGCAACCGTAGGATTCGGTCGCTCGCCCGCCGTCGCGACCGCCGCCTTCGCCGTCGCATACTGCGCGCGCGCCACGGCGACCTCCGGAGAGCTGCGCGCCGCCTCGTCCGCGAGCTTCTGGAGCGTCCAGGTGCCGGGGGAAAGCCGGCGACCGCTCAACTCCACTGCGTGCTGGGCAACATCGAGTGGTTGTTCTGTGTAATGCGCACACCCCGCCAGCGTGAACAATGTGGCGGCTAAGATGGGGCACTTCATGCAGCGCGGGAGCATCGGTCAGGGCGCTGGTGCATGGAAAACAAATATGAACGGGGCACCGCGCCGGTGATTTCCGCCGCGCCATCTCTCCGACGGACCAAGCGGCATCGACCCAAAACTCGATATTGAACCCAGGCCGGACATTGAAGAGCTGGTCCGTATCCTAGCCGATGCTCACGAAGGCATTGAAGTGCGTGATGAATCTGTAGCTAGAGGGAGTGAACGTCATAGACAGGCATCTTGGCAAATGGCGCATGACAGACGACCGGGAGAAAAGTGACACGTTGGTCATCTACACCGCCGGCCCGAAACGAAGCCGCCGCCATGCGCTCGGGCGAGCACACGGCGGCGGGCGCAAATTCCGATTGAAATCAGTTACTTCTCTTCCGGCTTCAGCTTGCCGTCTTCGAGATACTCGACCTCGGCCTTCTTTCCCTTAGTCACGTAGAGCGCTTCGTAGGTCACCTCGCTGCCTTTGCGGGTGATGCGCTGGACGCGCTCGATCTTCGCGCCCTTCGCTCCGCCCTCGATCGCTTTTCGCGCCGCCGCGGGCACTTTCTCGAGCGGGACGGTCTCTTCGGATGCGTTGATTTTACCGTCCGCGAAAACGGAGACTTCGCGATCCGGTTGGCCGGCTTCAGTGAGTCCCACTTCGTAGATGGTCACTTTGCCCTCTTTTTCGATGTCCACTTGTTTGATTGTGGCCGAACCCGCGGCCTTCTTCAGCGCCTCAGCGGCGGCGGGCGGAATTTTTGCCAGCTTGGCGGCGACTGCGGCTTCATCAGCGCGCAGCGAGACGGTGGAGAGCACGGCAGCGAGGACGACAGTGCGGGTGAGGAACGACGACAGTTTCATGGATGATGGGGTTGATGGTTGGCGGTCGGGAAGACTGCATCTGCGATGCAGAAGCCTCCTCGCATGTTTACTATCTTAGCAGGGCTCCATGACCAATCCGGCTATCTTTCAGTGACATAGGTGTCATTAACCCTTGCGGCGGTTGTCTTCCGGGCCGCTTCGTGAAATATCCGGCTCCACCCCGTCCCCCTTCCCGATCATCCCAAAATGCGCGTGCTCCTCGCCGAAGACGAAAAGAAGGTTTCCAGCTTCATCCGCAAAGCCCTGTGCGAATCCGGCTACGCGGTCGATGAAGTCCACGACGGCGACTCCGCCTTGCACCAGGCCGTCAGTGAGCCCTACGACGCCATCATCCTCGACATCATGATGCCTGGCCGGGACGGACTCAGTGTCCTCAAGCTCATGCGGGCGCGCAGCATCTTCACCCCCGTCCTCATCCTCACGGCGCGCGGTGAAGTGTCCGAACGCATCGAAGGAATCGAACTCGGCGCGGACGATTACATGGCCAAGCCCTTTGCCATGCGCGAACTCCTCGCGCGGATCGCCGCACTCATTCGGCGAACCTCGCCCGATCGCGCCACTTTTCTCAAGGTGGCCGACCTCTCGATGAATCTGCTCACGCGCGTCGTCACCCGCGCCGGGCAGCGGGTGGACCTCGCGCAGCGAGAGTATGCGCTGCTCGAGTTTTTCATGCGGTCGCCCGGACAGGTGCACTCACGAACGAGTCTCTGCGAAGGAGTCTGGAACTACCATTTCGATACCGGGACCAATGTCGTGGACGTTTACATCCGCCGCCTGCGCGCGAAGATCGACGCCGGGCATGCCGTGAAGCTGATCCAGACTTCGCGCGGCGTCGGCTACATGCTGGCCGCCCCGGTGTGAATCCGCTCTCTCTCCGCGCGAAGCTGGCCATCTGGCTGGCGCTGACCGTCACCGCCGGCCTGCTCTTGTGCGCGGTTGGCGCCGGCATCTTTCTCCGCTCGGAGCAGCTCGACGCCATCGACGAGCAACTGCAAGGCGAGGCACACCTCTTCTTTGCCGGAGTCCAGCGGAGTGGCGCCGCCGTTGACTGGTCCTCGGCCGCGGAGGTCGCGCAACTACTCCCGCCGACTCTGAGCGCGCGTTACATCGAAGTCCTGGCCGGCGACGGCCGGGTGCTGCACCGTTCGGAGAATTTCGGAGCCAGCCAGATCGGCAAAGTCGCCGACGGCCTGTCAAGCGTGGTCATCGGAGACGACCCGGTGCGGCTCGGCGTCTTCCGCGGGCAGGGGCTCACGCTTCATCTCGCCGCCGATCTCGATGAAGTGGATGCCGACACGAAGCAGATCCTCCTCGCCTTTCTCGTCGGCCTGCCGCTCCTCCTCATCACGGTCACCATCGGCGGCTGGTGGATCATTCGCCGGGCGCTCACCCCCGTGCGCGAGATCACCGCCGCCGCCGGACGGATCACCGCCGAGCATCTCGATCAGCGCCTGCCCGTCCCTGCCGTGCGCGATGAAATCGGCGCCTTGAGCACGGTGCTCAATGCGATGCTCGATCGTCTCGACAAAAGCTTCCGCCAGGCGAACCGCTTCAGTGCCGATGCTTCGCACGAGCTGAAAACTCCGCTGACGCTGCTGCGCGCGAGCATCGAAGACATGCTCGAATCCAACACGCTCAGCGCGCGGGATCACGAGGCCGTCTCCGGCCTTCTCGAACAAACTCGCCGCCTGTCGTCGATCACCGAGAGCCTGCTCCTGCTCGCGCGCGCCGATGCCGGGCAACTCCGCCTCGATCTGCGGGAAACGAATGTCGCCGAGGTCATCGAAGGCTGTGCCGACGACGCGGCGATCATGGCGGAATCAAAAAACATCCGCATCGAGAGATCGCTCCCCGCCACACTCGCGGCCCGCGTGGACCCTGGCCGCGTGATGCAGATCCTGCTCAATCTGCTGGAAAACGCGATCAAGTACAACCACGCCGATGGCCAGGTTTGCATCACCGGAGAAATGATCGAAGAAGCGATCGAGATCACCGTCGCCAACACGGGCCCGGGGATCAGACCGGAACACGCCGCCCACCTTTTCGAGCGGTTCTTTCGCTCCAGCCCCTCAGCCGATCTCCCCGGACACGGTCTCGGCCTGAGCCTCGCTCGCGAATTGGCCCGGGCTCATCGCGGCGATGTGGAGTTAGTCCGCTCGGACAGCGAATGGACGATTCTGCGGATCCGCCTCGCCGTTTAGTTTTCGTCCTCGCACCACGGCGCACGCGGCATCCCTACGGCGCGACGAGCCACCCGCCCGTGGCCTGCATCGGCGGCTGGCCGGCACCACTCCCGACCCATGCGGCGAGCGCGGTAGCGGGTGCCTTGGTTTTTTCAGGTAAGCTCGCTGTCGCGCGCCACACGCCGCCATCTTGGGTGAGCGGCTCCGTTTGCAGGTGGAGCACCACGAATTCATGCCGCAGCGTCTTGCCGCCATTTTCACCCGCGCCCACTTTCGTTTCCACCGCAGTGGCGAGGAGCGCCACCTCCACCTGCGCGGGCGGCGCTGCATTTCCCGCCGGGGAAAAGGAAACGTCTGCCGTCCGGCGATCGCGCAGCTTCACCTCGAGCACGCCGACCGCCTGACTGGAAGCTGCGGGCACCGACGAGGCCCGCGACCATGCCCGCCATTCCGCGCCATCGAGGACGAAGCCCGGGGTGTAGATCGTGCCCGTGCCCCAGGCCGCGGCGTAAGTGCGCTGGCGCTGCGAATAGTCGCGCGACGAAAATCGATCCGGCCAGCCGAGGCCATTCCAGTAGTCCACGTGGAAAACCACGGGCACGAACGCCTTCCACAAATCACCGCGCTGCCGGAGCCGCGCGACCCAGGCATCGGCGGGCGGGCAACTGCTGCAACCCTCGGAAGTGAAAAGTTCGAGCAGCGGCGTGTGCTCCCGGCTGCTGCGAAAGGTGATGGGATCCGCGTGGACCACGGAGGCGAGAGCGGCAAAGGCGAGGAGCGTGGTTTTCATGAGCGTCGAGTGGAGGAACGAACCAGCGCGGTGCCTGATTGCGCCGCTAGCCTGCGGCGGGCTACTTCGCGGCGTCGAGAAAGTCGCACACCGCGGCGGCCATCGCCGCGACGCCGGTCTTCATGCAGTCCTCGTCCACGTCGAAGATCGGCGTGTGCCCGCCGCCGGTGATGCCCTTCGCCTCATTGGCCACGCCGAGGCGGAAGTAGAAACCCGGCGCGACCTGCGCGAAGTAGGAGAAGTCCTCGCCGCCCATGCCGGGGATGACTTCGATCACGTTTTGGTCGCCGACGATCCGGCGAAAGGCGGGCAGCGTCGCCTTCACGAGGTCGGCGTTGTTGATGATGCTCGGGTAGCCCTTGCGGTATTCAAATTCACACGTCGCGCCGTGGGCCGCGCAGATGCCTTTGAGAATGCGGTCCATCATCGCGATCACCTTGTCGCGAAACACCGCGTCGTAGGTCCGCACGGTGCCGGCAAATTCCACGCGCTC
>JANPHH010000120.1:0-13934 GCA_031424375.1 Chthoniobacter sp. | reverse complement strand
GCCCCCGAAGCCACCAACCTGCGTGGCGAATCCGACGCCACCAAGCAGCTCTACAATCTTGAGCACGAAGACATCGGCACCTTTGGCCGCCAATGCCTGCTCGCCCGCCGACTCGTCGAGCGCGGCGTGCGTTTCGTGCAGATCTTCTGTGGCGCGGAGAATACCGCCGCGAAAAAAATCCGCCCGAACTGGGACAGCCACGAAGACATCGTGCGCGACCACGGTTACTGGGGCCCAATCCTCGACACCGGCGCGGCGGCATTGCTCGCCGACCTGAAGTCACGCGGTCTGCTCGACAGCACGCTCGTCATCTGCACCAGCGAGTTTGGCCGCCAACCCGCCGCGCAAGGCGCCGGCAAAGGCCGCGATCACAACCCCGGCGCATTCACAGCATGGCTCGCGGGCGGCGGCATCAAGGGCGGCACGGCCTATGGCGAGACTGACGAACTCGGCTTCAAGGCCGCGGTTGACCCTGCGTATTGCTACGACCTCCACGCCACCGCGCTGCACCTGCTCGGCCTCGACCACGAGAAGCTCAGCTTTTACAACAACGGCATCAACCGCCGCCTGACCGATGTGCATGGGCACGTGATTAAAGAACTCCTCGCCTGAACCATGAAATCTCTCCCAGCAATTTTTCTCATCGCGTCGTCCGCATTCGCCGCCGATCCGGCGGGTGTTGCGTTCTTCGAGCAGAAGGTGCGGCCGGTGCTCGTGGAGCATTGCTACTCGTGCCACAGCGTGGAGGCGAAGAAGCTGAAGGGGAATCTTTACCTCGACTCGAAGGCGGGTTGGGAAAAGGGCGGCGACAGTGGTGAGGCGGTCATTGTGCCGGGCAAGCCAGAGGCGAGTCTGCTTATCCGCACCGTGCAGCATCTCGAGGAGGACATGAAGATGCCCCCGAAGAAGCCGAAGCTGCCCGATGCGATCATCGCGGATTTGGTGACTTGGGTGAAGATGGGCGCGCCCGACCCGCGGGACGGCGTGAAGATCGAAGCGAAGCGCGGGGACAAATCGTGGTGGTCGCTGCAACCGATCGCGAAGCAGTTGGCGCACGACAGCATCGATGGCTTCGTCACGGCGAAGCTCGCTGAGAAGAACCTCGTGCTGAATCCGCCCGCGGATCCGCGCCCGCTCATTCGTCGCATGACTTACGATGTGACCGGACTGCCGCCGACGCCGGAGGAGGTGGACGCGTTTGTCGCGGACGCAGTCCGCAATCCGCAATCCGCGATCGGCAATCTTGTGGATCGCCTGCTCGCCTCGCCGCGTTATGGCGAGCGCTGGGGGCGTCATTGGCTGGACGTGGTTCGCTTTGGCGAGAGCAATGGCTTCGAGCGCAACTTCATCATCGATGATCTGTGGCCGTTTCGCGATTACGTCATCAAATCGATCAACGACGACAAGCCGTTCAATCAGTTCATCACCGAGCACCTCGCGGGTGATGTGATCGGGAAAGACAACCCGCAGGTGGAAGTCGGCAGCGCCTTCCTGGTCGCCGGCCCGTATGACGATGTCGGCAATCAGGATGTCGTCGCGCAGAAGAACATCCGCGCGGCCACGCTCGATGATCCCATCACCGCGACGAGCGGAGCGTTCCTCGGCCTCACGATCAACTGCGCGCGCTGCCACAATCACAAGTTCGATCCCATTCCGACTGAGGATTACTACCGGCTGCGCGCGGCGTTTGAAGGCATCACGCACGGGCGGCGGGTCGTGGCCACCGCGGAGCAACGCGGGGCATTCACTGCGGCGACGAAGCCGCTCAACGCTGAATTGCGCGCGCTCGAAGCCGAGCGCGACAAACTCGATGACGCCATCGAAGCGCGAGCAAAGGACGCCTTCGCGAAGGACAAACCTACGCGCCCGAAGATCGATCAGCACGGGACGGATGAGACCTTTGCTCCGGTCGAGGCGCGCTACCTGAAGTTCGCTATCAACGGCTTCACCGGCGACGATCAAGCGGCTCGAAAGAACAAACGCCTGAGCGGCCAGGGCAAGCTCACGGAGTTCCAAGTGTGGAGCGCGGATCAGCCTGCGCGCAATGTCGCCCTCGCCAGCAACGGCACCACGGCGGAGGGTACGAAATCCGCCACCGCCGAGGATTTCCCGGAAGCCTACGGCCCGCAATACTGCATCGACGGGATGCTCGGCGAAGCATGGTTCATCGGAAATCCGGCGGTCCTCACGCTCACCTTTGCGAAGCCGGAAAAAATCAACCGCATCACTTTCATCAACGCCCGCGGCGATCGCGAGACCGATGATAGCAAGGTGCGCGGAGCCACGCCCTGCGAATACGAAGTGCAGGTCTCCAACGACGGCAAGACGTGGACCACCGTCGCCACCGACGAAGGCCGCGAGCCGTGGACGCCCGCGCATGGCATCGCGCGCACTCGCCGCGCCGTTACCACCGATGAGGAGCAGCAGCAGTTCGCCACTTTGGAAAAGCAGATCGCACAAGTGCAGGCGAAGCTCCGAGCCGTGCCCGCGCTGTCGCAGATGTGGGTCGGCAACACGGCGCAGCCGAAAGAGGCGACCTTTGTCCACAAGGGCGGCGATCCGATGAAGCCCGGCGAGGCGGTCGTTCCCGCGAGCCTTGCTGTGCTGGATCAAGTGACAAAGCCATTCGCCTTGAAGCCCGATGCCGCCGAAGGCGAGCGCCGGCTCGCGCTCGCGAAGTGGATCACCAGCGACGACAATCCGCTCACGCCGCGCGTGCTCGCGAACCGCGTGTGGCAGCATCATTTCGGGACCGGCATCGTGGATACGCCGAGTGACTTCGGCTTCCTCGGCAGCAAACCCTCGCATCCCGAGTTGCTCGACTATCTCGCCAGCCGGCTCGTCGCCCATGGGTGGAAACTGAAGCCCCTGCATCGCGAAATCCTGCTTTCGCAGGCCTATCTGCAAAGCGCCGCCTATCGCGAAGACGCCGCAAAGGAAGACAAGGACGCACGCCTACTCTGGCGTTTCCCGCCGCGCCGCCTCAGTGCCGAGGAACTGCGCGACACCATGCTCACCGTCGCAGGCAAGCTGCAGCTTGAACCCATGGGCGGTCCCGGCTTCCGGCTCTACAAGTTCACCCAGAACAACGTCTCCACCTACTTCCCGCTCGATACGCACGGCCCCGAGACCTACCGCCGTGCCGTCTATCATCAGAACGCCCGCGCCAGCGTCGTCGATGTGCTCAACGACTTCGACCTCCCCGACATCGCCTTCGCCGCACCGAGGCGCGCGAACACCACCACGCCGCTGCAAGCCCTCACGCTGCTCAATCACAGCTTCACCCTCGACATGGCCAAAGCCCTCGCCGCCCGCATTCAAAACGGCGACGCCGTGACGCAAGCGTACCGCTTCGCCTTTCAACGCGAACCCACCGCGAAGGAGCACGAAGCCGCCACCAAACTCATCGCCACCCACGGCGCCGAAGCCTTCTGCCGCGCGCTGCTGAATGCCAATGAGCTGATTTACCTCGAGTAGAAATAGTTCGCGGATCAGGTCGGTGCGGTCCCGCGGTTCAATCGCCCGGACGATCCGGAGGTGATATTCAACCTCAAATCCCGGGAGATCCCGCCGGCACGGTTTGCAGTGTGCTAGAGTGAAGGCGCGAGGTGCGCGCGATGAACCCGACACAACGCCAGACCATCCGGATCGTCTTCGATGAGTCGCACAGCGAAAGCTGGTCGATCTCGGCGGAGCAGGCGCGCGCGATGCAGCCGGGCGACCCGGCGAATGCTTCCTACGAGCGCGCGGCGGAGGTGCTCGCGGCGCGGGACTTTCTGGTGCGGCGCAATCTGGATGCGCCCCTCGAGGCGGCACTGCTGGTGGAGACGGATGTGCTGGCGCTGCTGCATCCTTGCGATGCGAAGTGGGAACGGACGACTTCGGCAAAATCGCCGCGGCTGACTGTGGCGGAGATCGTTGCGGTGCAGGAGTTCGTAAGGGGCGGCGGCGGCCTGCTGATCGTGGCCGAAAACGAGCACGAGAAATACGGGGACAATCTGAATGAGCTGCTCGCGCCGATGGGGCTGCGGATCGCCGGTGGCGTGGCCTTCGATCGCACGGCGTGCGTTAACGAGAATCCGGAATGGGTGCTCGGGGCACCCGTCGCGGGATCGGTGCTCGGGCATCGCGCGGCGCGGGCGGGGTTTTATCGCGCGGGGTGGATCACGGTGGAGCCGCCGGCGGAGATCGCGTGGCGGACTTCGGCCCACGGCCATCCGGCGCATGCGGGGCTGATCGCCACGACGCGGTTCGGCGCGGGTCGCGTGGTGGTGGTCGCGGATTCCAATCTCTTCGGCGACGAGCGGTTTGGAGCATTCGACCACGAGCAGCTCTGGTTGAATCTCGTCTACTGGTGCGCGGCGCCGGCGTTTGCCCGGGCGGACTCCGGGGTGAGCACCAGCGCGGTCGCGGAGTCGCGGGCCTGGTTGGAGTTGAAGGCAGCGATCAATCGGCTGCGAACATTGCAGGCGGCGGATGGGTCGGTCGCGGAGCTGGCGCGGGAAGAAGCGGGACCGCTGGTGGAGACCGCGGCGGCGCGGATCGCGGAGCTGCGACCGCACTTTCCTCATCAGACGGAATATCTCGCGGCGGTGGCGGAGGACCTCGCGATGTGGGGGGCGCGAGGCTATGCGCGACCGGACTTTGCGAGATCACTGGCGGTGTTCCGACCGGAGCGGGCGCGGCGCGATGGCCTGGAGCATCTGGTGGTGTTTCCGCTCTACACGCCGAATGCCTCGAGGGACACGCGCTTTGAGGCGCTGCTGGTGCGCTCGCCTTGGCCGGAGTGGCTGGCGGCGATCGAGCGTGGACAGTTTCACAATTCGAAGTTCGTGCCCGGGCAGTTCATCGCCTTCACGGATGGTTACGCCAGCGAGTGCGCGGTGCTCTTTCCCGAGACGGTGGCGGTGAGTGGCGCGCCGACGAATCACTTCGGCATGATCTTCTGCGACCGCGAGGCGCGGCGCCTGCAACACACTGCAAGGCGCGCGGCAGCCGTGGTGAATTTCGCGCTGCACCCGGAGCTCGAATGCTGGCTCGGCTCATTGCCGCTGATCGAGGACACGACGGCGCTGTGGGATCTCATTCACGACCGCGCGCACAGTCTCGGCGAGTTGCCTTTCGATCCATTCATGATCCGGCAACGGGCGCCATTCTGGATGTACGGGCTGGAGGAGTTGCGCGTGGACCTGCGCAGCTTCGGTGAAGCGGCGCTGCTCGCGGAGGAGGGATTCCCTTTCGCCCGCACGGTCTGCTGGGCGATCCTGCTCGATCGCATCTTCCGCTTCCCCATCACCGGAACGCGGGTGAGGAACTACGATGCGCTCGGCGGCCAGCTCCTCTTTTCCTACCTCCATCAGAAGGACGTGCTGCTCTGGCGCGACAACCGGCTGACCGTGGAATGGGACGCGCTCGCCGCGGGTGTGGCCGGGCTGCGCGAGGAACTCACGACGCTCTACAAGCTGGGCGCGGATTGTTCGAAGATGAGTTTCTGGCTCTGCGCGCACGATCTCGTCTCACGCTACGTGCGGCCGAATGTGGCCTCGCAGTGGAAGGCCGATACGCGCGCGATCACGGATGAGAGCGACGTGAAGCGGTGGCTCGCGCTGGTGCATCCGGATGAGTTTCCGCTGGGAAATTTTCACGTGAACCTGCTGCGAAAACTCGGCTAGCGACGCGGCGTTTCGAGGCTGGGCTGGAAGCGGGCGGGCTGCTAGACCATGGCCGATGTTCCTCCGCATTTTGACCCGAGCGCTCGTCTGCGCGGCCGTCGTCCTGGGCGTTTCCACGAGCCGGGCAGCGGTCGTGTTGGAAGGGCCAAAGATCACGCCGGTGTCCGCGAGCAGTGTGCAGGTGCGTTGGCGGACGGACGTGCCGACGGGGACGAAGGTGACGTTCGGGCTTTCGGCGGAGCGGATGAATCAGGCGGTGGAAGGTCCGCTCACCGACACCCACGAGGTGACGCTGAACGGGCTGCAATCGGGCACGAAGTATTTCTACGCGGTCGGGACGGCGCGGAAATCCCTCGCGACGGGGCAGTTCACGACTTCCTCCTCGGCGGCGGCCGCAGCGGCGCCGGGCTCGACTTCGCCGGCTGCGTCGGCGACCCCCAAGCCGAAGTCGCTGCTGGGAAAAATCGTGGGCGCAATCGCTCCCGCGAAGTCGACGCCGGCACCGACGGCGCCGCCGCTCGCGAGCGCGCCGCCGACGCGGCAGACGTGGGGAAGTCCAGCCAGCCTGCAGGATCACTTCGCGCGTCACGGCGAGGATTTTGCGGCAAAGTCGGCGGATGATTATGCGGCGCAGGCGTGGCGATTCCGGCAGCGGGCGCGCGCCGGATCGCTGCTGGTGAAGATCGATGAGGACGGTGTGCAGCGGGTCTACGATCCGGCGACGGGCGCGTTCGCGGCCTACAATCGCGATGGGACGACGAAGACGTATTTCAAACCCGGGAGCCGCGACTATTTCACGCGCCAGCCCGGGCAGCCGGTCAAAGCGATCGTTCCATGAAAAAGCACACGTGTCCTGTCTGCGGTTGGCCGAGTTTGAAGGAAGCACCCCGGTCGCCGAGCGGCGGCGGATCGTTCGAGATTTGCCCGTCGTGCGGGTTTGAATTCGGCGTCTCGGATGACGACGGGGGACACACGATCGGGACGTGGCGGGCGGCGTGGGTGGACCGCGCGATGCCGTGGAGCAGCGTGGGGGTGAAGATGCCGAAGGGGTGGAATGCGGCGGAGCAGTTGCGCGCCGTGATGCCGGAGAAGTTGCGCCGTTCGGCGAAGAAGAAGTGAGCGATGGACATGGAGCGTGCGCTGGATTCAGAATCGCGTGTCATCCCGAGCGGAATGGAGGGAGCCTGAGCGACCGGAATGCACTCGAGGCTTTGCGAGAGGTCCGTGGTGCCGTGGGGACAATCGAGGGAGCTCGGAGTGCCGAGAGATCCGCGATCTTGCGACAGCAGGGGTCCTTCGGCTCCGTTACACTCCGCTCAGGATGACAGGCTTTTCTTCAATTCCGATCCACTCTCAGCGGCCGCCACTGCGAGGGTTGCGGCTCAGTAGCCGCCTTCGCGGAGCTCGCGGAAGGCGCCGCCGAGGTGGGCGATGACGTGGGTGGCGGAGAGCGACTCGTCGGATTCACCGTGGAGGGTCGCGAGTTCGGCCGCGCGGCCGCAGATCCAGGCGCCGAGGCGGGCGGCGTCGTAGAGTTCGAGGCCCTGCCCGGCGAGGGCGGCGAGCACGCCGGTGAGCACATCGCCCATGCCGCCGGTGGCCATGCCGGGCGAGCCGGTGGTGTTGTAGCTGGGGGCTTTGCCGCGCTCGGCGATGATCGTCCGCGAGCCTTTCAGGAGCAGAGCGACGGGGTAGCGCAGGACGAAATCTTCGGCCACCTGGAGCCGATGCCGGTGGATGGAACCCGGGACGAGGCGCTCCATTTCCCCGGCGTGCGGAGTGACGAGGCGCGGTCCGGCGAAGGCCCAGAGCCAGCCGGAACGGGCGGCGAGGGCGTTCAATGCGTCGGCATCGATGATGGTGGGGAGGGGGGCGCGCGCGATGACGTCGAGGATTTCCGTGTCCCGCTGGCGGCCGACGCCGGGGCCGACGGCGAGGGCGTTGTGGTTTTTGGCGAGCAGCGCGCGCGGGGTGGTGAAGACTTGAACCATGATCTCCGGCGCGACGCGCGCGGCGATGAGCGCTTGGATGTCCGGCGGTACGAACAGCGTGACGAGGCCAGCGCCGGCATGGACGGCGGCCTCGGCGGACATGATGGCAGCGCCGATGAAGCCCATCGATCCGGCGACGATGCCGACGCGGCCGCAATCGCCCTTGTGGACGTCGAAAGGGCGGCGCGGCCAGAGCGGCAGCAGGGAACCGGGGACGGCGACGCCACTGGCGCTGACGGAGGCCATGCGCGCGGTCAGCGGATCGAGCGGGATCACGGCGAGCCGGCCGACATAGTTGATCGCCTCGTCGGCGAGCAGGCCGTGCTTCGGAGCTCCGATGGTGAGGGTGTAGTCGGCCTCGACGGTGTCGGTGTCGGCTTCACCGGTGGTGCTATCGAGGCCGGTGGGCAGGTCGATGGCAAACACCCGGGCCGTCGTGCGGGAGCTGAAGTGATTGATCGCCTGAGTCGCGGCGCGGAGCGGCTCGCGGAGCGGACCGCCGGCGCCGATGCCGAGGAGGCCATCGAGGACCACGAGGGTCTCGCGCGGATGGGGGGCGGGTGGGTTGCCGGCGGCGGGAAACTCGGCGAGCAGTTGCTCGTGTTTGCGCCCGGTGAGCGGCGCCCAATTTGACCAGGGAAACGCGGCGTGAAGCTCGATGCTCCATCCCGCGGCGGCGAGATGCCGGGCAGCGACGAGGGCATCGCCACCATTGTGGCCCTTGCCGAAGTAGACGAGACACCGACCGGGCGTCGGAACGAATTGCCGCACGCAGGCGGCGATCTTTTCGCCCGCCTCGTCCATGAGCATCTCCGCGGTAACACCATCGGCGATGGTGCGCTCCTCGAGGGCGCGCAACTCGGCGGAAGAGATGCTCGCGGCGGGCGGAAAGTCTGGAAAATGGCGAACCGGCGCGAGCATGAGGAGAGGGAGGAGGACGCGTGCGGGAGCTTATCGCGGGAGACTCCGCAAGCAAGCCGCCCTCAGGGAGTTCATCGATAGCGGGCGATGATCCCGGCGGCGATGGCGCGGGCCAAACGTTCGCGATGGCTGGAGGTGAGGATGCGTGCGCCCTCAGCGCGGTTGGTGAGGAAGCCGCACTCGCAAAGCACGGCGACGCCGCGGGTATTGCGCAGGACGTAGAAGCCGCGGCGCCGGATGTGGCGATCTTCGGTGCCGGCGGCGCGGACGACACGCGGATGAATCGCGGCGGCGAGCGCGGCGCTCTGGCCCGAGTAGTAGTAGGTTTCCACCCCGTCGGCGCCTTCGCGCTGGCCGGAGTTCAGATGCACGGAGACAAACACCGAGCCGCGCCGAGAATTAGCGGCGGCGCACCGACCGCCGAGACTGACGAAATAATCTCCATCGCGGGTCATCACCACTGGGAAGCCGGCCTCCCGCAGAGCGGTCCGGAGGCGCCGGGCGATGTCGAGCGCGTACGGCTTTTCGGGGATGCGCTGGCCGGGGCCGCCGCCGCGATCATGCCCGCCGTGGCCGGCATCTACCACGATCGTGGGCAGCGCCATCACGGGACTGGCGGAGAGCAGCAAGAGGAGGGCGATGAGAGTGCTTGCGGCGAAATGCATATGGGCGTGGACGGTTTGAGAAAAGCTAGGCGAATGCCAGCGGTTTCTTATTCTTCCACCGCCAGGGGTCCGGCTGAGATAAGCCTCAGCCGATCAAAGGATTACGCGGCAACCGATTTCGTGGAAACCGCCCCGGTGCCACCATCCGGCTTTTCCTCCGCGCGATTTACCGGCTATTGCCTTCCGGATGCGACTCGATCAATGGCTCTGGGCCGTGCGCGTCTACCCTTCGCGCACTGCCTCCACGGCGGCGATCCGCAGCGGCGCGGTGCGCGTGAACGCGACCGTGGTGAAACCGTCGCACGAACCGCGGACCGATGAGGTGGTGGTCGCCAAAGTCGGCCGCATCACCCGCACCCTGCGCGTGCTGGCGATGCCGCCCTCCCGCGTCGGCGCGAAACTCGTGCCGGGCTACGCCGAGGATCTGACTCCGCCCGAGGAATACCAGCGCCCGCGGGAAGCCCAACTCCTCCCGCCGGGCTATCGACCGCCAGGCAGCGGCCGACCGACGAAGCGCGAGCGGCGGGAGATCGACGAACTCGAAAGTTGAGAGCCTACAGCAGCCCGGCGATCAGCTTCTCCAGCTTCACGATGTCGGCGGAGAATTTGCGGATGCCTTCCGCAGTCTTCTCAGTCGCCATCGCGTCTTCGTTTTGCAGGAAGCGGAAACTCTTCTCGTCGAGCGGCACCTTCTGGATGTCGCTGTCCTTTGCGGCGGCGGCGTCGAGTTTCTTCACGAGCGGTTCGTTGCTCGCGGCCAGTTTGCCGAGGAGGTCAGGGCTGATCGTCAGCAAGTCGCAGCCGGCCAGCTCGGTGATCTCTCCCGTATTGCGGAAGCTCGCTCCCATGACCTCCGTCGCATGGCCGAACTTCTTGTAGTAGTTGTAGATCGCGGTCACCGACTGCACTCCGGGATCTTCGGCGCCCACGTAGTCGCGCTTGTTTGCCGCCTTGTGCCAATCGTAGATGCGGCCCACGAACGGCGAGATGAGCTGCACCTTCGCGTCGGCACACGCCACCGCCTGGGCGAGCGAAAAGAGGAGCGTGAGATTGCAGTGGATGCCTTCCTTCGCGAGCACCTCAGCGGCTTTGATGCCTTCCCATGTCGAGGCGATCTTGATCAGCACGCGTTCGCGGGAGATGCCCGCTGCCTCGTAGAGGGCGATTAGTTCGCGGGCCTTGGCGAGCGTGCCCGCGGTGTCGAAGGAGAGACGCGCGTCGGTCTCCGTCGACACGCGACCGGGGACGATCTTCAGGATCTCGAGGCCGAAATTGACGAGCACCCCATCCATCACGCGCTCGACCTGGGCCGCGCCACTGAGGCCGGAACTCTTGTTGTCCTGCACGGCCTTGGTCAGCAGCGCCGCGTATTCTGGCTTTTGGGCGGCTTGGAGAATCAGCGATGGATTCGTGGTGGCATCCTGCGGCTTGTAGGCGCGCATGGTTTCGAAGTCGCCCGTGTCGGCGACGACCTTCGTGAATTTTTTCAACTGTTCGAGCTGGTTCAGGCTCGTCGATGCAGGAGTGGCGGTGGCAGTGCTCATATTTTTTTGGATTTACAGCGAGGCTAGTGCTCCGCGGGTGGTCGGGCAAAAGGAAACTTCCACAAAGGAAACTTCCACTACCCGGCACGCGGAGCAGGACGAATTCAGAGCCTGCCCACCTTCGGTTTTCGCCTTCAGACCATCCGCAGCCTGGCTTTTTGTGTTCACCCTGGCGGGAATTTCACCCGCCGCCGCGCTGAAGTCGCGGTCCCGATGAGAAAGTATTCACCCGTCGATCAGCCATCCATCAGCGTTCCGGGCGATCGCCATTTTGGGCTTGGACGCCTGGCATCCGGTTTGCTTAGCGCATGCGGAAAATTGGTGGCGCATGTCACCGGGCGGGTGAATGCGGCAGATTTATCTGTTGCGCTCTACCGCACGACTTGCACTATGCGCACCGCAAATTACACCGCCCCCCCTTCGGTGTTGAGAAAGTGATCGAACCCATCTGCGAATATGATTAAAAAGGGAATTGTCTACATTTCCGTGTGCTTGCTCGGATTCACGTCGGCTCAGGCTGCGATCCTCATGGAGGAAACATTCATTTGCTCCGACGGGCTGGAGGTTTCAGTCGGCGAAGGATCGTGGTCCGCCCGGGGGAGCACAGCCCCCAACGAAGTGACTCTGATCGGCAGCACCCTCGGTTTCACTGCGGGCGAGTCGGAAGACCTCAGCGCGCGGTGGCCTGCGCCGACGGTCCGCAAGCCCTCACCCATCGTGACGGTCGTGGCCATCGCCGGCGGCATCGCGCTCCTCTGCGGCTTCCGTCGCATCCGCAGCACCCGGCTCGGTTGATCTCGCCGCGGGCGTTTCGTCTCGCCTCACCGGGCATTTCCTCAACCGGAATTCGGCATCCCTGGGGGAATGCAGCGCACTCCTTCTCCAGCCAGCGCGGGCGAGAAATGCGGATTTACGGGACCGCGCAAGGTGTCTATCTCTGACGCGTTTGTCACCTGATCCAATGAAGACATATCTTTCCAGTCTCCTCGCCATCCTCGTCCTCACCGGCATCGCACTTGCCGACATGCCGGTGGACTCCGCTCGAAACCACCTCGAAAAGGTCCGTACTCTGCTCGAAAGGCCGAACGTCAAAACCAAGCAAGAGGCAGGCGTTGAAAATAAGATCGCCAACCATCTCAGTCTCGCCCTCACCAATCTCGAGGGAGCGCGGAAGAACCGAGGCAGCTACGTTCCGCTGGCAATCAAGGCCGTAAAATCCGCGCAGGAGGAAATCGCGAAAGGAAGCAGCGCGGAGAACCAGGCGAAGGCTCTGGAGTTTGTCAAAGTGGCGATCAAGCAGGCGGACAAGGCGTTCGACACCCGCCGCTGATCCGCCCGAAAATTTCCCACCGAGCTGGGCTCGCATTGAAATAAATCCAGGAATGGAGACCGCGGATTTCGCGGATTGACGCGGATGGGCCCGCAGTTGCCACCGCCACGGCACTCACCCCGCGGGTGAGTTGGGCCACATGACCGTCGCGTTCGCATCTTCTTGAATCCGCGTCATCTGCGTAATCCGCGGTTCTTCCCCTCGCCGTTTTTAGCAAAGAGCAGATTTTTGGGAACCTCGCGCCCGCGTTTCCTTATGGATAGGTAGAACCCATGAGCGCCCCGCACCCTCCTCGATCATTCCATACCACGCGCTGGTCGCGCGTGCGCCAGGCGGCGAGCAGCGCCGATCCCGCCGCAGCACAGGCGCTGGCCGAGTTGTGCGAAGCCTACTGGTATCCTGTCTATGCCTTCGTCCGCAGTTCGGGCAAAGGGCCGCACGATGCGGAGGATCTCACCCAGGGCTTCTTTGCCCGGTTGCTCGAGAAAGGGATCCTCGCCGCGGCCGATCCGGACAAGGGCAAGCTGCGCAACTTTCTCCTCACCTGTCTCCGCCGCTATCTCGCCGACGAGCACGATCGCGCGATGGCGCAGAAGCGCGGCGCCGCCGTGCTCGTGAGCTTCAATCCCGACTGGGCCGAGCAAGCCTTCGCCACCGAACCCGTGGATGATCTCACGCCCGACCGCCTCTTCCAACGTCGCTGGGCGCTGACCGTGCTCGAGTTTTCCTTTCAGCTTCTCCAGGAAGAATTCACCGCCGCCGGTAAGTCCGCGCTCTTCGACACGGTGCGCCCCTTCCTCGGCTTCGGCCCCGACCCGGAGCAGCGTTACGAAGACATTGCCGCGGCGACGGGCACCCCCATCGGCACGCTCAAGACGCAGGTCTTCCGCCTCCGCCAGCGCTGGCGCGAACTGCTCTTCGAGCAAGTGGCGATGACCCTCGATGATCCCACGGCGGAGGCGATCAAAGGCGAACTCGGGGAATTGCTCACCTGCGTGTAAGCAAAGTAGCCCCGGACTTCAGTCCTTCCCCCCCCTTGGTCACGCTGGGCGGACTAAAGTCCGGGGCTACTTTCGTGGCGCCGCGCGCCTCCGCCGCACCCCGTCAAAAAATCCCGACGATTCTTTGAAACCCAGGCTCCCCCTTTTCCGAAGCTTCGCTGTGTCGCGAGGCCACCGCCCATGAACTCCAACGACGAACCCGCGCGCCCCAAGCCACCGCAGCCTCCGCCCTTCGGTGGCATCGCCGGCCTCGACCCCGGCGAACTCCTCGCCCGCGCCCTCAATACCGTGCAGCCCTCCGCCGGATCTCCGGTGTGGATACCGCCCGCGCCGGAGGAACTCGCCGCGCTGCTCCCGCAATACCAAATCGAGAGCCTGCTCGGCCACGGCGGCATGGGCGCGGTTTACAAAGGCCGCCAAGCCGCGCTCGATCGCCCCGTCGCCATCAAGCTCCTCCCCGCCGAGATGGCCGCCGATGCGCAATTCATCGCCCGCTTCCAGCGCGAGGCCCGCACCCTCGCCAAGCTCCAGCACCCCGGCATCGTCGCCGTGCATGACTTCGGCCAGACCAGCGAGGGCCACCTCTACTTCGTCATGGAGTTCGTCGATGGCACCGATCTCCACCGCATCCTCCACGCCCCCGGCGGACTGAACCCCGCGCAGGCCCTCGAACTCATCTCCCAGATCTGCGACGCCCTGCACTACGCCCACGGCAAGGGCGTCATCCATCGCGACATCAAGCCCGGCAACATCCTCGTCACCACCGACAGCCGCGCGAAGCTCGCCGACTTCGGCCTCGCCCGCCCCATC
>JANPHH010000119.1:0-1827 GCA_031424375.1 Chthoniobacter sp. | reverse complement strand
GCCGGAGGCGCCGCTGAGGCGGACGAGGATGGGATTCGCGGAGGCGGTGGCGGCCTGGAGGCGCGCGGTCATCTTGCGGGAATTGGCGGGGTTCACGCGGCCGTCCTTTTCCCCGGCGAGGAAGAAGACGGCGGGATACTTGGTGCCGTCGGTGACATTGTGGAACGGCGAATACGCGCGGAGGGCGCGGAACTGCGCGGGGTCCTGCACGGTGCCGAATTCGGTGACGTTGAAGGCGCCGTTCGGGTCGAGCTCCACGCGCAGCATGTCGTAGATGCCGACGTGCGCGATGACGGCGCGGGCGAGGCCGGGGTTCTGCGTGAGGAATGCGCCCATGAGCAGCCCGCCATTGCTGCCGCCCTCCACGGCGAGCTTGTCGGGCCGCGTGTAGCCGAGCTCGATGAGATGGCGCGCGCACGCGGCGAAGTCGTCGAAGACGGTCTGCTTCTTGGTGAGGTTGCCGGCAAGGTGCCATGCCTCGCCGAATTCGCCGCCGCCGCGGAGGTTCGCGACGACAACCACGCCGCCGCGGTCGAACCACAGGCGGCGCGTGAAATCAAAGTTCGGCCTCATGCTGATGCCGTAGCCGCCGTAGGCGTAAAGGAGCGTGGGGTTCGAGCCGTCGAGCGTCGTGTCTTTTTTGCGGAGGATGTTCACTGGCACGCGCGTGCCGTCCTTGCTCACGGCGAATTCGCGCACGGCTTCGATGTCGTCGAAGGACACGGGGGAGGTGTTGAAGAGGGCGGTCTTGCTAGGTATGGCGGTCACCTTGAACCAATCGGCATCGTAGCGATACCACCCGGCGGGCTCGGTGAAGCTGGTCTGTCGGAAAAGGATACTGTCGTCGTCGGGGCTATCTTCCAGAGCGACGACCTGTGTGACACCAGCCGCCTCGGGCTGCGAAACTTCCTGACCGTATTTCCCCGCGAGATCGAAGCGCCTGATCCGTGACGGCCCGCCGATGAGAACGGTGACGAAAAGATATCTTGCCGTGGGCGTGATCGCCTCGATGACGGCATCGCTCTCGTGCACGACGACCTCCGCGTCCTTCAGCGTCTTTGACGGATCGAGCGAGAGGCGCAGCACTTTTCCGCGCGGCGCGTCCTTCACCGAGCGGAGGAAAAGCGTGGCGCTGTCGCAGCCGATCGCGGCTTCCTTCACGCCATCCTCGAAACGCGTGATCTGCCGCCACTTCGCGGCGTCGCCATCCTTTGTGTCGCGGACGTAGTGGGCGTATTCGCCGCCGTCGCCATTCGCGACTTTCGCGAGCAGCCAGCGGCCATCGCGCGACGTGTCGAAATCAATCTCCGCGATGCGCGGGAAGTCCTTGCCCTCGGAATATGTGTCCGCGCTCTCCGGCGTGCCGAGCGTGTGAAACCAGATCTGCTGGTAGAAGTTCGCGTCTGTCTCGGGCCTCTCGCCCTTGTGCGGGTAGCGCGTGAAGAAGACCGCCTTGCTGTCCGGAGTCCACGCCGCGTCGCCGCCGCCCGTGGGATACTGCACGCGTGGGATGCGGTCGGGCAGATGCTCGCCGGTTTCCGTGCGGTAAAAATGCAGCGTCCCCTCTTCGCTCCCATTCTCCGAGAGACACACGGCGATGAGCTTTCCATCCAGCGACGGCACAAACCAATCCATCGCGACCTGTCCCTTCGGCTCGATTTCGTTCGGGTCGAGCACGACCTTTTCCGACGCCAGATCATCCGCCGACGCGAGCGTGACGAGCAACCGCTGCTGCTTCGGCGGCTGGAATTTCAGAGCAAATAGCAACCCGGGACGCGCCACCAACCCGCTGTGCGACGGCGTGTCTTTCGCATACAGAGCGTGAAG
>JANPHH010000118.1:0-3928 GCA_031424375.1 Chthoniobacter sp. | reverse complement strand
TCCGTGCCGTCGATGATGATGTCGTACTGCTCCGCGATGCGCCGCGCGTTTTCCGCGGAGAAAAACTCGTCGAAAAGATCGACCTGCACATTCGGATTAATCTCGCGGATGCGGTCCTTGGCGGAGTTGAGCTTTTTGCGGCCCACGTCCTTGGTGCCGTGGAGGATCTGGCGCTGGAGATTGGAAAAATCGACGGTGTCGCCATCCACGAGCCCGAGCCGACCGACCCCCGCAGCCGCCAGATACAGCGCGATCGGCGAGCCGAGACCGCCCGTTCCGATGCAGAGGACGCTCGCCGCCTTCAGCCGCTTTTGCCCTTCGAGCGTGACCTCCGGCATGATGAGGTGGCGCGAATAGCGCGCGATCTCGTCGTTGCTGAATTCGATCCGCTCGAGGCGGCTGGGATCAATAATGCTGCGGATGGCCATAGGGAAAGGGCGGGGAGCCTAGCACCGCCCGCGCGTTTGAAAAGCGCTCTGGTATGTCATAGAGGGAATCCCGAAAGCCTGTCATCCCGAGCGGAATGGAGGGAGCCTGAGCGACCAGAATGCAGCCGAGGGACCTCGGATGACCGGGAACTGCACGATCTCCCGCAGGCTGAGGTCCCTCGGCTCCGTTACACTCCGTTCGGGATGACAGGTGTCGTTTTGATTGCGCTCCGGTCTCTTTGCGGTGGAACGACGGTGGAGCAAAATTCCCAGAGGTCTGTCATCCCGAGCGGAATGGAGGGAGCCTGAGCGACCAGAATGCAGCCGAGGGACCTCGGATGACCGGGAACTGCACGATCTCCCGAAGGCCGAGGTCCTTCGGCTCCGTGACCCTCCGCTCGGGATGACAGGACTTTTTGAGATTCAGCACCCTCAATAGAGGCCGCGCCGACTACCCGACCTCGAAGCGATGCACTTCCACCGCGTTTTTGCCCGCCTTCAGGATCGGACGCGGCTCGGGCTGGGCGTATCCATTGAGGTCCACGGCACGCGCTCGGAATTCGTATTTACCCGGCGGCAGTTTCGGCAGCGTCGCCGACCAGGAGATCATGCTGTAGCGCAGCGGCCAGGTCCGCGGCTGGCCGGTCTTTGGATCAAATCCGAGCACGTCCTTCGCGGCGACGCCGGGCGGCAGGATCGCCGACCAATCCCGCGGCGCTGCTTCGAGTTCGCACGGCGTCCAGCGCGCGGCTTGGTAAGTCGCATCGTCCTGCACCACCGCGGGCGCGCCGGGTTCCACCCGATGCAGCCAATGTTCGACCCGCTCCAATCCCGACAACCCCGACAGCGCGAGACCGGTGAACGCGACCGGCTTGTCGGCGGAAAATTTCTCCACCGAGTGGTCGATGTAAGCCGCCGTCTTGAGATGCGACTCCGGGTCGTTGTTCTGGTTCGCGTAGGTGTCGTTGGCTTTGAAGTCGTTCGTCACCGCGAGGCGCTGCAGCCACTTGATCGATTTGAAGCCATGCGCCCACGGCACGATCATCCGCACGGGACCGCCGCGCTTCGGCGGGATCGGCTCGCCGTTGAGCCGGTAGGCGATGAACACCGGCAGTTCACCAGGCGGCGTTTCCATCACCTCGGTGTAACTGAGCGACGACTGGAAAAGCTGCTTCGGGTCGTTGTTGTGAAAGCCGGAGAAATAGACGCGCCGCACATTCTTCATCGCCCCGCAAAGCCGCAGCACCTCGCGCAGCGGCACCCCTTCCCACAGCCCCTGGCCGAGCGGCTCGGCGATGTTCAGGCACTGCATTGCTTTGAGGAAACGGACGCCGTGTTTTTTCCCCAGCGCGAGCAGCGCAGGAAAATCGAGCGCGGTCCCCTCGCCCATCGTGAACTGCCGGCCCACACTCGCCGGTTCCTTCACCACGTCGCTCGTGAAGGGGTCGGCAACGATCTCCAGCCGCCACGTCTCCAGCGTGAGCCGCGCCTCGATGAGAGCGTCGCCCGTCAGCGTATGCGGCTTGGGGTTGCCCCGCGACACGTCGTAGAAATCCGCGGCATTCGTGAGCAGCGGGCGGGGAGAGGTGGGCGCCACCAGGGGAGTTTTCCCGCCCGCGGGATCGGCAGCGGTGGCGTCGGCCGAAACTCCGCCGACCAGCGCGGACGCCGCGAGCGCCGAGCCGGCGCGGACAAACTCGCGGCGGGAGAATAGCGCGGGGGGAGGAACCGGATTCATGCCCGCAGAGTGTGGCTCCCGCATTCCACTTTGCACGCCATTGCTTCCCGCCGCGCTCATCCGCAGCCGTGGGCGACGCACGATTGTCGCCCATAGTTCACGGGTTCGTCAGCGTTTTGCCACACACCCCCTTCACCTTTCGCTCCGCGCTACCGGTCCATCTGGCAGCCGAGTCATTCGTGAAACACACCGTTCTTATCGCCGATGACGAAGCCGACGTACTCCGTCTCGTGAGCATGTCCTTCGTCAATGCGGGCTTCTCCGTCGTGGAGGCGCTCGATGGCACCACCGCGCTCGATGCCGCCCGCCGCCAACCCCCTTCGCTCGCGATCCTCGACCTGATGATGCCCGGACTGACCGGATTCGAAGTCATCCGCGCCCTCAAACGCGAAGGTCCCACCGCGCTCATTCCCGTCATTCTGCTGAGTGCCCACGCCGACGAAGCGAACCGCGTCCTCGGCTTCGAACTCGGCGCCGACGACTTCGTGCGCAAGCCCTTCAGCCCCCGTGAACTCGTCCTGCGCGGGCGCGCCATCCTCGACCGCCAGCAGCAGCCGCAGACTCCCGCGAAACAAACGCTCACCGGCGCGATCGCGCTCGATCAGGATCGCTGCACCGCCCTCGTCCACGGCGACCGCGTTCAGCTCACCGCCATCGAGTTCAAGCTCCTCTCCCATCTCGCGCGGAATCCCGGCCGCGTCTTCCCGCGCGAATCCCTGCTCACCCAGATCTGGGGCGACGACGTGAACATCGACATCCGCACGGTAGACACCCACATCCGCCGCCTGCGGGACAAACTCGGCCCCGCAGCCAGCCAGGTCGTCACCGTCCGGGGGTTTGGGTATCGCCTGGACGATGCCGCAGTTTGATTTTCTACGGCACTCCGGGTCCCGCAGCTACTGTCGAGCTTGCGCCGCACGCCCCTCGGGCGAGGCTGCATACTCCTGCTGCGCCGCTTCCAGCGCCACCCGGTCGGCGAAGGTGCCGCCAAACTTCGTCCGCAACTCGAGGTCGTTCTGCGGCCGCGCCGCTCTCCATCGCGACGCGTAGGCCGGATCATAGGGATTCTGCGGACCCACTCCGATTTCAGCGACGAACTTCTTTCGGAGTGTTTCGATCGCCTTGATTTGCCCCTCGTTTAGATTTGCCGCGGTATAGTCGATATCCTGAAGGGCGAGCGGAAGGGGAAGTTTGACCGGCGTCCGAGCGGCCGGTGGAGGAACGGGCGCAGCGACCGGAATGACGGAAGCGGGAGCTTGCTTCGCTGGTCCCTCGGTCGTTCGGGACACCCCCTCATTCTGAGTGATCCTCTCGCTAAAGGAAGCGCCCGCCGGAGAAGCCGTTTCCGCCGATCGCGCGACCGAAGGCTCGTCGGCGGCGGAAACGCCAAGGGACGGCGTTGAATGCGATCGACGGTCAGGTCCTGGAAAATGGCCTACCGCGTCCGAGGGAGATGCCTCTCCCGAAATTCGCGAAGTCTCCTCCGGGACGGACGCAGACGACTCCAAGGGACGGTCCGAACTACTCGCAGGAGCTGAATTCGAAATTCGTGGGCGATCGGAGCCGATGGTTTCCACCCGAGGCAGCGGAACTTCGCGAGAAAGGAAAACCGCCGAGGTCGCGATCACGCCGATGAGGCAACTCAGGAGCGACCAGATACTCCAGTGGATTTGCTTGAGGGAGAAGGACACGGCGGAAAGAAGTGAACGAAAAGAAAGTGATGGGGCCAAGCGCAGAGATCCGGTGCGAGCGCGGGGCGCCC
>JANPHH010000117.1:0-6040 GCA_031424375.1 Chthoniobacter sp. | reverse complement strand
GCGCTTGTGCCACAGCCCGTGTTCGCCGAGGTGCCAGCCGTGGTCGCTGGTAAAGATCACGATCGTCTTCTCCGCCACGCCGAGCCGCGTCAGCGCATCGAGCACGCGCCCCGCCTGTGCATCCATGTAGCTGACCGTGGCGAGATAGGCGCGGATCGCCGCGCGGCGCTGCTCCGGCGTGGCTGTGAGCGCGTAGCCCGGCACCGCGCCGTTGCGCGCGGGTGCGGGAATGTCGGCTTCGTCATCGGCGGGCTCCGCCGGCAGCGTGATCGCGTCGAGCGGGTAGAGGTCGAAATATTTTGCCGGTGCCACCAGCGGCAGGTGTGGCCGATGAAAACCCACCGCGAGGAAGAACGGCTTGGCCGCATCGCGCTGCTCCAGCCAGCCGATCGCCTCCCGCGCGTGACCACCGTCGATGAGATCATCATCCGCACACGGAATCTCCTGCCACGCCAGCCCCTCCTTCTTTCCCGTCTTCACCGTCACCGCGCTCTCGCGTTTCGGCGGATACGGCAGCTCGCTCTCGAACGGCGTGCCGAAGTCCCACCCCTGCGGATCGTCCATGCTCTCATCGCCGTTCGGCACCCCGAGATGGAAGATCTTCCCGCACCGCGCCGTGAGGTAGCCGTGTTCGCGGAAGTGATGCGGCAGCGTCATCACGCCGGGCAGATTCGCGTAGAGCACGTCGCCATTATCCGTCACCCGCGTCGTCCCCGGGCGCAGTCCGGTGAGAAACGACGAGCGCGAAGGATTGCAGTGCGGGAACTGGCAATACGCGCGCTCAAAGCGCACCCCGCGCGCCGCGAGCGCGTCGAGATTCGGTGTCTTCGCCGCGGGAAAACCGTAGCACCCGAGCGTCGCGGCGAGATCGTCGGAGACGATGAGCAGGACATTGGGGCGAGCCTCCGCGGCGGGAAGGACATTCAACGGAGCGAGCAGCAGGGCGAGGAGAGCGGGGAGGAACGTCTTCATCAAGGGACGGGGAAAACCACTGAATAGCGGGAAAAGTCGCGATCTGGAGATCGACCGATCATGCGATCAAGGCGGAAAAGGCATCGCTCGCGCCACCCGTCAGGCTCCAGCCCCCGGAGGGGGCGAGGAAATTAGCCGGTGGTGCAGCGAGGAACGAGCGGAACCACCGGAATGCCAGTGGGAACGAATAGCGCCCCGGCAGGGGCGCGAGAACCATGCTGAATGCCCTCCCCCACCTTTCCCCGCATCACCATTCTGGCTTTCAGCACGAAGAACCGTGAGCCATCGATGCCTGCAGAACTGTGCGGTCGGATCCACGAATCCTTCTCTACTTCCGGGCCTTGAGATAGCTCGTCACGTTCATCCAACGGATGACTTGCGGGCCGGTCAGTTCGTCTCCGCCGACAGTAACGGCAAATCAGGGCCAAAGGCCCGGCAACAAGCCAGCCCAGGGCAGCGCCCTGGGTAACTATCCACCATAGATGGAGCCCTGAAAGGGCCGGACAATGTGTGCCGCCCTTTCAGGGCTTTGCCATTTTTGAATGCATTACCCAGGGCGACGCCCTGGGCTGGCTTGTCTGCGCACCGTTGGTGCTCGTTCCACCTGCGCCCGCTGGCCTTGCCGTCGTTGTCCTTGAACTCCACTTCACCATCGATGCCGTGGTCGAACATCGTTACCGGGCGGAAGATTTGGTTCGCCTTGCCCGCGATGGCCATCATGTGGCCGATGAGGATTTGCTCCAGCGCCTGCGTGTCGAGTTCGCGAGTGGCCGTCTCGTCCATCGCCAGAAACGAAGTATGCCGCTCACTTTCTGCGCTGAACAAAGAGCGGGAATCTTGCGGGCGACGGGATCGCTCTTCAGCCGCTGCTCGATGAAATCAATGAATGGCACCTTCTCGTCGCACTCCTGGCAGGTGATGAAGTCCTTCTTCGCTTCGAGCCGCCGGCGCACCGCGTCGAGATCCTTCACCAGCTTGCCGCACTCCGGGCACACGTAGCGCCGGTCCCGCGTCACCTCGCAGGCATACTTCGCGAGGTGGCGGTGGACATACTCGCTGAAGATCACCTTCAACTCGTCGGGCACCTCACGGTCGAAGTAGAGGCTGATCGTCGCGGCACCGTCGCCCGTCTTCGTGATCTTCAATCCCAGCATTTGCTTCCCCGACGATTCGAACTCCGCCGCATTCCGCCACAACTCCCGGTGCGCGAATTCCTGGCTATACCACAGGCGCACCACCAGCGTCGTCCACACCGTCTGCCACTCACCGCTGAAGGTGTAAGAGACGAAGATGTCCGGCTCATGCGGAATGTCCTTCTCCCGGCGGTATTGCGAGGGAAAGACGAGATGCCGTCCGTGCGGCGTGTTCTCGGCGATGCAGAGCGAGTGATCGAGGAAGGTCTGCACCAGCGCCCGCAGGAGCAGTTCCTCATCCGGGCGATGCTTCAGCCGCTCGACGCCGGTGAAGTCGAAGTCCGGCCGGTAAATGTCCGCCTCCACCAGCACGCAGCCGATCTCATCCGTATGGGCTCGCGCCGCAAGGATAACCATCCACATAGCCCAGCTCCCCGAACCATTCAAGGGCGGCGTCTTCGATGGCGGCGTCTTCGACGATGGATTCGTTGAGGCTCATTGGCCGAAAAGATTGGCCTCATGTCGCGATCATGGCGTGAAGCTATTTGAGCATTAGCTCGAAGGACTTGATATCGCTGAGTTGCCGGGGCTGACGCCCCGGATGCAATTTACCGGTGACCTTCACGTAGGCTCCGTCGGTCATGTGGGCCTTGTCCGCCTGATCATACTGTTGGGCATCGAGATTTGCCCGCACCCGCACTTGTTCGCCATCGGGCGACAGCAGGGACAAAATCACTTCGCCCGAGCGCTTACCGTCTTGCCCCATTTCTCCGTCCAATCGCTCCACGGTTCCGGGAAAGACATCCTCCAAGTGCTGCTCCTTTGAGCGTAGTTCACGGCGAACCTCTTCAATTCTGGCAAAGTAATCGTGCTGGATGCGCACAACGGAAATCCGTGGCTCATCCGCTGGACGTGGAATGCATGCCGCCCAAGTAATGCCGATCTCGACCGAGTTCTTGAGCGATTCGTCCTCAAACCGCGTGAGGGCTTCGCAAAGGTTCGACGAAACAACGGCACCTTCGCCCTTCCTTGAGGTTTCGATCAACTCGTCGAGAGAATCCGTCTCGATGGATGTCACCAAGTCGCGCAAAGAGCGGCGCAGCGTCAGCGTCGTCCGGCGCACAAAGGGAGCCGCGACTTCATCGGGAAGCAGCGGAGCCTGAACGTCGAGACCTTGGACAGGACACGAGACATTGAGCACGAAGCTTCCCGGCTGCGTGTGCCGAAACTTGGCGGTTTCGAGAAACTGTTGGGCCTCCGTTCGGCTCAAGCGCGGATGATGTGCCTGCGGTTTCAGCACCGTGCAGGCAGACGCCAGCAGCAGTTGTTGAGCACCTGCCACCAAGGAGCCTGCGAATGCCAGCGGCAAAGACCGTTCGTCCGGTCGCGGCGTGGTCACACGAAATGCGATGCCGTCATCACCCACTTCCACCAGGCTCTTGAACACGGCTTGCTGACTCCGCCCTTCGATTGCAGACAGCTTGTCCACGACCAGCATCACGGCTTCGGAATAGTCCGGGGCCGTCGTATCCATCGGAAATACCAACTGACGGCGCTCAAAACGCGGATTCGTCATCACATAGAGGCGATCCTTCGCGGCCTCCTTGACCAGAATCCACCCGTGGTCCTTCGCGTAATCGCGCAAGTCGGTCGGGGCGATGAGAGTTTCAAGATTCATACAGCAGGATAAAGCGGGAAGTCGCGGCGCGACAGTCGCGTGGCGAGTTGAGTGAGGCCGTCGGGCGAGAAATGCTGCGTCTTTGGCAGCTTAATCAAAGCGCTGCCCGCCGTGATTTCAGGAGCACCACGAAGGCTTTGCCAGTAGGCAGAACGACGGAGAACGAGTTGGTCGGGCGCGTGGTTCAGCCACTCCGCCGCATCCCTCGGAAGGAAAAGCACGACGAGAATCCGTGCGATGCCAATGGTCTCACTCCGAAGGTCATTGTACCGGTTCGCACCCTGGAGCCGGTATTCATAGTTGAGTCCGTCGTCGGTTGGTTCGGCGATGGTCGCCTTGAGCTGCACCTTGATGTCCACCTCCGTGAGCGTAGTGGCGTCCACGTAGGGCAGCCACGCCGTCAACTGGGCATCAATGCCGTTGTTGTCCTCATGGCGATTGCCATCGCGGCACGACATGCCCGCCTTCGACGCCACCGCGTGCAGGTAGGCGTAGCTCAATTCCGATTCGATGTTGGGCGGTGACAGCGGGCGCATGTTCGTGATGGTTGTTTTACTTGCTCGCTGTGACGGGTTCAACGTCCAACTCCCCGCTCATCAGCTTCGGCAGCAGCGTGTCGCGCAGGGTTGCCAGCACTTCCGCAAACGCCGCCTCGGATTCCTCGCGGAAGTCCACATACTTGTAGCGCCGGAGCGTATCCGGGAGAGCACAGTCGCCCAGCAGGAGCGGGATGAACCGGCGGCCCGCATTGGCCGGGTCGCGGTGGACGGCGGTGCTCCGCTCCAGCGCCACCCAGCCCGAGGCCAGCGCCGCCGGCGAGCTGCACAGCAGCAGCGCCCGCGACTGTTCCAGCCCCTCATCCACTTTCAGCGCGATGAGGTCCCCCGCCTGGATGACCCAATCATCCAACCACAGCCGGAGTCCGGCTTCCATTTGCACCCCCGCCGCCTTCAGCCGCCGCACCCGCGGCTTGTCCGCGTGGTTGCGGCTGGGGAAAACGTCGTATTGAAAATCGTCGGCCATGATGTTCTAGCGGGAGTGGAGGAGATGACGCGCAATCCGGATCGATGAACCTTTACCCGAAACCGATCCGGTATGGCGACACCGAACCCGTGAAAGTTCGGCCGGGCAACCTTCACCGTCCTTCCATCGTCGAGCGTGGGGGCGTTTCATCCCAAATGCGGCGATGGCGACGACCGCGGATTTGAAAGCCTGGCCTCACTTCGTTCGTTGCAGCGCGGATTCACGCGGATTGAAGGACTTGTACTGCTTTTCGATCATCCGAACGGCTCGCCCAATAGGTGAGCGATGCGACTGCGGCAAGTGCCTGCACATCCGCGTCAATCCGCGCAATCCGCGGTCTCTATTCACCATGCAAGTTCATGGAAACGCGCTACCCGATCACATTCTCCCCGCGGTTCTCCGCCTGCTGGATCGTGACGGGCCAGCCGGGGAATTGATTCGATGGCTGGCGGTCGGTGGGGTCGATGAGGAAGCGGTAGGACTCGACGGTGTAAGTCTTCTTCACGGTGTCGAAGGTGATGAAGCCGAAGCCGCTGCCCTTTTGGTGCGCCTTGGCGTAGCGGTTCGGCGCCTTGCCGACCTCCGGATTTTCCACCGCATAGACATAGACCTTGTTGCCAAAGCCATCGAGGAACTCGCCGGTGTGTGGCTGACCGTGTTTCGGGCGGTTCGCGTGCGGCATGCCCACTTCATCCGGTCGCCACCAGCGGGGATAACCGGCGGCGATGGCCGGTGTGCAGAACGACCAGATGCTGTCGCGCTGCCGCTCCGCGCCGTACTGCGCGAGGGTGGTGAGGTGCTGGTCGCCGTTGATGTGCAGGGCCATCGACGGGCGGAGGATTTCGACCGCACGATTGCGTGGCGTCTGCGGCCAGGCGCCGGAGTCGAGGTCCGCCTTGAGGAAGCCATCGTAGCCGCCGTGGTGCGTGGCGACGGCGGCGAACACGGTCTGGCTCAGCACGGCCTTGAGTGTGTGTCCGCGCCAGTCCTGCGCCCATTTTTTCAGAAAGGCCTCCTGCCGCTCGCCAAGCAGCACGAGCCCCGGCTTGTCGAGCGCGAGGCAGTCAAACTTGGGATCTTCCACATGATCGGCGCGGCCGCTGCCGGTCTCCACGCGATCCGGCCCGCTCTTCCACTGCCGGTCGGCGATGATCGCAAAGCTCACGCCGCCGTAAACCATGTCGCCATAATACACGCTGATCTCCTGCAGGCTCGGCGTGGGATCGAATGCATC
>JANPHH010000116.1:0-1935 GCA_031424375.1 Chthoniobacter sp. | reverse complement strand
ATGGTCTTCACGCCGGGCGTGCCGGTGAGCGCCGTCGTGAGCGGATACGTGACCTGATTATCCACGTCCTGCGGCGAGCGCCCTGGCCAGTCCGCGAAGACGATGACCTGCTTCTCGCCGATGTCCGGGATGGCATCGACTGGCGTATTGACCAGCGCGTAGTAGCCACCCGCGAGCAGCCCCAGCACGCCGATGATGACGAGGAACGCGTTCTTCAGGCACCAGCGAATGACGGCGTCGGTCATGGCTCAAGAGTGATGGCTTGCCTGCCTCGTCCCGATGGAGCAAAGTCGGGCGTTATGAATGTTGCCATCGAGATCCCCGAAGACGTTTCTCAGCGGCTCGCTGAGCGCTGGGGTGACCTTTCCCGGCACAGCCTTGAGGCAGTGGCGGTGGACGCCTACCGCGAGGGCGTCCTGACCGCGTTTGAAGTACAGCGCATGTTGAACCTTTCCTCGCGCTGGGAGGCCGAGGCGTTCCTCAAGAGCTCTGGTGCGTACCTCGCCTACACGGAGGTTGACCTCGACAACGATATCGCAGCGATTCGCGCCGCCCGCGGACGATGACGGTGGTCGCCGATACATCGGCGATTTGCTACGCGATCCTGATCGGGTGCGAGGACTTGCTCCCAAAATTGTTCGGTCGCGTCCACATTCCGCAAGCTGTCCGTGCTGAACTGAGCGCAGCCGGCGCTCCTCAGCGTGTTCTAGCGTGGATGCAGAATCCTCCGGAGTGGCTGGTCGTTGAGACGGTTCACGGAGGCGGTGATGCCGACCTCGTCCGTCTCGATCGCGGAGAACGCGAAACGCTGCTGTTGGCAAGTGAGCTGCGAGCCGAGGTGGTCCTGCTCGACGAAAAAGCTGCGCGGCAAGTCGCTGCTGCCCGAGGTTTGCTTGTGACCGGTCTGCTCGGGATTTTTTCCGAAGCGGCCGCCCTTGGGATCGTGGATTTGCCGGGTGCGGTTGAGCGGCTTCGCCAGACAAACTTCCGGGCATCACCGGCCATGCTGCGCGACCTTCTGCTTCGTCACGTCGGGAAGAGTCCGGAGCCATAGGTCAGTGCTTGTGTTCGGCGGGCTTCGGCGGGGCGGGGACTGGAGGTGCCACGCCATCGGGCGCTGGTGCCGGGGCGCCGTGTTGATGAGCCGAGACACCAGCCTGGCCGTGTTCATAGAAGAGGCTCGGCAGGCCGCTGATTTGAAATTGCGAATCGAGCAGGAAATTCCCACGCACCGCCACTTTGTCGCTTTCCTTCAAGCCGCCGAGCACCGGATAGAAATCGCCCGCGCGTGACCCGAGTTTGAGTTCGGCGGGAACGTATTCGCCCGGCGCTCGCTCGACGTAGGCGATCTTGCGGATGCCGCTGTCGAGCACGGCGGTCGTGGGCACGGCGAGCACGAGTTCGTCCTCGGGCTTCGGAGTGGTGGCGGCGGGCGGGATTTGCGTGAGCGCCATTTTGCAGACGGGGCACGGCCCGGATTCCGCCTCCAGCACCTGCGGATGCATAAGGCACGTCCACTTGCCCTCGACTCCGGTCAGCGCGAGTTCGCCATTCGCGAGCAGCCCGGCGCGGATCGTGGCGCTGACAAACATCCCCGGCTTCAGCCGCTTGTCCTTGTTCGCGATATTCACGAGCACCTTGATCGTGCGCGATTCGTCCGTCAGCACCGGATTGATGAACCACACGCGCCCCGTGAACGTCTCGCCCGGATACGCCTCGGTGGTGATTTCCGCTGTCTGCCCATAGCGGACGGACGACAGTTCGTATTCGTAGATGTCGAGATACACCCAGACCGAATCGAGGTTCGCGAGCTTGTAGAGCACGTCGCCGGCTTTCACCGCGCTCTTCTGCACGACCATCTTCTCCGTGACCGTGCCATTCATCGGGGCTGAGATTGTGATCCGGTCGTGCGGCTTTCGCGTGCGAATCACCTCC
>JANPHH010000115.1:0-1695 GCA_031424375.1 Chthoniobacter sp. | reverse complement strand
TCCGGCACGTCGGGAATGAACGCGGGCATCCTGCCTTTCAGCGCATCGGGATCAATGCCCCAGAGCTTCCTGCCGGAGCCCCGGGCGAAGGGCCGATGCGGCCCGACCGGACCAAGCACATGGCAAAATGGTTCGCCCGGTTTGCGTTTGGACAAAACTTCCTGAATCACGTCCCGCACGGCTTGCTCGAAAACCTTGGCGGTCTCGTCGCGTCCGAGACGGTTCTGCTTCGCGTAAAGGCTGAACCGCAGAGCGTCTCCGCCGAGCGGAAAACGCCGCGAGATGTCCTTGTCCAACTCCAACGTTTTTCCGGAAAACGATGTCGCATAACCCGCCTTTTGCAGCAGCGCGCCGAAGCGCGGAAGCGCATCGCCGGGATTCGGAGTCTTGTTGATCTCCCAACCGGGGTCCGGCTGAAGAAACGCCGTTTTACCGCAACGCCAGAAGTAACAACCCGAAGCCATCGAAGCACGCGACGGCGCGCACGACGACACGCCCATGAACGCATTGCGAAAGAGCACGCCCTCACGCGCGACACGGTCTATGTTCGGCGTCTCGATCACATCGTTCACGCTGGGGTGCGCAGGATCGCGGTAACAACTCGCATTGCGTCCCCAATCGTCCGCGAGAACGAAGAGGATGTTAGGTCTTACCGGCCGCGTTGCCTCGGCGGAGAACAATGTGACAGACGTCAGGAGTAAGGTAGCGAAGAGGGCGACGGCCTTCTTCATAGGACAATTGATTCGGGTTAGAGTTCGCTGAGAATGCTCGACTGCGTGAGCACCAAGGCAGCAACGCTCCCTGGCATGGCGTGCGTTCACTTACCGGCCTCCTTCAACTTCGACGCAGATTCCAATTCGGATTTGCTCCAGAACCCATCGCCATCGCGATCCAAGCTTTTGAACCTGCGCGTGAGTGCCGACACCGTCTCGCCGGTGCGTCCCGCGAGAAACTCCTCCAAGGTCACTCGACCGTCCTTATCCTTGTCGCGTTGATCGAAGAGCTTCATGATTCTCTCGTTTTCGTCGCTGCTATCGTCTGGAGCTTTATCTTTCCTCTTACCCTTGCGACTCGAAGAATCCTTGGGCGACTTCGATGGGGCGGCTTTGCCATCGAGATAGTGGGCGAAATACTCAGAGGCCTGCTGGCTTGAACCCCTATCATCGAGGCTGCCGGGGAGTAACGTCTGCCTCCACTGCTCCAGCTTGCGGCGCAGGGTTTGCACGAGTTCGGGTTGCTGCTGGATTTGATCGTGATGTTCTTCGGGATCGTCGGCGAGGTTGAACACGTATTGCCGTGTGCCCGCGATCAAGAGCTTCCAATCACCCTGGCGGACAGCGAACTGCCCACCCCATCGCCAGAAAAGAGTGTCGTGCGGCGCGCGTGCATTTTGACCGGTCAGATACGGCATCAAATTCACGCCATCGAGCACCGGATCATTTGGCAGGCCCGCGAGCGCATTGGCCGTGGCGGCGACATCGAGTGAGATGACTGGCTTGGCATAGACCTGTCCGCCTGGGATTTTCCCCTTCCAATGCACGATGAAGGGAACGCGGATGCCGCCTTCGGTGAGCATTCCTTTCTCGCCATTCATCGGATCATTGAGCGAACCATCCCAACTACCCCAACCGCTCGGTGTCCCCGGCTTCAGCAGCTTCAGTCCATTGCCATCGCTGACAAACTCGTGCGGCATCA
>JANPHH010000114.1:0-1559 GCA_031424375.1 Chthoniobacter sp. | reverse complement strand
GCTTCAACGTCTTCGTCCTCCTCATGCTCGCGCTCGACCTTGGCGTTTTCCATCGGAAGGCGCACGTCGTGACTTTCAAGGAGTCGATGGCATGGACCGTCGTCTGGGTCACGCTCGCGCTGCTCTTCAACTTCGGTGTGTGGCACTACATGGGGCCGCAGAAGGGGCTCGAGTTCTTCACCGGCTACGTCATCGAGAAATCGCTCAGCGTGGATAATGTCTTCGTCTTTGCGCTGCTTTTTTCCTACTTCGCGGTGCCAGCGCTTTATCAGCACAAGGTGCTCTTCTGGGGCATTCTCGGCGCGCTGATCATGCGGGCGATCATGATCTTCCTCGGGGCGGCTCTGATCGAACGCTTCACGTGGATTATCTACATCTTCGGCGCGTTCCTCATCCTCACGGGCATCAAGATGATCGTGAAGCGCGAGGAGGAAATCCACCCGGAGCGCAACCCGCTGGTGCGCTGGTTTAAGAAGCTCATGCCAGTGACTAGCGACTATCGCGGCGACAAGTTCTTCGTGCGGGAAAACGGCGTCCGCATGGCCACCCCGCTCTTTATCGTGCTGCTGCTCGTCGAGTTCTCCGACCTCATCTTCGCGGTCGATTCGATCCCCGCGATCTTCGCGGTCACCAAAGATCCCTTCATCGTCTATACGTCGAACGTCTTTGCCATCCTCGGCCTGCGCTCGCTCTACTTCGCCCTCGCGGGAGTGATGGATAAATTCCACTACCTCAAGATCGGCCTGGGTGTCGTGCTTGCCTTCGTCGGCGTGAAGATGCTGCTCGGGCACACGCCTTACAAGATCGACACGCTCGTCTCGCTCGGCGTCATCGTCACCGTGCTGGCCACCTCGATCATCGTGTCGTTGCTGCGGCCCAAGAAAGCCGTGCTGCACATCGGACATGCTCCGGGGACAACCCCTGAGCAACCCTGATGAGCATCGTCCTCATCGAGATCCTCATCGTGCTTGCGCTGTTCACTGCGAATGGAGTTTTCGCCATGAGCGAGATGGCCGTCGTGTCGTCGCGAAAGTCGCGGCTCAAGCAGATGGCGGCGGCAGGCGACGCGGGCGCGGCGGCGGCGCTGCGCCTCGCGGAAACGCCGAATGGCTTCTTGCCCACCGTGCAGATCGGCATCACGCTGATCGGCCTGCTGGCGGGCGCGTTCAGTGGCGCGACGCTGGCGACCGAGTTGGCCGCGAGGTTGAAGCCGTTTCCCGGACTCGCGCCGTATGCCGATGCGATGAGCGTGGGCCTCGTTGTCGTCGCGCTTGGGTTCCTCTCGGTCATCGTCGGCGAACTCGCGCCGAAGCGCATCGCGCTCGCGGCCCCGGAGAAGATCGCCAGCCGTCTCGCGCGACCCATCGAGTTACTCAGCCGCCTCGCCCAACCGGTCGTCCAACTGCTCAGCGGCGCGACCGACCTCCTGCTCCGCGTCCTGCGCTTGAAGCCTGGCAAGCCGGACTCGGTTTCGGAAGACGAAGTGCGTCTGCTTTTGCGCGAAGGCCGCGAGAGCGGCGTCTTTCTCAAGGAGGAGCCGTGCATGGTGGACTCCGTGC
>JANPHH010000113.1:0-4089 GCA_031424375.1 Chthoniobacter sp. | reverse complement strand
TGTTCATTTTCCACTACACGAAAACGATCACTGTGCGGGAGACGTGTTTTTTCATCGAAAGAAGAGCGCCGCAGAACCGAAAGCGGAGAAGGCTGAGTTGATCGCCATCGCGAAGCCGTTCTACTTCACCCATCACCACGGCCAGCACGCCGTGGCCTCGTCCGTGGAAGCCCGGAGCGCGGACGGCAAGGTCGTGCGTGTCGGGTTCTCGAACTCCTACCGGGGCACCAGCGATGAACCCGCCATCACGCGAATCGCGGGCGAGCACGCCGCACGGTATTTCAAGCAGTCCTTCGAGTTGAAGATCAAAGGCGACGTGATCCCCGACGCCGCGGTTGAGCCGCTGCTCGCGGAATTGCAGGAGTTGTTCGCCCGCCACGGGGCGAGCGCGGCGCTCTCGGCGAAGGCGACCATCAAACCGACGAAGGAGTTCCACGCCGCGCGCCACACGTTGTTCTCCGTGGAGCAGAATCACGAACTCGACAAGGTCGTGCCCATCAGCGCGAGCGTGAAGACGAAGCTCGGGCGCGGAGGGAGCGACGATGAATAAGTTCACGCTCCGGCTCGCTGACGGCCGCTGGGTCAGTTCGCCGACGAACACCGCGACCGACAACCCGAACCTCGCGGGTGTGTTCACCGCCGCCGATGATGAATCGGCGGCGGAGCTGCGGAGCGCGATGGAGCGGCTTCACGGCCCGGTGGAAGTCGTGCCGTGGCAGAGCAAGCGCAGCGATGCGCTCACTCGCCACATCGAGAACGTTGCGCTGATGGACGAAGCGCAAGACCCGTTCGCTGGTGCGGAAGTCATCTACGCCTACACGCGCAAAGACGCGCTGGCCGATGGCGTGCAAGTCGATGTGAGCGAAGTGGCGCGCGAGGCCGGGTTGAAGTTTCCGGTCTATCTCACCCGCGCCGTGTGGGAGAGCTACGTGACCGTGCCCGATGGCGTGCGCGCTCAGGACGAGAAAGGTCGGCTGTGGGACATCGTGTGGATGCTCCGTTGCGCTGCCCGGCGAACGAGCGGCCCGCAGATGCTCTTCGGCCTGCACATTCGCAACAACAACCGCGACCGAACGCCGCCGCTCGTGAATCTCAAGGCCGTGTGCGGCCCGCGCGACATCGACGACCCGCAACCCGCCATCACCGTCATGCTTCCCGATGAAGACTGAACTCGTCCTCTCCATTTTCGGCGGCGAGCGATGTGTCACCACGCTCAAAGACCTCGATGCCGCCGCGCACGCCATCCACTCGAAGGCCGTTCGTGAATCCGCGACGAGCGCCCATCCATCCACCCTCGGCGCGGAAATCGACGGGCAAATTCGCGTGATAAACGCGGAATCCGGCCCTTCCCAAACAGAGGCTCCAACTCCATGACGGCTCCACCACTCCTGACGTTCCCAGCGAGGCCGATTCAGGGCGGGCGGCTTGACCTCGCTCCGCCAAAGCGCGGCCTGTGGTTCGCCGAGCCAAAGTTGAATGGCTGGCGCGCACTGATTCACACGCCCACCGGGACGATGTGGAATCGGCACGGCACGCTGCTCACCATCGCGGACTGTTTCCGGCCCGCGCTCGCGGCGTTGGGAAAGCTCGCCAGTCGCGGCCTCGTGTGGGCCGATTGCGAAGCCCTCGAACGGCGGCACAACCTCGGTCGCGGCACGCTCGTCGTGCTCGATGTCATTCCCGAATCCGGCACGCCGAGCTACGAGCAGAGGCGCGCGATGCTCGAATCGCTACTCCCATGTGATGCCGTCTTCGCCGGTGACACGTTGCGCATGGTGCCGTGCGGGGCCGTGGTGCTGACGCCGACACTCCGCGCCGTCTCCCAAGCGGATGCACTCGCGTTCTACCAGCGGCTCCGGGCCGCGAATCGGGCGCTCGGCTGTGACTTCTTCGAGGGCGTTGTGATGAAGCGCGCGGATTCAATTTACCCGGTGCAGATGCGCTCGGCGACCGAGGAGTTTCGCGGCTGGGTGAAGCATCGCTTTCTCACCTAACTACCCGCGCCCGCTTGCGCGGCTCTATCGGCCGTTACGTGTAATCTCCGCGCGAATCTCACGATCACCATCTGCGGCCAGCCTCCGGTGGATCTGCTCAAGGATCGCGGAGTTTTGGGCGATGATCTCACTGCTCTTGGTCAAAGCCGCGACCATCTCGGCATTGGCCGTTTTGAGGTGCTGCTCAAACTCCGTCCGCGTCGCGATGATTTCGCGCTGCAATGCCTCGACCTGGCGCATGAAGTAACGGGCGAGAAACCGGATCGTGATCAGGCCGATGACCAGCAAAGCGATGAACATCCAGCGGTCGTCCTGACGGGAAGCGTGGTCGATGGTCTTGAGCGTTTCGGCGAGCGGCGGCATGACCTCGATCGCGTGTCAAAGCGCGGTCGCGAGCGCGCTGTGTGTGTGCGGGCGAGTGAGAGTGTCCGCGAGCGTGTTCGAGAGAGAGCAAAGCAATCTTTTACGAGATCGAGTCCTCCACTTGGTTAGGGCGACAATCACTCCAAACCCATGAGGGGCTGTTTTTCGCACCTTACACCTTTCGTCGCCTCAAACGTGCGCTGATACGCGCCACAAACGATTCTACAAGTGCCTTACGATGAATGGACTACACCGGCACCACTGACAGATTCACGAGCGGAAATCAGGGCTTCAAAAGGTGTAAGGTTGGGCCGTCACTTTACACCGACCTTACACCTCGTGCGCGGATGGCGACGATGAGGCGCTCCACGGTGGGTGCGGAAATCTGCGCGGCGGTGAGGCGGACGACGCTCCAGCCAGCGAGGAACGCTTCCATGTATTTCTCGGCGTCGGCGATGAAGCCCGCGGCGCGATTGTGCCTGCCACCGCCTGCGACGAAGATGCCGCCCTCGATCTCGATCATCGTGCGGCTCTCGACGTGGGCGAAGTCGGCGCGCCATTTGCGCTCGGGGTGAAAGACGAACTCACGCTGCAACTCAGGCCCGCCGAGGCCGCGCCAGTAGAGCGCGAATCTCGCTTCGAGACGTGAGGAATGGGAGGTGGCGCGATGGCGGAGGCGGGGCACGCATACCCGCTCGGCGTCAACGGCAACTCACTCGGAGCCGGATGAGGCAACCGCCGCTGCGTGGTCCCAAACCCAACCGAACCACGATTGCGCACGCCGCCCTTTGGCGTTTCCTCCAGGGCGGATGTTGTTGAGCCCACCGACCGCCTTGATGCTGTTGCTCCGGCGCGGATCGCGCAATTCGGCATAGCCCGGTGGAAAGAGTTCGGGATGTTCCAGGACAAAGGCGACGAGATTCTCGAATTGCCAGCACCGGCCATCGGGCGATTTCAGAAACCACGCCTTCGCGTTGATGTGGGTGGGTTGCGCCCGCCCGAAGAGTTCCGGATGAGCCGCGTGGGTCTGTGCGCCCGCCTGCCGCGTAGCCGCGATGACCTTGGGATTGGCGGTGTTTGCGCGACGGACAGCATCGACCCGCTGCGCATCATATGAGCCGCGAGGCAGGGCGTGTTTCGGACTCTTATGCCCAAGCATCAGATTGGCGCGACTCGCCGGATTGCTGCCGCGACCACGGTTTTGAGGTTGTGCGTTCATCTGGCTCTGCGGGCGACGCCCTGTTCACATAAAACGCCCGTCGGCGAAACCGTCAAAGCAGCTTCTGCTGCCGTGGGTCTTCGATCTCGCTCTCGATCTCGTCGCTGATCGTTTTGGCGATGCGGCAGGTGACCTTGAGCTTCGTCGGCTGCGCGCCGCGGTCGAAGGTGGCTTTGAACGCGTTGCCGAATTTGCCGTCGTCATCGGCGGCGCCCTCGGCTTCGTGCCAATGCGCGCTGAGCAGGTCGCGGATATGATCGAGGGCTTTCTGTTGTTCGAGGTCTTGGATGTCGGTGGTCATAGTTCGTTGGTGATGTCGATGATGGGTTGAAGGTCACGCTTGAGCGCTGCGCGCTGCTCCCTGGTGGCGGTCTTGAGCCAGCCCTCGGCACGCATCCGCCCCCACCAGCCGACAAGCCGGTTCACGAACGGGATGTGGTTCAAGATGCCGGCGTCTGCGGGATCGGCCTGCAACTCCTCGATGCCGAGCACGCGACCGGATTCGATGGAGCG
>JANPHH010000112.1:0-33794 GCA_031424375.1 Chthoniobacter sp. | reverse complement strand
GGAGTTCGCCGCACCTTGTCCGCCCGCCGGTTCATCCCGCACCAAAAATCACGCCTGCGTGTTCGGTCCGTCAGTATGACAGGCGTTCTTGAGTTTGAATACACCCTCTGAGCCGGAACGACGCAGGAGGCGTCGATCTTGCGTGCGAGGAGGGGAGCACCCGCGCCCTCGCGGGTTGGGGGTCGGAGCCCTCGCCGAATCCCGCTCGGGGCGGGTCACCAAACAGTGGGTGTTTTTCTCACGGCGGCCGATCGGCGGGGGCGCCAATCGGAAAACGCTGGGGCGCGTGTGCTCCCCTTTTCCACTGCACGGACCCGGCTTAGAAATCCGAGTCGCGCGGGAACTTCGCGTAGGGCAGGCGGGCGCCGCGGTAGGTATAGCTATCTGCGCGGATTCGGCGCTTGGGGAGAAAGTCTTCGCAGCCGCTGGTGGCGACGATGTCATCCTGATCGACCCCGTCACCGGAAACGCCGATCGCGCCGACCAGCACCCCATCCCGGTAGAGTGGGAAGCCGCCCGGGAAGATGGTGATGCCGTTTGGCAGGTTCGGGTTCGGAGGAAGGAGATTTCCCGGCTCTTTCGGGTTGGGTTTAAAGGACAGGCGCAGCGATACGGCTTCCTGAAATCCAAAATATGGACCGTAGGGCCGTCCATCGAGTCCCGGTGGAAAGTATCGCTGAGCCAGGAAGCCCACGGTGCGGGAGCTTTGGGCGAGTTGTCTGTTCGAGAAGAAGACCGCGGTGCGCGCCTTTTGCACCGCCACATCCCAACTGAACATCGTCGCCTCATCGGTGCGGAAGGTGCCGAGGACGACCGGGGCCACGCCATTCTTGTGCGGGTTGTTGACCACGGTGATGAAGACCTGCTGGCGGGCTCCCACCGGCAGTCGAATTCCCGCCCGGGTCTTCGCGCAGCGTGCCGCAGCAAGAGACAGGATTTCCTTCACCTCGACGGCGGTTAGTCGACCCGCTTTGCCGATCTTTCCGGGCAGCGGATCGTCGATGATCGGCTGCCGGATTTCGCCCTCGAAGCCGCCGAGGATGGCCACAGGATACTGGAATGGCGGAGGAGAGCCCTTGATTTCGTAGCCGGGGACTTCCTGGCCGAGATCGGGAGTGCTGGCGCTGCTGTCCTCGATGTCCTCGAGTGGCGGATGCACGTAGGTAATTCGGATGCCGTTGATCAGGACATTGCTCGCGACGATCGCTGGATCGGGACGAAAGTTCGTCTGCCCCGCGAGGGCGACGTCTTCATCGGTATCGCGGCCGGTCTTGAAGCCCGTGGTGGAATCGCGCTGCGTGAAGCCGGCGAGGATCGCCGCAGCGGGGCTGAGGTCGGTGGGGTCGCCGTCTCCGGTGACACCCACGCCCCCGACCAGGTGGCCGGCTTTGTAGAGCGGCACTCCGCCCGGCGAATCATTCAGCGAGGTAAAGACGACGGGCAGACCCCGGATCCCGGGCGACGGGAGCAAAGGATTGAGCTGGAACGGATTGAAGTTCGGCGGGATCTGCTTGAAGCGGTTGGTGTCGGAGAAGAAGAGATTGGATAGTCCGACGCCCACGAGCGGCCCGGTCGACGTATTGCGAACGCCGGGAGGGAAGTGCTGCTGGATGATGGTGCCCGCCGTGCGCGAGGTGAAAGCATTCTGATCGCTGCTCAGAAACGCTGCGGTGCCTGCGCGCGAAACCGCCGCCGCGATGATTCCGGGCCGCGGGAAGATGACCTGTCCATTGGCGGTTTGCACCCCTGGGACACTCCAGACGGCGAGGACGAAACCCTCGCGATCCACAACCGAGATGACAGACTCGCGATTGACATCGCGCGCCTTGGCCACGGCTTGGGCGACGATCTGGCGGACTTCCTCCGCGGTGAGTTGTTGAATGGAAGAGGATGCACCGCGCGAAGACTGCATGCAGGCACACGCTGCAAACCCGACCAGAAAGAAACTTTTGGCTAGCGCTAAACGGCTCATCGGCAAACCGGTTTCTGAACGAACATTTTCCGCGACGCAATCTTTTCTATTGCGAAACATTTTCCGGCCTGCCTATCTCGGAGCCTTGAAAGCGAAGCGCGCACAGAAACGACCGGCAGTCGGCCGCAAACGCTGGGGGATCCTCGCGGGAACCGTCGCCATGCTCTTGCCGCTCGCCTCCAGTCAGGCCGAGCAGCCCGGAAAATTGTTCCGGAACCGCGCTCCGACATTCCGGCCGCTGATTCCCGATCAGGAGCGGGATACCATTACGACGCAGGAGGAGCCGCCGCGCTCTCCGAGTCATTTCAATCCGGACCCGGGTTCGTGGGAACGTCGGGTGCCTGCGGTGGAATCCGCCGTCGACAACGAAGTGCTCATTCCTGAGCTGCACCTGCGCTACGGAGCCGAATCCCGTCTGCCTTCCAACCTCCGCCTGCCGCGCGGCGCGGTCCTGGGGCGCGATCCGGTGACCCGTGTTTTTTCCTACCCCGAATACCCGCTCGGACGCGAAGGCCTCGGCCTGTTGCCGAACAGCAAGGCTCACCCGAGCCGCTGGGAACTGCCCTTTCCGCACTGGACGCGCTACCATGACCCGAGACATGAGACGCCGTACATGTACGATACGCCGCGGCTGTGGCATCCCTACGAGCAGAGCCGTTTGAAGGGCGACGTGCCGATCATCGGCCAGGATATTTTTGCCAACATCACAGCGAAGAACTTCACGCTCTCGGAGTTTCGCAAGCTGCCCACGCCGAGCGGGGTGAGCGCGGCACTGCCGAATAGTTCGGAGTTTTTCGGGCGGGGTGATCAGTACTTCATCTCGAACGACACCTCGCTGGCGTTCGATCTCTTCAAAGGCCAGACGGCGTTCAAGCCGGTCACTTGGATGCTTCGGGTCAATGCGGTCTACAATCAGAACTGGATTCGCGCCCTGGAGAACAACGTCGTCGATCCCGACGTCCGCGGCGCTGGATTCCAGGACGACAAAAACACCCCCAATACTTCCGTCATTGGAGCGCTGAAGCCGGAAGGCTCGGACGTGAATCCGCGGCCGGGGCAGCCCACCCCTTTTCGCACGGACATCAACCCGCCGGACCTCTTCAATTACATCGCGCCGCAGCTCAAGCCGCTGGGTGACGCGCGGCCTCTGGTGCAGGTGGATCCGAACACGCAGGAGGTGCCGGAGTCGAAGGAAGGCGACCTGGGAAAGAAGAACAAGAAGAACCAGCGGAACGATCTTGCCGGCACGCGTTACACCACGCGCTACAAGGATTTCTTCGCTCTTCAGGAGGCGTTCTTTGAGTTGCACCTCAGCGATATCAGCCACGGCTACGATTTCATCTCGAGTCGCTTTGGTATCCAACCGTTTGTCTCAGATTTTCGCGGATTCATCTTTGCCGATACTAATCTGGGTGCGCGCATCTTCGGCAACGCGGACAACGGTCGTTACCAATACAACCTGATCTACTTCAATCAGCGCGAGAAGGACACGTATTCGGATCTCAATACCTTCGACTCCCGCCATCAGCAGATCCTGATCGCGAACCTGTTCCGTCAGGATTTCCTGACGAAAGGTTACACCGCCCAGCTCAGCTTCCACATGAATCTGGATGATGGGGGGACGCACTACGACAAGAACGGTTTCCTGACCCGGCCGAACATCCTCGGGACCGTGCCGGACGAGGGAAACATCCTGGGTGACGACGGCGCGCTGCGCGGGCATCAGGTTAAGTCATACTACCTGGGTTGGACCGGCGATGGGCACATCGGTCGGTATAATATCACCCACGCCTTTTATCAGGTGTTCGGTGAGGACACTTACAATGGGCTCGCCGGTCGGAAGGTCGATATCAACGCGCAGATGGCCGCTCTGGAGCTTAGCTACGACCGGGACTGGATTCGCTTCAAGCTCTCCGGCTTCTACGCCAGCGGCGACAGCGATCCCTACGATCGCACGGCGCGTGGCTTCGACAGCATTCAAGACAACCCGCTGTTCATCGGCGGACCCTTCAGCTACTACGTGCATCAAGGTTTCAATCTCAGCGGCACGGGGGTGAACTTCAAACAACGGGACTCCCTGGTTCCAGACTTGCGCAGCAGCAAGAGCGAGGGGCAATCCAACTTCGTCAATCCCGGAGTGATGATCGCCGGCCTCGGTACCGACATCGACGTGACGCCGAAACTCAAGGCCTTCGCCAATGTGAACTACATCTGGCTCGCCGAGACCAAGCCGATCGAAGTGGCGCTCGAAACCAACAAGTCGAATAACGAAATCGGCCTCGATGCCAGCCTCGGTTTCAAATTCCGTCCGCTGCTCACCGACAACATCATTCTTTCTGCGGGCGTGGGCTTCCTCTTTCCGGGCGACGGTTACAAGGACATCTACCGCCGGAACACAACTCGGGTCCCCGGTTTCGGCCCGCAGGGCAATGAAGGGAAAGTCGACAAATATCTCTACAACGGCTTCTTCACCGTGACCTTCCTCTACTGATGGAAACCTGCGCCGCACGATGAAACGCCTGCTCTTTCTCGGTCTCGCCCTGTGGATCGCCGCCGGCTTTGCTCTCTCGCAGGATCCGGCGAAGCCCGAACCTGCGCCTGCCGCTCAAGAACCGGCAAAACCCGAACAAGTGGCGCCCGAACCCGCGCCGGCTCCCGAACTGCCCACCGATGGCGGCCGCGGCCCGGCGATCTCCGTCCCGCCTCCGAAGGTCATACCTTCGCCTCGTAAGGCTGACGACTTGCCGCTCTTTCCCGCCAATCTCCTCGTCCCGGACATCGTTTCAACGACCCCGCCGAAACTCGACGAGTTTGCCCGCGCGCCGAAATCCGATCGCGGCTTCGGGCCCTCGACTGCCGCAAAGCGTCCTGCTCCACCGAAAGTTGGCCGCCCGGCGCGCAACTGGATCGACCAGACCCAAGGCGAGGCCGATGCGAAAAGCGTGGGCTGCATGGAGTGTCACACGACGACCGATGCGCACACGATGCATGCTTCGCCGAACGTCGTGCTCGGCTGCACGGACTGCCATGGCGGCAACGCCGGCCGCGGGATGGCCCTGAATCAGGCGCACGTCCTTCCATCGCGGCCTGATATTTGGCTCACGTCCGCGAATCCCCCGAACTCCACGGCCGCGATGAATCACGAGTCGCCTGAGTTTATCCGTTTCGTGAATCCGGGCGACCTGCGCGCGGCGAAGGAAGCGTGCGGACTCTGCCACGGCGACATCGTTGAGCGCGTGGGCCACTCGATGATGAATCACGGCGGCATGCTTTGGAATGCGGCCGCTTATAACAACGGGGCGATCGGAATCAAAAACGCGATCGTCGGCCAGGCCTACGGTGCGGATGGCGTCCCGTTGCAACTCGACAACCCCTTCAAACCCACCGCTGAACAGACCCGGAAACTCGGCATCCTCCCGACGCTCGTGCCGCTGCCGCGCTTCAATCTCAGCCAGCCGGGGAATGTCTTCCGTATCTTTGAAAAGGGAAACTTCGAGCCGCTTCAACTCGGCATTCCCACTATGGATGAGCCGCCCGGCAAGCCCGAGAAGCGCCTGTCTGCCCGTGGGCTCGGCACGTTGAACCGCACGGATCCCGTCTTCCTCGGGGCACAAAAAACCCGGCTCCACGATCCGCTCCTCGGCTTCCTCGGCTCGAACGATCGCCCCGGCGACTATCGCTCGAGCGGCTGCTCCGCCTGCCATGTCGTCTACGCGAACGATCGGTCGCCATCGAATTCCGGTTGGTGGAGCAAGTACGGCCATCAGGGGCTCAGCTTCTCCAAGGACCCGACGATCTCGAAGCGTGAGCGCGGACATCCGATCCTCCACCAGTTCACCCGCGCCGTGCCCTCGAGCCAGTGCATGAATTGCCACATGCATCAGGGCAATGCCTTTGTGAATCCCTACCTCGGTTACACTTGGTGGGACCAGGAAACGGATGCCGAACACATGTATCCGAAAGAGCAGAAGGACCCGACGGATGACGAACTCGTCGTCGCGACGGTCAAGAATCCCGAAGCCGCAGCGGCCCGCGGACTGTGGGGTGACACGGATTTCCTCGAGAAAGTCGCCGAACTGAACCCCAAGCTGAAGCACACGCAATTCGCCGACTACCACGGCCATGGTTGGAACTTCCGCGCCATCTTCAAGCAGGACCGCAAAGGCAACCGCCTGGATCTCGAGGATCACATCGTCCCGCACTCCGATTTTAAGCAGGCCGTGCATCTCAAGGACATCCATCTTACCAAAGGAATGCAATGCACCGACTGCCACTTCGATGTGGATGTCCACGGCAATGGGAACCTTTACGGTGAAGTGCGAAACGCGATCACGATCGGATGCATCGACTGCCATGGCACGATCACCTCGCGTCCGCGGAAAATCGTGGAGGGAGAGATCACCATGCCGACCTCCGGCCCGAGCGGCGCTACCGATCCCAAGGATCGCAGCAAGATCACCAAGGTGGATCTCATGCATACCAAGACGGCGTGGAACCCGCGCTTCGAATGGGAAGGTGACCGGCTCATTCAGCACTCCACGATGTCGCCCGACATGAAATGGGAGGTGCCGCAGACCATCGACGTCGTCAATCCCACCTCGCCCCGCTACAATGCGAAGGCGGCCTATGCCAAGACCATGCACCGCGATGGCGAGACCTGGGGCATGGCACCGACGAGCGAGGCCGACTGCAAAAGCAAACTCGCACACAGCAACCAGGCGATGGACTGCCAGATCTGCCACACGGCCTGGGCGACCAGTTGCTTCGGATGTCATCTCCCGATGAAGGCCAACCAGCGGGTGGCGCAGAACAAATACGAAGGGGTGATCGACCGGAATTTCATCACCTACAATCCGCAAGTGGTCCGCGATGATGTCTTCATGCTCGGGATCGATGGGACGGTGAAGGGGAATCGAATGGCCGTCATCCGGTCCTCGAGTGCGGTGGTCGTCGGCTCCCAGAATGCGAACCGCGAATGGGTCTATTCGCAGGCGCAGACGGTCAGCGGTGAAGGCTACAGCGGCCAGGCGTTCAATCCTCACTTCGCTCACACGACGAGCGGAAAGGGGACGACGAAGAACTGCACCGACTGCCATCTCTCGAAGGCGAACGACAACAACGCCTGGATCACCCAGCTTCTTGGGTTCGGCACCGGCACGGTGAATTTCTTCGGGCGTTATGCATGGGTCGGTGGCGAACACGCGTTGCACGGGGTCATCTGGACGGAAGCCGATGAGCCGCAATCCGCGATCGGCAGTTCGTTCCAAAAGAACGCGTATCCCCGGCACTATCAGGAGCACCTCGATAACAATCGCATCCTGAAAGTCGCGCACGAACATCACGCGTCCGAGATCAATGACATGACCCTGCGCGGGGAGTATCTTTACACGGCGAATGGCCCCGCCGGGTTTGAAGTCTTCGATGTCGCCAACATCGATCAGAAAGGTTTCAGCGAGCGCATCGTCTCGTCGCCGGTTTCGCCGCTCGGTCAGAAGACGTATGTGCGCACGCCCTTTGCCACCTCGGTGGCGATGCCGAGCACGCTGCTGAACGATCCAGAGCGGACCCACAATCCGGACAACGAAGAGCAACCCATTCATCCGATGTATGGCTATGTCTTCGTCAGCGACCGCAAGGAAGGCTTGGTCGTCGTGAAAGTCTCCCAGCTCTTCAACGGCAACCCGGAGGACAACTTCCTGAAACGCTCCAAGCTCCGCGACGAGAAGGGCGGGAGTGCCGATTACTTCAATCCCGACGGTCGACTCAATGGCGCGGAACACGCGGTTTGCGCCGGGCACCGCGTCTTCATCGTCACCGAGCGTGGACTCGCCGTGGTCGATGTGAACGAACCGGAGAATCCGCGCCTGGTCGGGGAACTTGCCGATGGATTCCTCCGCAATCCGCGCGCGATCGCTCTCCAGTATCGTTACGCCTTCATCACCGATGATGACGGACTGAAGGTGGTCGATATCAGCAATCCCGTGCGCCCGCGCGCCGTGTCCGGCGGAGTGCTTCGCCTCGGCCATGCGCGCAAGCTCTACGTCGCCCGGACGTATGCCTACGTGGCCAATGGTCCCGAGGGTCTCGCCATCGTCGACATCGAGAATCCCGAGCGCCCGCGTCTCGACCAAACTTTCACCGCAGATGGCGCCTTGAACGACACGCACGCCGTGCAGATCGGTTCGATCTCCGCTTCGATGTATGCGCTGGTCGCCGATGGTCACAACGGCTTGCGCGTGATCCAGATGATCTCGCCCGACACCGTCAACGGCGCGGCTGGCTTCAGCCCGCGTCCGGCGCCGCGACTCATCGCCACCTATCCCACCAAGGAACCGATGTTTGCCGTCTCCCGCGGTCTGGATCGCGATCGCGTGGTCGACGAAACCGGCGGCCAGACCGTCGTATTCGGCCGCCGTGGTTCGCGCCCCTTCTCGATCACGGAGATGACTCGTTTTCTACGGCATCAGGACGGCGATGAATTCCGCGTCGACGATGTCGTCTTCCGCAACGGCGCGCTGACCACGCGGAGTGGCAAGGCATTGCCGAAGCCGATCGAGCCGGCGAAGCCGAAGTTCGTCAATGACAAGATCCGGCCTCCGCAAGCCACCGATGCGGACCTTTTGCTTCACATCGAAACACCGCCGGGGATCACGCCTCCGGTGCCGGCTCCCGCGGCACCTTCAGGGCGTCCCGCGACCTCGACGACGGGTCCAGACACTTCGACCAGCCCACCGCGCTGAGTCAGGCGGCGAAGAGTCAGCGTCCTCCCGCGACGAATCGCTGAACGTCCTTTTCCCACGCTGCCCAATCGTTGCCGCGATCGACGCGGAGAAGCAGCTTCAGGTTGTCGACGGCCGACGGGCTGAAGGGGTGCTGTGGATTGCGGGCGATCTGCAGGAGCGTCGGCAGCGTGATCGCATCGGGCCGCTCCATCAGGTCGGCAAAGAGGACGGACATCGCCTGCCCGGCCGTGGCGGGATTGGTCACGATCGGAGCTGCGGTCGTGAGGTAGGCGCCATCCGGGAGTCCATCCACGGCTTTTTCGGCGATCTCGGCGAGTGCTTCCACCGGCACATTCGGCAGCAGCGCCAACAGGGCTTTCGCGCGCGCCGTCGCATCCTTTTCCCGCGCGGTCGCCGCATGGATCTGCACATCCCAGACCGGTGGCCCGAACGTGACTTCCACCGGCGGAGGACCGGCAACGTCGTCGTCGTCACTCTTCGTCGGTGCGTTTGCGACTGCTGGGATCGGCGGTTGCACGGTGGCGGCCACGTCACGCTCCATCGGAAAAGTGGGTGCCCTTTCGTCGTCGACCGTGGGCGCCGCGACCGACCGAGGCGTCTCCACCCGAGGCACGACCATGAGATCTCCCACGATGAACGCGACCCCGAGAGTCAAAGCCACGACTAGAAACACGCGGAGGTTCATATCTTGGAGTTCCTGCCATCAATTGCCGGGTGTGCGCCCGTGCAGCAAGTGAAATGGCGCGATGGGTTTTCTGCGCTGCACCGCCCGCCGGCATCCCTCGGGCAATCTACGCGGTTGAAGCTCAGCTATCGCCATGCGCCGAGCCTCAGTGTGCAGAATATGAGGAACGAGCACGCCCGGTTGGGGAGAGAGACACGATTCGGTGAAACTTATGAAAACTTCCCTCACCCTTTGTTCAGCGATTCTTTCGGTAGGAATGCTGTCATCGTTGGACGCCGCCGATGATTCCAAAATAATAACTAGTGATCCCGCCCTGGCAGGGGATGGCACCCAGGTCGGCATTGGGGGGCGAGATGGCGTCACCGTCTCGGGCGCCGAGACATTTATCACGCGGAATGGGGCCACGGAAAAACTGACAAAAGAGCTCGCCCTTCCTTCCGGAATCGTCGTGCGTCCGAACGGTTCCGTAGTCTTCCCCAACGGGACAGAAGCAACCCTTCGTTCGACGCAGATCCTCACCCTGGACGGCAAGATCGCCAATCTCCCGAATTCGACCGTTACGCCGGGAAATACGAGCGCCCCCGGTGCTACGGGTTCGTCCGGGACGAATGGAAGTGCAGGCTCTGGCAATCAAGCAACCACGACCATCAACCCCAATGATGGACGGTCGGCTCGGAGTCCGATGCCCGAACGGCCAAGCGCGACTGGCAGCGCTACCGGAACGATCGACGGATCAGGCCTCTTGACGCTGCCGAATGGAGTTGGCAACCCGGTTCAGGGGAACGGTGCTGCAGCGACCGGTGCGCAAGTGAACCCAGACGGGTCCACGACGCGAGCCGACGGCTCGATCCAATTTCCCGATGGTTCGATTCGCTCGGCGAGTGGACAGATCCTTTCCCCCGGAAGGGCGAATGGAACTCCGCAAGCTGCGGGCGCGCCGATGCAACAACCGGCGGGCACCGCGAATGGTGCGACCCAGAACGGTGCTACCACGACCCGGCAAACGGCGGTCGATAGCACCGGGACGACGACAACCGTTTCACCGAATGGAGTGGGTAGAGCAGCGGCCGGAAGCGGCAATACGGGAAATAATTCGCCGAACTCAGGCGTGCCCGCGGGGACCGCGGGAACTCCTCCGACTCCGAATTCAAATTCACCGAACAACGCTGGGACGGTCAACACGCCCAGGCAGAACAGCGCCACCGGCAACGCACCGAACAATGCGGGCACCGTGAACCAAGGCCAAGGCGGCACGAACTCGACCACGTCCAACAACGGGAATAGCAATCCCGGAACAGCGAATGGCTCGAATGGTGCGCGGACCAATAATGGAGTGAATAGCGGGACCGGAGCGCGAGGAGGAAATTCCGGCAACGGATCCGGCGCTCGCGGAACGAACGGCGCTGCGGGTGGCGCGGGATCGGGCGGTGGTGCGGCGGGTGGTGCAGGGGGTGCCTCGGGAGGAGGTGCAGGCGGGGCGCCCCGCTAAGGGCAGAACGAGGGGTCATCCAAGATTCAGCCTGTGGCCGCCTCGGGTGTGGGGGCGCCACGGGCTCTTCTGGCATCTTGGGCGGCGGCATGGCGTGCGTCATCTCCACGATCATGTAAATGTTTCGTTAACCTGGGCAAAACCGCAGCCGGGTGGCGTTTAGTCCGGTGAGCAGGCACCGCAATCCGCGGTCCATTCAGTGAGTTCCAACCATCCATTCCCCATGACCCGAAACCATGCAATTCACGCCGTTGTGGCACTCGCTTTTTCGGCGAGTCCACTTTTCGCCCAGGACAATCCCCCGAACCCTCCACCGCCGGGCGCCGGCAGTGCGCAGCGGGAAGGTCATCAACGCAGCAGACCTCAACCGACGGTTGGCATCTTCGCCCTGCTCGACGCGAACCATGACGGTGGGATCGATCAGACCGAGTTGAGCCGGGCCGGAGAAATCCTGCGGAAACTCGATCGTGATGCCGACGGCCGCATCACTCCCAAGGAGATGCTTCCGGGCGGCCAAGGACGTGACGGCGGCGCGCGAACTCGCCACCGTGGGCCGGGCGATCAAGGAAAGCGTTCGGAAGGCTCCCGCGACCCGGCTCCGCGGCCCGAAGGCGCAACCAACCAGGGTCCGCGCTCAGAAGGGCACGGAGACAGGCAACGGCCGGAAGGCTCGCGCCGCGACGGCGAACGTCCGCCCAGTCAGGGCAGTGAAGCGCGCCGTGATGGAGAGCGCGCGCCAGGCCGAGCGTCAGAAGGCCCGCGGGACGGCGAGCGAGCGGAAAAGCCCTCGCGTGACGGCGACCGCGAGCACGGACCGCGTCCCGAAGCGCATGGCGATCGGCGCGGACCGAGTGAAAGTGTCCGCAACGCTGGGCCGCAGCCGCCGGCGCGGGGTGAAAGTGATGCGCGCCGCGAGGGGCCAAAAGGACCGCCGCCCAGCGGGCCGACCCAGGCTCAGACGCCGCAGCGCCACGGATTTCCGGGCAGTCCCGGCGGGGATCGTTTCGGGCAGAATGTGCCGCGTCCGGATTTCGGTCGCGACAATCGACGCACGCCGTGGGCCCACCCGATGCAGCGCGGCGATGGTGCGCCCCGCGGACCATTCGCAATGGGACCTCAGATGGGCGGCGAACGCGCGATGAAGTGGCAGCAGGCGATGCGCGAGCGGATGGAGCAGCGCGGCATTCGTCCCGATCCTGGGTTCCGTGGACCGCAAGGCGGGCCGGGGCAATATCTCCCGCCGCAACCCGGCGGCGGTGATCGCCGAATGCCGGCGCGCATGGGGCGCCCGGACTCCGGTCCGCAGTCCGATCGCCCGCGCGGTCCCGGAGATTTCCATTCGCCGGAAGGCCGCCGGGAAGGCGGGCAGCAGCGCCCGCCGATGGAGGAGCGCGGTCCGCGCCCGCCCGGCTCGGGTCAGCGCGACGTGCAATAAACCACTCGATCAATCACGAGCGCCCCGGTCAGACACCGGGGCGTTTTCGTGTCTGGCTCCGGCGCGCGAAATTACTTTCCGACCTTCGCCGTGTACTCGCGCCAGCCGCCGAACTCCGTGATCTCGCGCATCCCCTCGCAGAGGATCGGCTCCGCGACGACGCCGAGGGTTTCCTCTCCGCTCAACAGGCTGACTTTGCCGATGCACAAACCCGGCGGCTCTTTCAGCAAGATGGACGCAAGACCCGCTGGCGGCACTGCCCAGACTTCGACGGCGACGGAGACGCCGCCGGTCGCGACGCGGACCATGCCGGGGTGGCGGTCTTTGATGGAATAGATGCGGTAGGCCGGCACGGTCCGGTCTTCGCGGACGAAGGTGGCGCCGACTTCGAGCAGGTTCGGGTTGAGTTCGAGGCCGCGCATGAGCGTGCCGTTCACGGCGAGGTGGATGAGTGCGGACATGAGATTCAATCTTGGATGAGAACAACGAGGGCCTGGCCCGCGGATACGGCGGTGCCCGGCTTCACGAGCACGCGGCCGATGTGTCCGGCGATGGGCGCGAGGATGGCGGTTTCCATTTTCATCGATTCGAGGATGAGCAGCTTGTCGCCCTCGGCGACGTGCTCGCCTTCCTTCACCACGACCTGCCAGACGCTGCCCGGCAGATGTGATGGAACGATGCGGCCGCCGGCGGGGACGTCGATGTCGCTCTCCGGAATCGCGACTTCCGGTTCGGCTTCAATGACGTTCTGACCGGCGGCTGTCCAGCGATCGCGCTCTTCGGCGAAGGCCTGCCGCTGCTGGACGCGAAATGCAGCGATCGATGAATCGTTTTCCGCGAGGAACTGCTGGTAGTCGCGCAGCTTGAAAGTTGTTTCTTCGACCCGGAGCTGAAACTTGCCGCCGAGGAAATCTTCGCGGTGCTGGGCAAGTTCCTCGGTGGTCACCGGGTAAAAACGAATCTGATCGAAAAAGCGGAGCAGCCATGGCTTGCCGGCTTCGAAATCCTTCGTCACGCGATACGTGTTCCAGACCTGCACGGTGCGGCCCACGAACTGATAACCGCCCGGCCCTTCCATGCCGTAGATACACATGTAGGCCCCGCCGATGCCGACGGCATTCTGCGGCGTCCAGGTGCGCGCGGGATTGTATTTGGTGGTGACGAGGCGGTGCCGCGGATCGAGCGGCGTGGCGACGGGCGCGCCGAGATAGACATCGCCGAGCCCGAGCACCAGGTAGCTGGCGTCGAAGACGATGCGCTGCACGTCGTCGATGCTCGCGAGGCCGTTGATCCGGCGGATGAATTCGATATTGCTCGGACACCATGGCGCGTCAGGACGGACGGTCTGCGTGTACTTTTCGATCGCGAGGCGCGTGGATGGATCGTTCCACGAGAGCGGGAGATGGACGATGCGCGACGGCACTTCGATCTCGTCCACATCGGGCAGCTCGGATTCGCCAAAGAGCAGCGTCTCCATGAGCTCGGCGAGCGGGAGCCGGCGGGAGTCGTAGTGGATCTGGAGCGAACGAATGCCGGGCGTGAGATCGAGGATGCCGGGGACGTGCCGCGTCTCCAGCCACTGCATGAGCGCGTGGACGCGGAAGCGCAGCGCGAGATCGAGGACGAGCGGGCCGTATTCGACGAGCAGATACTTGTCGCTCGCGCGGCGATAACAGACCGCGAGCCGGCCGGGTTCCTCGGGCAGGCGGTACTGCACGGCATCTTCGCGCGGTGGGTCGAAGCGCGGGCGCTCCGTGTCCGCCAGATCGACGAGCAGTTCGACTTCGCGATCCTGCTCGCGCTCGCGTGCGGTCGCTTCCGCGAGCGGCATGCGGCAAAAGCGGACCGTGTCGCCCGCCTTGAGCTGGCCCATTTTCCAGAGTTCCGCCTCCGCGATGCACGCCGGACAGACGAATCCGCCGAGGCTCGGGCCGTCCGGGCCGAGAATGATCGGCATGTCGCCGGTGAAATCGATCGCGCCCACGGCGTAGGCGTTGTCGTGAATGTTCGACGGATGCAGGCCAGCCTCGCCGCCGTCGGGCCGCGCCCACTGCGGCTTCGGGCCGATCAGGCGGACGCCGGTGCGGTTCGAGTTGAAGTGCACCTTCCACTCCGTGGCGAAGAGCATCTCGATGTCGGCGTCGGTGAAAAAATCCGGCGCGCCGTGGGGACCGTAGAGCACGCCGATTTCCCATTCGTGTGTGAGCTGCGGGATGAGGCTGGGTGGCAGCGATTGACCGATTCCGCTCGGCGTGTCGCTGGTGCCGAGGTGCAGCACATCGCCGAGCCGCAGCGCGCGGCCGCCGTGGCCGCCGAAGTTTCCGAGGGTGAAGGTGGCGCGGCTGCCGAGATATCGCGGCACATTGAATCCGCCGCGCACGGCAAGATACGCGCGCGCGCCCGGACCCTCGATGCCGCGCATGCGCAGCACGTCGCCGGCACTGACCTCGATCGCCTTCCAACGCGGAGCGTGCAGGCCGTTGATCTCGGCCTGCAAGTCGGCGCCGGTGAGCGCGATCTCGGTCCTGGCGTTAAAACGCAGCGTCGGGCCGGTCATCATGATTTCGAGCCCGGCCGCGGAGTCGGGATTGTTCAGCAGCCGGTTGGCGAAGCGGAAGGCGAGGTGGTCCATCGGTCCGGACGGCGGTACGCCGACATTCCAGAATCCGGTGCGGCCAGGGTAATCCTGGACGGTGGTTTGTGCGCCGGCGTCGAGCACATCGACCGAGCGCGGGGCGTAGGCGAATTCGCTGAGTGACTTGGTGATGATGCGGCCCGCGGCGAAATCGTCCGTCGCGATGACCTGGCGGAGGTATTCGAGATTCGATTCGATCCCGCCGAAGAGGGTCGAGTCGAGCGCGGCTTTCATCCGCACGATCGCATCGGCGCGGTCGCTGCCGTGGACGATGATCTTCGCGAGCATCGGGTCGTAGAAGGGCGTGACTTCCGTGCCATCCTGCACCCACGTCTCGCTGCGTGAACCCGCGTGGAAGGCGACCTCGGTGAGCACACCGCAGCTCGGCTGGAAGCTTTTGTTCGCGTCCTCCGCGTAGATGCGGACCTGGATGGAATGCCCGCGGCGCCCGCCGGTGAAGGTGTCGAAGAAGCTCGCGTCGCCCGCCGCAAGGCGAACCATCCACTCGACGAGATCGACGCCGGTGACCTCCTCGGTGACGCCATGCTCCACCTGCAGCCGGGTGTTTACCTCGAGGAAATAAAACAACCCGGTCTCCGCATCGAAGACGAACTCGACGGTGCCCACGGAGCGATACTTCACCGCTTCGCCGAGCTTGATCGCTGCGGTGCAAAGTCCCGCGCGCTGTTCGTCATTCAGACCCGGCGCGGGTGTCTCCTCGATCACCTTCTGGTTGCGGCGCTGCGCCGAGCAATCGCGTTCGCCGAGCGCAAGCACTCGCCCCTTTCCATCGCCGAAAATCTGCACCTCGATGTGCCTCGCATGCGCGACGAACTTCTCCAGAAAGATCCCCGAGTCCTTGAAGTTGCTCAGGCTCAGTCGCTCGACGGACGCAAACGCATCGATCAACTCCTCGCGGCCCGCGCAGACCCGCATGCCGATTCCACCGCCGCCCGCGGTGCTCTTCAGCATCACCGGATAGCCGATCCGTTCCGCCGCCACCGCCGCTTCCTCACCATTCGCGAGCAAGCCCGTGCCCGGACAAAGCGGCACGCCATGCTGCTCCGCGATCGCCCGCGCCGTGTGCTTCAATCCGAACTCGCGCATCTGCTGCGGCGTCGGCCCGACAAACGCCAGACCCGCCGCCTCCACGGCCTCGGCGAAATCTGCATTCTCGCTGAGAAAGCCGTAGCCCGGATGAATCGCCTGCGCGCCGGTTGCCCGCGCGGCTTCGAGGATCTTGCCGACCTTCAGATAACTCTCCACGACGGGCGGCGGCCCGAGCAGCACCGCCTCATCGGCTTCCGCCACGTGCAGGGAATGCGCATCCGCTTCCGAATAAACTGCGACACTGCCCACTCCGAGCTTGCGGAGCGTGCGCGAGATGCGGCGCGAAATGACGCCGCGATTTGCGATCAGGACCTTGCTGAACAAGAGATTAGCGGATCACTCAGTCCCAGATCAGGACGCGCACCGGCGTGGGATTGTAGCCGTTGCACGGGTTGTTGAGCTGCGGGCAGTTTGAGATGAGCGCGATCACATCCAGTTCCGCGCGCATCTCGACGTAACGGCCCGCCGCGGAAACGCCATCGGCGAAAGTGAGGCCGCCGTCGGGCGTGACCGGCACGTTCATGAAGAAATTGATGTTGTGCGCGAGGTCGCGCTTGCCGAGTCCCATCTGGCGGGCGCCGAGCAGGAAGCTGTCGCGGCAGGCGTGCATGAACCGCTTCTCGATCGCATAGCGCACCATGTTACTCTCGCAGGCACAGGCGCCGCCGAGGGTGTCGTGGCGGCCGCAGGTATCCGCCGTGATCGTGAGCAGGATGTTGCCCCGCGTGGACATGAGCTTCGTGCCCGTTGTGAGGTAGATCGCGCCCTGCTCGCGGATGGTATCCTGCGCGCTGTATCGATCGATCGGATCGGCGGCGTTATAGAACAACGTATCTGCCGCCTGGTTTCCCTCCACGTCCTCAATGCGAAAGGTTTGTCCGCGCTTGATCGTGTGAATCCACGGATCACCCGCGAGGATGGTGGAGTCGTAGATTGCCTGCGCGGGATCGAACGTGCTTTCGGTTAAGGTGCTCATAGGAAATAGCGTTCAGTGAGGGTGAAGCCGCGTTGATTCTCCGGGCGGAAATTACGGCAGAAGTCTTCCGGCGGTGGTGGCGGCGATGAGTAGACCGTGAGGTTCACCGGCTTGGGCGCGTAGCTGGGAGAAGGGTCGAGGGGATGGATGCAGGTGTTGAGAACAATCAGGGTATTCATCTCTGAGCGAAGATCGACGAACGCTCCCGGCCGCGAATGCTCCGGATGAAAGCCGAGCCGCCCCGCCTCATCGACCGTCACTTTGCTGAAAAAGTTCACGCACATCGCGAGGTCGCGTTCGTCCATCCCATACTTGCCCAGCTCCGTGATGAAGTTGTCGTGCGCGTTCCGATGCCGATCGTTGCGCGCTGTCTGGTAGTTCTTCGCGCCGAATTTTTCCTCCACGATTTTCGCCGTGGACCAACCGGCGAGCGGGTCGTGCCAGCCGGAGCCATCCTCGGTGATCGAGACGAGGATGCGGCCCATGTCGGTGTAGAGGCAGTGCCCCTTGGTCAGCCGTGCGGTGTGCTGGCATTTCAGGGTGTCGGGCAGATTCAAGCGCTCGGCGAACAGTTCGAAGTTATACATCAACGCGGCCACGTTGGCGCCGCCCTCCGGGTCGGTGATGCGCAGCGTGGTGCCGCGCTTGAGGACGTGCGACCAGTTCGCGCCGGGTGGCACGACTTCCTCGAAACGAATGAGCGATGGGTCGATGGTGGGCATTAGTAGAGGGGGGGAAGGATGGTGGACGTCACGGTGAGATAACCGTGCTTCACGCCCTTGCAGGCGATGAGCTCGGCGGCGATCTGCTTGAGTCGGTAGCCGGGACCCTGCACGAGCAGCACCTCGAGGCTGTGGTGATTCTCCAGATGCACCCGCTGCGAAGAGATGACCTCCTTGAGCCACTTGTGTTGAAGGTTGAGCAGCTTCGTCGCGAGGCCGACCTTCGCGTGGTCGTAGACGAGCGTGATCGTCCCGGCCATGATCTGTTTTCCGAGTTCCTGCTGATGCTGCACCAGTTGCTCGCTGATCATCTTCGAAATCGCCTCCGAGCGGCTGGCGTAACCGCGCTTCGCCACCATGTCGTCGAGCTCATCGAAGAGCGTGACGGGAAGCGAGATGCTGATGCGGGCGGCGTTGACCTTTTTGCGGGAGCGGACCATCGGGTGCGGCACGGCGTTAGCAGCTAGCGTGCGAGGTTGTTTCCGTCCAGAGAAAGTATCATTTCCTCGCACGTTCGTCATACTTCACGAATCGGGCGCGGGCTCTTTTTGCGCAGAGAACGTGGTGGAAAACGTCCATCGTGTGAGCTTTCACACCGTTCGTATTACGCAACGGAACTTCGGGTGACGGGCTGGAAAGGCTCGTATTTGCAGGAGTGGCGGCATTTCTTGCAGCGGCGAAAGCCCGCTGGCACGGGCCTTGCATCTGGCGCGCCGCGACAATGCGCCGGATGAACCACAGCTACCGCAGTCTGCCTCTATCCCGCCCGGTTCACGGCTGCCGGCGAAACCTTCCCGAGATGTCCCGCGCTCCGCTCGCCATGCTCTTTTCCGATCCTACCTGAACCAACACCACATCCCACGCATGACCCTCAAATCCATCCTGTCCACGGCGCTCGCTTTTGCCTTCGCCGCCACCTTGCACGCGGCTCCGTTGAAGATCGGTTACTCCGACTGGCCGGGTTTCACCGCCTTCGAGATCGCCAAGCAAAAAGGGTGGTTCAAGGACGCCGGCATCGAAGTCGAAATGATCTGGTTCGATTACCTGCCTTCGCTCGACGCCTTTGCTGCGAACAAAATCGACGGCGTGTGTGCGGTCGCGACCGACGCGCTGGTCAACGGTGCCAATGGCGCAAAGAGCAAGATGATCGCGCTGCTCGATTACACGGATGGCAACGACATGATCATCGGCGCGCCGGGCATCAATTCAATCAAGGATCTCAAGGGAAAAAAAGTCGGCCTCGAAGTTACTCTCGTCGAGCACCTGCTCCTGCTGAAAGCGCTCGAAGCGAACGGCATGAAGCAGTCGGATATCGAACTGGTAAACACCCCGACCAACGAGACGCCGCAGACGCTCGCCTCGGGCAAAGTGGCCGCCGTCGGCGCGTGGTATCCAGTTTCCGGTCAGGCGCTGAAAACGGTCGCCGGTTCAAAGCCGCTCTTCACCAGCGCGGAAGCGAAGGGACTGATCTACGACGTTCTGGCAGTCAACCCGACCAGCCTCGCGAAGAGCAAGGCCGACTGGGAGAAGGTCGTATCCATTTACTACAAGTGCGTCGATTACATCCTCGATCCAGCGACCAAGGAGGATGCCGTGAAGATCATGTCCGCGAAAGTCGGCAGCGATGCCGCAGAATACATGAAGGCAATCCCGGGAACGAAGTTCCTGACGCTCGCTGAGGCGAAGAAGGCTTTCAAGAAAGGTCCCGGTCTCGACTCGATCTACGGCTCGATGACCGTTGGCAATAAGTTCAATCTCGATAACAAGGTGTATAAGGTATCGCAGAAGCCTGAGAGCTATCTCTCGCCGAGTATTGTCGAAGGCCTGAAATAAGCGCGGCCAAGGGCACATCCAGGGTAACTTATGGCCACGCGCGACTGGCTGGGATTGAAGGAGGAACTGCCGCATCACCGCAAGGTGGTGCTAACGATTTGCTCGTTCCTCATCCCGCTCGCGCTGTGGGTGATGGTCAGTTACGTCCCCTGGCTGTGGCATCCGAATGTGAGAGTAACGGTGCCAGGGGATGTGGATTACTTCATCGAGGAGATGGAGTTGCCCCGCGCTGATTTCCAGCGCGAGTTCGAGAAGGTGAAAGCGGCGGGCGGCACGCTGCCGGAGGGTGAACGGGTGAACCCGGTCTATCTGCCCGCGCCGCACAGGGTGGCGATGGCGTTTTACACCGCGTTCACCACCGAACCTCGGCTGCCGAACGAACCGTGGCTGCATGAGTCGCTGCTGCATTCGATCAAGACAATCCTCAGCGCGTTTATTCTCTCGTCGTTGCTCGGCGTGCCGCTGGGAATCCTCTGCGGCAGCTACCGTTTCTTCTCGCGACTGCAGGAGCCCTTCATCGAGTTCTTCCGCTATTTGCCGGCGCCGGCGTTTGGGGCGTTGTGCGTGGCGATCCTGGGAATCGATGATGGGCCGAAGATCGCGATCATCGTGATCGGCACCTTCTTTCAGCAGGTGCTGGTCATTGGGAATACAGTACGCAAGGTGGACCCAGCCTTGATCGAAGCCGCGCAGACCCTGGGCGCAAAGGGCTGGAAGCTCGTGCGCCGGGTTATCATCCCGGCGTCGATCACCGACGTGTATACCGACATGCGCATCCTGCTCGGTTGGGCGTGGACTTACCTCATCGTCGCGGAAGTCGTGGGCACGATGAGCGGCATCACCTTCTTCATCAATCAACAAGCGCGATATCGAAACTTCGACAACGTCTTCGCGGCGATCGGAATGATCGGCGTCATCGGGCTGACCACTGATATGTTTCTCGGCTGGCTCGGTACGGTGCTCTTCCCGTGGAAGCGGAAAGGACCCCGCAAGGTGAAGCCGATCGTGATCTCGATGGTCGCCAGGCAGAACCGTGGCGATGAAAACCCGACCGGGGCCGCGCTGCCGGCGACGCCCGAGGAGAAGGCAACGGAGTCACTCGAACCCGAACCGCCCATCGCGCCGTCCGCGATCACGAAGCCCGCTCAATCCTAAGCCTATGACAGCAACGATCGATCTGCCCGATTACCGCAAGCAGGCTCCGGCGGTGGCCGAGCGCTTTAAGAAAATCCAGAGCCGCCCGGTGGTGCTGAGTGTCGATGACTTGAAAAAGTCGTTCGGTCCGGACGGCCACGAGCATGTGGTCTTCGACGAGGTCTCGATCGACATTCATCGGCGCGAATTCATCACGATCATCGGCCCGAGCGGCTGTGGAAAGAGCACCTTCATTCGCATCGCCGCAGGACTCGACCAGGCCACGGGTGGCCAGATGCTTCTCGATGGCAAGCCAATCGCCGGTCCCGGGCCGGACCGCGGGATGGTGTTCCAGGGCTACACGCTGTTCCCGTGGCGCACGGTGAAGGAGAACGTGATGTTCGGCCTCGAGATGCAGGGCAAGTCATCGACCGAGGCGGAGTCCGCCGCGCGCGAGTGGCTGGAAATGGTGGGCCTGTCCCGCTTCGAGGAATCCTACCCGCACGAACTCTCTGGCGGCATGAAGCAGCGGGTGGCAATCGCTCGTGCGCTGGCCGCGGAACCGCGCGTGCTGATCATGGACGAACCCTTCGGCGCGCTCGACGCGCTGACCCGGGCGAAGATGCAGACTTACCTCCTGCAGATCTGGAAGAAGGTGGACATCACGATTCTCTTCATCACGCACGATCTCGACGAGGCGATCTATCTCTCCGACCGCATTCTCGTGCTCGGCGTGAATCCGGGGGGCGTGCGGGAGATCATCGAAAACCCGGTGCCGCGCCCGCGTTCGATCGAGCAGTTTCTTTCGCCCGAGTTCATCGCGCTGAAGGCGCGGCTCGATCACCTGATTCATGCCTCGACCGGCGACGCGGACGAGGAGGAGGAAAAACTGCCGGTGATCAAGATGACCACCGCCGGTGACGAGGTGGAGTAACCGCGACCGCCAGCGCCGGACACCCGCCCGAGTCACGTTTCCGGTGGCCCGGCGGGAAGCGTTGTGCGGGGTGCTCACGTTGCATCCGGCGCGATCATTCCGGCTTCCGCAGCGCGGCGACGTGGTGGCGCGCGACTATTTTTGCGTGGCGAGAAATTCCACCACGTCGCGCAGGTCGCGCTTGCCGAGCACGGTGCCGAGCCCCTCGGGCATCGCGGATGGCAGCCGCCGTCGCTCGACGATCTGATCCGGCGCGAGCGAGATTTCGCGGCCATCGGTGAACTGGCGCAGGCGCACTTGCGCGGCGTTTTCGGCGAGGATCACGCCGATTGCGTCGGAGCCGTCGCGCAGCTTAAGGCACACGGTTTCGTAGCCGCGGGCGATCGTGTCGTTGGGGAAAAGGATCGCCTTGAGCAGGCTCACGCGATCGAGGCGGGCGCCGATCGCGCTGAGATCGGGACCGACGTCCCCGCCGACGCCGCGGATTTTATGGCAGCGCAGGCAGCCGGCCTCGGCTTTCTCGCAGAAAATCTCCCGCCCCCGCGCAGCGTCACCGCCCTGCAAGCTCTCCCGCCAGGGCCCGAGCCGGCCCGTGCCGCGGGCGGTGTGGATCGCCGTGAGGCGCTGCTGGAGTGCGGGAGTTTTTCGTCGGCCCACCGCCTCGAAAAGATCGAGCTCGAGCTGGGCCGGGAGTTCGCTGCGGTTGTAGCGGTCGAGCCATTTGCCGAGTTCCTTGTCGGCACCTTTTCCATCGAGTGAGGCGAGCGTGCGCAGCGCGTTTTGTTTTTCGCGCAGCGTGCCCGACTTCAGCGCGGTCGACGCGGATTCGAGTGCGCGTTCGGGGTCGAGTTTCACGCTGAGTTCCAGGACGCAGGAGCGGACGGTGGGGTCGGGATCGTTCGCGTTGACGGTGAGGGCGCTGGCGGTGCGCGGCGAAGACATCGCGGCGAGTGCCTGGAGTGCGGCGGCGCGGAGTGAGGGGCTGGCGGTGCGGTCGCTCGCGATCGTGGCGATGGCCTGATCCGCAGGCTGGATCGCCAGGTGAGCGGCTGCGTTCACCGCGGCGGCGCGGATGCGATCGCCGGCCGCCGGCGCGAGGAGCCGCGAGGCGAGCGGGGTGAACGCAGCGGCCGCGGCGCGGGTGTCGCGGACGACGGGCAGCGGCCGCCACATGCCGAGAAAGCGGTCGCGATGGAGCGGCTGGTTCCATTCACTGAGCGCGTCGAGCGCCTCGCCGCGAATCCCCTCGGGCGCGTCGCTCACGGCGAGCGCGGCGAGCCGCGATGCGGAGGCGGCGTCGCCGAGGAAGTAGTTCGCATCGATCGCGCGGCGGATCACGGGGGCGGCGAGATCCCGCGTGACCGTCAGCGCGGCGAGCTGCGGGAAAGCCGGCTCGATCGGTGTATCGTAGATCGCGCGGGCGGCTTCGAGGACGAGCTGTGGATCGCGATCAGCGAGAAAGCGGGCGACCTCCGGCTGACCCTGTCGGCGGAGGGCGAGGAGCACGGCGGCGCGGACTGTGACGGCTTCGTCTTCCGCGGCTGCCAGGAGTGCGGCGCGGTCGGCGCAATGCGCGAGGGCGAGCACACCGGCGTGGCGGAGGAAGGCGTCGTCGGAGCCGCGGAGCATCGTGAACAGCGGCGGGACGGCGGTGGCGGTGCCGACCTTGCTCAGCGCGAGCGCGGCATGAAAGCGCACGCGCGGTTCGGGATCGGCGAGGAGTGCAACGAGCGATGGTTCGGCAGCGGGCGCACGCGCGTCGCCGAGGAGTTTCGCGGCTTGCGCGCGGATTTCCGAATCGGGATCGCGCAGCAACTCCAGCGCGGGTTGCGCGAGCGCGGCATCCTTTCGCGCGAGCTGCCCGAGGCCCCAGATGGCGTGAATGCGCGCGAGTCGTGGCGCCGCGCCGCGGGCGACGTGTTCGAGCGTGGCGGCATCCGCTTTCGCCACGAGCTGGAATTGCGCGGCGAGCCTCACGCGGCGATCGGCATGGCCGAGCAAACCCGCGAGCTCGTCCGCGGGCCGCGCGACCATTCCCTCGCCGAGGAGCCGCTTCGTCTCGCGGACGAGCGGGCTGGCATCGGTCGCCGGATCGCTGAGGCGGAAGATGCGTCCTTTGCCGGGCTTTTCCTCGTCGCGCACCCAGTCGAGCACGAAGATGCCGCCGCCGGGCGCGAAGTCCACGTCGGTCGGGTAAAATCCCCACACGAGTTTGTTGGTGAGGTCGAAGCCATTCGCGACGAGCGCGTTCGCGGGCGCGGCGATCTCGTAGGAGGCGCCGCGCGGCTTCAGCGTGAAAGTGCGCACGCCACCGGGAAAATCGCAGACGAAGAAATGATCGCGCCAGACCTCGGGCAACCCGGTGCCGGGATAGTGGGCGATGCCCGCGGGGCCATGACCCACGACGCCGAGCGGCGGGAGCAGCGCGAGCGCCGTGCGGGCGGCATCGGGCGACCAGAGGCGTTCGGTGTTCCAGGCACCGAGACCGGGTTGCGCCTGGAAGCCGATCTGCCAGCCGGCATCGCCGCCTTCCACCACCTGGACCCAGCGCGCCGCGTCGCCGCCGTCGGCGTTGTTGTCGGCGGTGAAGAGGTCGCCGGCGTCGTTGAAGCACAGGTCCTGCGGATTGCGCAGCCCGCGCATCACGAGTTCGCAGTCGGTGCCGTCGGGATTTGCGCGGAAGACGGCGCCGGTGTCGGCCACGTCGATCACGCCGCCTTCCTTCGTCGTGACGCGCGCACCGCAGTCGCCCACGGTCCAGTAGAGTCGTCCATCCGGCCCCATGACGATGCCGTGAAGATCGTGTCCGCTGTAGGTGATGTGGACGCCGAAGCCGCCGAGCAGCGACTCGCGTTGGCCCTCGCGGAGCCGCCAGAGATCGGGGAGGCAGGCAAAGAAAATGTCGCCACCGTGGGCGAGCACTCCGGAGCCGATGCCGGTCAGCGCGGTATTGAATTCTGCGGCAAAGACTTCGGAGTGATCCGCGCGACCGTGGCCGGCGCGATCTTCGAGCAGGCGAATGCGTTCGCTCTCCACCGCGAGGTCGCGCCAGTCGAGTCGTTGATCGCGGTTCCGATCCACGATGCCGAGATACGGCGCCATCTTTTGGTCTTCGAATGCATCCTGGAGAAAGCGCAGCCGGTCTTCCACCGAACGCATGGCGAGACTCTGCGGCAGCCAGTTTCGATGCATGCGGATATCCATCGTCGAGGTCTTCCGGCGAAAGGTCTCCGCGACGAAACAGCGGCCGCGTTCATCGAAAGAAAAGCTGACGGGATTCTCCAAGCCGGGCTCCGCCGCCCAGAGATCGGCGCGCAATCCCGGCGCCACCGCGAGATGCGCCGCGGCCTGCGCGGGATCGTCCACGGGATTCACGTCGCGGAGCACCGGGTGATCCGGCTCCGCAGCCACGACGCGGAGCGCCAGGGCGAGCGGGAAAAGGAGGCGACGGTGAAACATGCGGCGGGGAAGATGAAGGATGAAGGCGGATGGATGAAGGATGAAGAGAGTGGTGATGTGGCGCGGGAGGGGTGCGCTGGAAACTTCAAATCCGGGCGCCATCCTCAGGAACCAAACACGCGGGGGTGATTTTTTGGGGTGGGATGAACCGGCGGGCGAACAAGGTGCGGCGAACTCCAGTTCGCCGCAGAACCCCGCGGGGGCGGGAAGCGTCCAGGTTTTTGAAGTGGCGCTTGGCGCGAGGGTTGGCTCGGCGAAGTGGACTTCGCTGCTCCCTGGGGGGCGTGCGACTCCGGATGGCTTTGGAAATCCGGCAGGTTCATTGGCTGCTTTGGAATTTTTTCTTTAGCTTCTGACATCCATGGCCGGGTCGAGAAACGAGTCCTTAGTTGACGGCGGCAGATTGCCGATGCCGAAACTCCGACGGCGCGTGCAAGCACCCTCACTATGAACGATTCTCCAAGCCCCATGGCGGTTCTCGTCGCGGACGATCACGAGCCGTCGCGGCTCGCGCTTCAGGCGCTCCTCGAGCGGCATGGGTTCGCCGTGAGCACAGCGGCCACGGGCGCCGAAGCGGCGGAGATCCTTCATTCAACCAACCCGCCCACCCTCGCGCTGGTGGACTGGCTCATGCCCGAGAAGAGCGGGCTGGAACTTTGCCGGGAGGTTCGCGCACTCGACCTGCCGCACTACATCTATTTCATCATCATCACCGCCCGCGACACCACCGACGACCTCGCCGAGGCATTTACCGCAGGGGCCGACGATTTCATCCGCAAGCCGCTCGATCCCGTAGAAGTCCTCGCGCGGCTGAATGGCGGCCGGCGCATCGTGGAGCTGGAACACCGCCTCGCCGCGCGGGTGGAGGAAGTGCAGCAAGCGCTCGAAAGAGTGCGGGCCCTCGAGCGGATGCTTCCCATCTGCATGTATTGCAAGCGCGTGCGGAAGGACCCGACCTACTGGCAGGAGATCGATGAATACATTCACATTCAGACCGGCACCGATTTCTCGCACGGCATTTGCCCGGACTGCGTCAGTGCCCTGAAAATGGGTGCGCGCGTCGGGCTGCGCCCATGATTCGTGTCCGCTGAGGAAAGTCAGAGGGGCGAGGGGGTGGGGCGCAAGTCTTGGGAGCAGGGCAAACCTCGGTTTCAGAGTGCGCGCGGGGACGGCGATGGAAATCAGTGCGCCGCCATGGCAGGGAAGGTGATGTTCGTCACCAGGATCTTTCGCTCCGGGTCGAAGCGCCAGGAAACCGCTCCTTCATTGGCCTCGATCGTTCGCAGCACGGTGCAGAGTCCGAGCCCCAGGGAACCTCGCCGCGTGGAATCGAGCGGCGTCTGGCCCCAGCGGGAGGGGTCGATCGTCTCCGTCTTCGGTTCGCGCAGTTCGAACTGCACCGTCCCGATCCCGCTCGCGATCGCCGTCGCGGTTCCCTCCGCGCGGAAAGCGTGGGCATTGACGAGCAGTTCCCGCAGCGCCAGCGCCACGGAACCGGGATCCACATTCACCTGCTGGGTCCCGAGCCGGTCGATCCATTCTACTTCCAGACCGGGCAGTTCCGTCAGCGTTTCCCTCCAGATCAGGAAAAGCTCCCGTGCCGGCAGGAGCACCCGGTTCGGTCGAACGTCGGCGAACTTCGAGGAAAGCGTCCGCAGACGCTCGGCCACCTTGCGGAGTTCCCGCCGCATCCGCGCCACGCATTCGCTCGCTTCACCCTCGGTAATGAGATCCGCGAGGAGCGCTGCTTCGAGGTCCAGTCCGTTGAGGTCGTTGCGGAATTCGTGCGTGTGCTTGCGCACAAACCCGGCCACGCGGCTCCACGCTACATCAGGAATCTTGGTCATAGGGTCGTCTGCGTTAATCGCTGCGCAAAAAATATTTGGCCGCCTGGTGGCAACTCACGCTCTTCCACTGCCCGCGGTCAACGCGATCGCTGCCACATCGTCGTCGAAGACTTCATCCCCCACCCGAAGCCGCAGCGCCGCCACCAGTCGCGGGAGCAAGTCTTCACCATCCAGTAGCGCGAATTCCTCGGCGACGGCCGCCTGGGTCAGCCGCGGCCCGTTGCGCGTCCGCAGGCTGAAGAGTCCGTCGGTGTAGAGCAGCACACAGTCGCCGGGGGCCAGGGTTTGCGCCATGGGCGGGAGTTCCATCTCGCGTTTTACGCCGAGCATCGTCCCGTGGGACGCCACGGCCTCCACTCCGCCGTGGCAGCGGCGGATGAAGATCGGCGGATGCCCCGCCCCGGCGACGTTGAGCGTGCCGCCGGGTTCGATCACCACACAGCAGGCTGTCATGAAAGATCGGCCGCGAAAGACGCCCCAGAATTCGCCATTCACCGCGGTGAGGACTTCGTCCGCGGTCGAAGCATTCGCCGCGGCGTGGCTGAATAGGAGGGCCGCGAGCGTGGTGAAAAGTGCTGCGGATGCGCCGTGGCCGGTCGCATCCGCCACCCAGAACAGCCAGCGCCCCTCCGCCATGCGGCGCCACCCGTAGACATCGCCGCCCACCTGGATCAGAGGCTGGTAGAGCAGCTCGATCCGCCACCCCGGCACCGCGGGTGGCGCGCCGCCCACGATCGCCTGCTGCGTGGTTCGCGCGGCCTCGAGATCCGCCTCCTGCACTTCGCGCCAGCGGGCGAGTTCGGTATTCTGAGCCCGCAGCTCATCGCGCAGCGCGCCGAGCCGGAGCTGCGTGCCGATGCGCGCCAGCAGCACCTGATAGGCGACGGGTTTGGTCACGAAATCATTTACTCCCGCGGCGAGACACTCCACTTCCTCAGCCTCGCCGGTGTGGCCCGTGAGCATGATCACCGGAAGCTGGCGAATGGATTCCCGCTCCGAGGCCCGCAACCGCCGGCACAGCTCCGCACCGTTCAGCCCCGGCATGTCGAAATCGAGCACGAGGAGGTCCGGCGGGGCGGTTTCGATCGCCGTAAATGCGTCTTCGCCATTCGCGACCGTCCACACCTCGAAGCCCGCTCTTTTCAAGCGCTCAGCGAGGATGTGCAGCGAACACTCGTCGTCATCGGCGAGAAGAATCTTTTGGGAACGATCGGGCGCGGCGGAGTCTGGCAATGCGGCACGGTGGTCGGACATGGGTCAGGAGGTTTTGCGGGGGGCGCGCGCACAGGTCGTGGGACTTTTGCCGGAAGTCCATCGGCAAATGCGCCAACCCGTGGCATCGTCGCGGCAGTGTGTTGATCCGCCTCCTGCTCGCCGCCATCCTCTGCACCGCACCGCTCCACGCCGCCTGGACCGTGCGGAGTGTGAAAACGCTGCCTGCCCCTGCGGGTCTCGCCTTCATCGAACGCGAAATGAGCGACGAAGCCGGGGGCAGCGCCACGCTGTGGACGGTGACGTTCGAACCGAAGACCCACGCCTTCGCCGTGATGGACAACCCGGAGGGCGACTTCAACCTCGGCTCCGCCGCCGCAAAACGCGGCGCGTTGGCAGGGGTAAATGGCGGCTACTTTCAACCGGATCGCACCCCGCTCGGGCTCGTCGTTCGAAAGGGCGCGCAGCTTCATCCGCTGGAGAAATCGCGGCTGCTCAGCGGGGTCGTGAGCGTCACGCCGGCGGGCATCGCGATCCAGCGCAGCGGCGCCTTCAAGCTCACTCCCGCCGTGCGCGAGGCGCTGCAAGCCGGGCCGTTCCTGATCGAAAACGGGAAGAAAATCGACGGCCTCAACGCGACGAAATCTGCGGCGCGCACCATCGTCTTCCTCGATACCAAAGGGCGCGCCGGATTCCTCATCTGCAAGTCGACCACGCTCGCCGAGACCGCCGATCTCCTCGGGGCGTCCGGCTTGTTTCCCGACGCGAAGATCCTGCGCGCACTGAACCTCGACGGCGGCAGCTCCACCGCGTTGTGGGTGCGCGGCGAGCCACCGCACTATCAGCGGGAGTGGAAGACGGTGCGCAACTACCTCGCCATCGTCCCGCGCTGATCCGCCCTACCGCCCCGGCACCGCGCGAGTCATCGCGGGCGGGATCTCTGCGATGGTCGCGGTGAGCGTCATCTCCTTGCCCCCGCGCAGAATGCCGAGCTGCACCCGAGCGCCTACTTCCTGTTCGGCGATGCGCGTGGTCAGGGCCAGCGGATCGGGCACCGGCCGCCCATTGAAAGTCCGCACCACGTCCTCCGCTTTCAGCCCCGCCTGCTCGGCCGGCGAACCCTGCCCCACTCCCACCACTGCCACGCCCGCAGTATCCGGCACCTTGAGCAATTGCGCAATCTCGCGATTCAGCGGCGCCATGCGGATGCCGAGGTAGCCGCGAATGACGCGCCCCGATTTCAGCAGACTCTCGAGGGTGTGCCGCGCCGTGTTCGAGGGAATGGCAAAGCTGATGCCCAGCCACGCGCCTTCCTTCTGCGGCGCGGAGTAGATGGCGCTGTTGATGCCCACGATTTCGCCGCGGATGTTGAGCAACGGGCCGCCGGAATTGCCGGTATTCACCGCCGCGTCGGTCTGGAGGAATTCCACTCCGCTGTCCGCCATCGCGCGCCGGCCTTTCGCACTGACGATGCCTTGCGTCACCGTCTCCTGGAGTCCAAAGGGGTTGCCGATCGCGAACACGAGCTGGCCGGCGCGCACCTCGTCGCTGTCGCCGAAACGAAGCGGCTCCAGATTCTTCGCCTCGATCTTCAGCACCGCGATATCCGTGGCTTCATCCGAGCCGATGAGCTGTGCGGGCTCCACCCGCCCATCCGTGAGCTGCACCTGGACGCGCTGCATGTTGGCGATCACGTGGTGATTCGTGAGGATGTGACCCTCGCGGGAAACGATGACGCCGGAGCCGAGCGAGCTTTCCTCCTGCTGGAGCGGCGCGCGATTGCGGCGGAAATTGAAAAAGAGTTCCAGCGCATCGAGCGGCTGCTGGACCTGCACGGTGCGCGAGGAAGTGATGCTGACCACGGAGGGGATGACGGCATTCACGAGCCGCGAGTATTCGCCATCGAGCGCGGCGAGCACCTGCACGTCCTTCAGATCCAGCCTAGGCTTCTCCGCAGGAGTGTAGCGCTCGGAGCTAAAGCGGATGCTGCCTGCCGGCTGCGAGAGCCGGTAGTAACGGTAGGCGCCGAAGACGAGCAGGGCGGCGAGGAGGAAGATGAAAAACGAACGTCGCATCGCGGGAAGATGAGGGATGAATGCGGAAGGATGAAGGATGAAGAATAGGGGGCGTCGGGCGGAAGACCGCAGGCCGGATTTGCAATCCGCCGATGGACGCATTCGCCGGGCTTGAGGGAAGTTGCGGTGGCGGCGAAGGTGGCGCTATGCACCCTGCCCGCCCCTTCCTGTCGGTCTGCGTCTGCGTCGTGGTGGTGCTGCTCGCACCCGGCAATTCGCGCGCGGCCGATGATGCCGGGATCGGTGCCGTGCTCGCGCGCACGGCGGGCGAACTCGAGGAGGTCTCCGCCGCGCTCGCGAAGGCGCCGGATGCCGTGCGGCTCTATTCCCGCCGTGGAGATTGCCATCTTTTTCTCGGTCACTTCGAGGAAGCGGTCGCCGATTTCGAGAAGATGATCGCCCTCGATCCGGCGCAGGATGCCCCGCACTGGCGGCTGGGGATTGCATATTACTTCGCGGGGCAGTTTGCGAAATCGGCGCGGCAGTTTGCGAAGTATCACGACTACGACGGACGCGATCGGGAGAATGGGATCTGGAAATTTCTCGCGCAGGCGCGGGCGGACGGGCTGGAGAAAGCGCGCGGCGAGATGCTGCTCTACATGCAGTTCGACCGGGAGCCGTTTCCGTCGCTCTACGAGATGTTTTCCGGGAAGCGAACGACCGATGACGTGCTCCGCGAAATCGAGGAAAAGGGCCTGACGAAAAATGCTGCGGTCGTTTTTTTCGCCAACTACTACGGCGGGCTGAACGAGGCGCTGCTCGGCCACCGCGAGCGCGCGCTGGAACTCACCGCCCGCGCGAAGGCCAGCGCGTGGGGACGCACTGCGGAAGGCGGTCCGGCTTACATGTGGCAGGTCGCGCGGGTGCATGCAGACCGGCTCGCCACCGGCGCCGAGTAGCGCATAGTCCCGCCGTGAAAGTCGCCGTCTTCAGCACCAAACCCTACGATCAGCGTTTCCTCGAAGCCGCGAATGTCCACGCGGCGCACGAACTCGTTTTCCTCGAAGACCGCCTCAATGCGCGCACGGCCACGCTCGCCGGCGGAGCGGACGCGGTTTGCGCTTTCGTCAACGACGACCTCTCCGCGGGTGCGCTCCGCGTCCTCGCCGACCAGGGCATCAAGCTCATCGCGCTCCGCTGCGCCGGCTTCAATCAGGTCGACGTCAAAACGGCCGAAGCCTTCGCGATCAGCGTCCGCCGCGTGCCCGCGTATTCACCGTACGCAGTGGCGGAATTCACCATCGGCCTGATGCTCACGCTCTCGCGGAAGTACCACCGCGCCTTCAATCGCGTGCGGGAGGGAAACTTCGGAATCGACGGGCTGCTCGGCTTCGACCTCCACGGCCGCACCGTCGGGATCGTGGGGACGGGCAGGATCGGCGTGCTCACCGCGAAGCCGCTGGCTGCGATGGGGTGCCGGGTGCTGGGATGCGATCCGTTCCACAATGCGGAGTTCGCGGAGAACGGCGGCGTGTACGTCTCCTTCGAGGATCTGCTCGCGCAGTCGGACATCATCAGCCTGCACTGCCCGCTCACGCCGGAGTCCTATCATCTTTTCAATGCGCAGACGCTCGCGAAGACGAAGACCGGGGTGATGATCGTGAACACGAGCCGCGGTGCGCTGATCGACGCCGTGGCCATGGTCGAGGCTTTGAAGCGCGGGCAGGTCGGATTCCTCGGCATCGATGTCTACGAGCAGGAGGCGGATATTTTCTACGAGGATCTCTCCGGCGAAATCCTCCAGGACGATGTGCTCCAGCGGCTGCTCACCTTTCCCAATGTGCTCGTGACCTCACACCAGGCCTACTTCACCGACACCGCGCTGCTGAACATCGCGCGGACGACGATCGAGAATCTGGATGACTTCGCGGCGGGCCGGGCGAGTGCCAATGAAGTGAAGGCGGAACGAGTCCACGGACCGCGGTGAGGCGGCGAAATCAGAATTGCGGGCGGGCACCCTGCCGGTAGCCTGCGCGTCTTGCCACACTCCCTCGAACACACTTGCGCTGCATGCGGCGCGAGGATCGTCATCCGCGGCGCCCGCGCTTTCACCCCTCTGCCCTGCCCGGAGTGCGGGGCGAGCTTCCGGGCGCGGACGGAGATCGGCGGCTACCATCTCGACGAAGTGGTCGCCCGCAGCGGACTCGGCGTGATCTTTCGCGCCCGCGATCAAGGCGGTGCGGAGATCGCGGTGAAGGTGATGCAGCCGCCGTATGCGGCCGCGCCGGTGGACGTGGAATATTTCTCCGCGGAAGTCTGGGCGATCGCGCGGCTCGATCATCCGCACTGCGTGCGCATCTTCGCCACCGGCGTCGATCACGGGCTGGCGTGGATCGCGATGGAGTGGCTCCCGCAGGGCTCGCTCGCGGAGCGGATCGTGAGCCGGGGAAAGCTCCGCGAAGCCGAGGTGCTCGCGATCGGTCTGCAAGCAGCGGGTGCCCTCAGCGCGGCGCAGGCCGCGGGACATGCGCATCGCGATGTATCGCCGGAAAATCTCGTCTTCGCCGAAGCCCGGACGGTGAAGGTGACCGACTTCGGCCAGGCGGCGCTTTATCAGATCGCCGCGGACGATCTCGGCACGATGTGGGGCCGCCCGTGTTTCGTCTCGCCGGAACGCATGCGCGGTGAACCCGAGGAGGCGCACAGCGATATCTTCGCGCTCGGCGGCGTTCTTTTCTACGCGCTGACTGGTGAACTGCCCCGCGGTGGCGAGCCGAATCCGCTCGCCACGCTGGAGATGATCGAGTCCGGGGATCTGCGCGTCGAGGAATGGGCGCCCGGCATTCACGAAAAGACCGCGCAGATCTTGAACCGGATGCTGGCTGGTGAGCCCGCGGCGCGCTTCCAGCACTGGGGCGACGTGGTGACGCAACTCAGCCACGCCGGCACGCTGGTCGCGCGGCGCGACAGCCCGGCGGCTGAGACGGAGGTCCGCCCTCGGGCCCCAGCGTCATCGTTCGGCCCCCCGCGACGCGTGCGCCACCGCTCGACGCTCGCGCTCGGGTGGGTGATGGCTGGCGCGGTCTTTGTCGTCCTCGCGTCGCTGCTTGCGGTTTTCATCGTGTGGCGGCGGCAGCCAGTTCGGTTGCGGCCCGCCCCGCCCGTGCGAGTCGCCGCCGTCACTCCCGCCGCAGCCACCCCTGTCGCCACCCCACGGCCGACGACTCCGCGTCCGACGACCCCGCTCCCTGCCAAGCCTCCCGCCACAACCCGCGCTGCGGAGGCCACGCCGCGCCGTGCCCCGAAGAAACCTTCAGCCAGCCCCACCCCCGTCGCCAACCCGCGTCGAGCCCGGCAGGTCGAGTGAGCGGGTGGTAAAAAGTCGGTTGGCGCGGTGGAGGGCTTTTGTGTCAGAGGGAGTAACGAAACCCGAGAAAGCATGTCATCCCGAGGGACCGAACACGCGGGCGTGATTTTTTGGGGTGGGATGAACCGGCGGGCGGACAAGGAGCGGCGAACACCAGTTCGCCGACCCCAAACGCGCCCAGCGCCACTTCTCAAGGAAGCGCGGGGGAGCGAAGTGGCGCTGCGCG
>JANPHH010000111.1:0-6595 GCA_031424375.1 Chthoniobacter sp. | reverse complement strand
GGTCCGCGCGCAGGGCATGGGCGGTCGGCAGGTGCGCAACGACCGAAAACTGCACGGGCAGATTTTCGACCATCACTTCGTCGAATATGAATATGCCGATGGCTCGAAGCTCTTCAGCCAATGCCGGCAGGGACAGGCGGGCACGCACCAGGAGGTGAGCGAACATGTTGTCGGCACCAAGGGCGGCGCCGACCTCAACGTGGGCTCGAAACTCTTCCGCATCACCGGACCGAACGCCTGGGAACTGCGGCTCAAACAGGGCGAAGACGGGCACCAGCTCGAACATTTTCCGATCCTCGACGCGATCCGCAACAACACGCCCTACAACGAACTCAAAGCCGCGGCGATGAGCACGATGACCGCGATCATGGGCCGTATGGCGACCTACTCCGGCAAGCTGGTCGAGTGGGAGGATGCGTTCAATTCCCGGCTCCAACTCATGCCGGAGAAAGTCACCTGGGACATGGCGCCGCCAGTCGTCCCCGACGCCGACGGAAATTACCCCGTCGCCATGCCGGGGCGGACGGTCGCATTCTGATCCGTCGCGCATGTCTCCATTCGTCATTCTTTCCGATGAAACTCCGTACTCTCCTCTGTCTCCTTTCGCTGGCCCCCGTCTGCCGCGTTCAGCCAATGCCCGCGACCGGTCAACAAACAGCAACTCATGGGTTACTCGATGGCGGTAGCGAAGCGTTGACCCACTGATGAAACCATCGCTCTCCACGCTCCGCGCCCTGCCCGGCCCTGCCCGGCCCGCGGCCTGCACTCACCCCGGCCGCGCGGCCGCCGCCGCGCCGCGGGCGAATATCGCTCCTCTCAACGACGAAAAACAAACGACCGATTCCATGCTACCCACTCAAATGTTCACCCGACTTTTCCTCATCATTTCCATCGGCTGTCTCGGCGCCACGATGCCGAACTCGGGCGCCGCCGAGAGCAGACCGAATATCCTCGTCATTGTCGCCGACGATCTCGGTTATGCCGATGTCGGCTTCCAAGGCAGCAAGGACATCCCCACGCCGAATCTGGATCAGCTCGCGGCGCGTTCGTTGCGCTGCACGAATGGTTACGTGACCCATCCTTTTTGCAGCCCCACGCGGGCGGGATTGCTCACTGGGCGCTACCAGCAACGATTCGGGCACGAGAACAACCCCGCCTGGTTGCCAGCGAGTACGAGTGCCGGACTGCCGCTCACTCAGACAACGCTGCCGCAGGTATTGAAGACCGTCGGTTACAAAACGGGTGCGGTCGGAAAATGGCATCTTGGAGCGCACCCCCAGTTTCATCCGAACCGGCGCGGCTTCGACGATTACTTCGGGATGCTGGGCGGCGGGCATATCTACCTGCCCGGAGCGAAGGGTGGTGAGGAATACAACATCCCGATGGATCGCAACGGGCAATCGGAGCCGCTCACCGGTTATCTCACCGACAAGCTCGGTGAGGAGGGCGGCGCCTTCATTCAGCGGCACAAGGGTGAGCCATGGTTTCTCTATCTCGCCTTCAATGCGCCGCACACGCCGCTTCAAACGAAGCCCGAGTATCTCGAGCGCGTGAAAGCGATCACCGACGAAACGAGACGCAACTATGCGGCGCTCGTCGTGGGTCTCGATGATGCTGTTGGCGCGACATTGAAGACGTTGCGAGAGAGCGGGCAGGAAGACAATACGCTCGTCTGGTTCTTCAGCGACAATGGTGGTCCGGTGTCCGTCACCCACAGTGACAATGCACCGCTCCGTGGTCAAAAGGGTCAGGTCTTCGAGGGTGGAACGCGCGTGCCGTTTCTCGTGTCATGGCCGGCGCGGCTCCCGAAGGGCCGGGACTATTCCGAACCGGTGAGTTCACTCGATGTCTTCGCGACTGCCGTGGCTCTGACCGGCGCAAAAGTGCCTGCCGAACATCATTTGGAAGGCGTCAACATTTTCCCGTGGCTGACTGGCGAGAAATCGGGCGCCCCTCGCGAGAGACTATTTTGGCGCACCGGCGGAGGCGTAAGTTATGCCGTGCGTGAGGGCTCGTGGAAGCTGGTCCGCGAAGCAGGTGGAGCAAAACAGCTCTTCAATCTCGCGGACGACATTGGCGAAAAGACGGACCTCGCCGCCCGCGAGGCGGCTACGGTGACGCGACTCCAGGCCGCCTACGAGACATGGAACAAGGATAACATCGCGCCCATCTTCGAAAGCCCTCGCGCCAACAAGCCGAAGAATCCGAAGCCTTTTCAATAGCAGGCACGGCTATTCGGGTAGATCTATGAACTCATTCTTCACATTCGCCGCCGTGTGCGCCGTGCTTTGGGTGGCTGAAACGACCAGTCGCGGGGCCGAACCGCGCCCGAACATTCTCATTATCCTGGCCGACGATCTCGGCTGGTCGGATCTTGGATGTTACGGTGGCGAGATTCGCACTCCGCACCTCGACGCACTCGCTGCGGGCGGGCTGCGTTTCACTCAATTCTATAACTTCACCCGGTGCTGTCCGTCACGGGCGTCATTGCTCACGGGACTGTATCCCCACCAGGCGGGCGTCGGACTGATGACCTCCGACGCGGCCGCGAAGTATCCGGGCGCGGGTGATCGCGGCGAGGAGTTTCCCGGCTATCGCGGCGCCCTCAACTCGAGCTGCGTGACGATCGCGCAGGTGCTCAAGACGGCTGGGTATCGCACCGCCGCGGTGGGGAAGTGGCACGTGGGTGACCGCGAGCCACCGACGAAGCGCGGCTTCGATGACTTCTACGGCTTTGTCGGCGGCTACGGCGTGGATTCCTGGGAGCCGCGGATGATGACGCGGCTTCCGGAGGGCAGGCCGCAACGCACTTACAAGCCGGGCGAGTTTTTCGCCACCGATGCACTCACGGATCACGCGCTCGATTTCCTCGCCGACCTGCGGAAAGGCGGCGCACCGTGGCTGCTCTACGTGGGATATCAGGCCGCGCATTTTCCAATAGCATCGCGAAAGGATGACATGGCCGGGTATTCGGATATCTACGCGCAGGGTTGGGACAAGATTCGCGAGCAGCGCCTCGAGCGGCAGAAAAGGAGCGTCCTGCTGCCGCAATCCACACCGCTTCCCCCGCGGAGCAAGATTCCCCACCCGATCGCCTCAACCCGTGAGGGGTCGATGACGCCGGATGGCAACAACCCGCCGTGGGATACGTTACCCGCCGATCGCCGCACCGATCTGGCCCAACGCATGGCCGTCTATGCCGGCATGGTCACCGGGATGGATCGTAACATCGGCCGGCTCGTCGCCGACCTGCGCACCAGCGGTCAGCTCGACAACACACTCATCCTTTTCCTCAGCGACAACGGCGCGTGTGCGGAATGGGAACCGTTTGGCTTCGAGATGAAGGTGGATCCGAATCCTCAGCCTGGCACCGGCCTCAACCAAGGCACGCAGGCGCTGCCGAACAAACTTTATCTCAACGATGACCTCGCGAGCATGGGCGGCCCCGGCTCACTGCCGAGCTACGGCTCCGCTTGGGCGAATGCCTGCAACACGCCGTGGCGACTATACAAGCACTATGGCCACGAGGGTGGAATCGGCACGTCGTGCGTGGCGCACTGGCCCGCGGCGATGGGGCAGAACGAGGCAACGCGAAACAGCGGAGTCGCGGGGCTCGGGCGGCTCTCCCGGGAGCCTGCGCATCTCATCGACCTGATGGCGACGTGCGTGGATCTCGCAGACGCGAAATACCCGGCGGAATTCGAGGGGCACAGCATCCTCCCGATGGAAGGCAGAAGCCTGCGGCCGATTCTCTCCTCTGCGAATCCCTCCGTCTCCCCGTCCCCACGTCTTCTCTACTGGGAGCATGAAGGGAACCGCGCCGTGCGCGACGGGCGGTGGAAGCTCGTCGCCGCCGCAGGTGGGGCGTGGGAGCTTTACGACATCGAAACCGATCGCGTGGAGATGAAGGATCTCGCTGCCGGTGAGCCTGATCGCGTGAAAGAGATGAGCGGGAAATGGGAGGCGTGGGCCGCGCGCACCCTCGTCTTTCCGAAGCCGGGCGACACTCGGTCGGCACCGGCGCCCAAGTAACAATCCTCGCGGCGGAAAAGCCTCCGCCGTGGGAGCGAAAACCCGAATGGCGCAGCCAGGTCGCGAAACTTAAGAGCGGCCTCACTGGCGGCCACGCGCTCGTGCTCGGTTGGAATAGCGGGGAACTCGCGAAGGAACTCGTGTTGGAAACGCTGCTGCGGGTCATCGTCGTCGAGCCGGATGCTGCCATCGCGACCAAGGTGCGCACCGAACTCGCGAGCTTCGGGCCGAGGGCTGCGCGGGTTCACGTTCCCACGGGCACCTCCGATGCGTTGAAGGCCCCGCCTTACTTCGCGGAGATCGTCTTGTCGGAATCCTTCACCGGCCTCGATCAAGGCGCGCGCCTCTGGACCCGCACAGCGCTGGACGGGAAGTGTCTGCCCGGCAAACCGGTCGAAACTTTGGCAGGTTTGCGGTGCTCTACGTTGCCCACCTCATGAAGCGCTTCCTCCTTGCTGCCGTCCTGGCGCTTTCCCCACTCGCACTCCACGCCGCCACCGAGTCTAAGCTGAACGTCCTGCTCATCCTGTCCGACGACCACAGCTTTCCGCACGTCGGGTGCTACGGAAACGCCGACATCAAGACGCCGAACCTCGACAGCTTCGCCGCGCAGGGAATGCGGTTCGATCGCGCTTACGTAACGTGTCCGCAATGCGTGCCATCGCGCGCGAGCATCTTTACCGGGCGCTCGCCGGTGGCGATCGATATGTCGCGTTTCTCCGCGCCGCTCCCGCGCGATGTGAAGACCTATCCCGAGGCGTTGCGCGCGGCGGGCTGGTTCACCGGGGTGGCCGGGCGCACCTACCATCAGGATGGAGCGCCAACGTCGGCGGAGTCGCGCGCAGTGTTTGAGAAATACCAACTCGCCACCTTCCCCGACCGGCTGGATTTCGTGAAGACCGCGGGTGGTAACGATGTCTCGCTCGCGCAACTCCGCGAGTTCCTCGACCTCAAGCCCGCGGAAAAACCATTTTTCCTCCAGCTCTGCTCGAACGATCCGCACCGCCCGCTGAACACCAGCGGCGCGGAAAAGCACGACCCCGCGAAGCTCAAGCTGCCCGCGCATTATCCAGACACGCCGCCGGTGCGCGCGGACTTCGCCCGCTACTACGACGAGATCGCGCACTTCGACATCTTCTTCGGCGAAGTGATGGCCGAACTGGAAAAACGCGGCCTCGCCGCGAATACGATCGTCGGCTTCATGGGAGACAACGGCTGCTCACAGTTTCGGGGCAAAGGGACGCTCTTCGAGTTTGGCATTCATGTGCCGCTGCTTGTGCGCTGGCCGGGGAAGGTGAAGCCCGGCTCGGCGTCGAGCGAACTGATCAGCGGCGAGGACATCGCACCCACTTTCCTCGAGGCCGCAGGTTTGCCAGTGCCGCCGGCGATGACGGGAAAGAGTTTCGTCAAGCTCCTGCGCGGCGAGTCGTTCGAGGGCAGGTCGTTTGTCTTCGCGGAGCGTGGCGCGCACGGATCGAGCCTGCCGGGAAACAGCGCCAGTTTCGACCTCGGCCGGGTTGTCGTCTCGAGGACGCACAAGCTCATCTACAATGCGCTCGGTGATCTCCCATATCGGCCCGTGGATTTTGCGGGTGACGCTTTTTGGAAAGAGATCGAGAAGCAGCACGAAGCCGGGAAGCTCGAGCCGCGGTTCGAGCAACTCTATTTCGCTTCACCGCGCCCGATGTTCGAACTCTACGACCTCGAAAAGGATCCCGGCGAAGCGAACAACCTCGCCGGCAAACCCGAAGCCGCCAGCGACGAGCGCGAACTCAAGGCTGCGATGCAGGAGTGGATGATCCTCCAGCGCGACTTCCTTCCGCTCCCCGTGACGCCGACGGAAGGTCCGGCGGCAAAGAAGAAGAAACACTGATCAGAGCCCATCATGAACCGACCAATCCTCGCCGCCATCGCCGCGGTCCTCTGCATCCTCGCCGCCCAGTCCACCGCAGCCAATGCGAAACAACCCAACGTCGTCTTCCTGCTGATCGACGATCTCGGCTATGCCGACTGCGGATTCAATGGCGGCAAGGACATCCACACGCCGAACATCGACAAGCTCGCGCGCGAGGGGACCATCCTCGATTCGCTCTACGTGCAGCCGGTCTGCTCGCCCACGCGCGCGGCGCTGATGACCGGTCGCTACGCGACGCACACGGGCGTGTACACCATCGTGCGGCCGCACGCGACGTGGGGACTGCCGCTCGCGGAGCGCACGCTCGCCAGTGCGCTGAAGGAGGCGGGTTACCAAACGGCGATCACGGGGAAGTGGCACCTCGGCGAATTCGAGCCGGCGTATTTGCCGACGGCGCGCGGGTTCGATCATCACTACGGGCACTACTTCGGAATGATCGACTACAACACGCACATGCGCGGCAAGGACCTCGACTGGTATCGCGACGGGATGCAGTTGAAGGAGGAAGGCTACAGCACGCATCTCATGGCGCGCGAGGCGTGCCGCACGATCGCGGAGAGGGACAAGGCGAAGCCGCTCTTTCTTTACATGCCGTTCAATGGCGTGCATTCGCCGCATCAGGTGCCGGACGAATACCTCAAGCCGTAT
>JANPHH010000110.1:0-4894 GCA_031424375.1 Chthoniobacter sp. | reverse complement strand
TACTCGGCGACGTCGGCGTTGCGGGCGGCATCGCCTTCCACCGCGAGCGGCGAGAGCAGCACCAGTTTCGCCCCCGGGTGCAGCCGCGCGATCTCGCGCAGAAATCCCTCGTACTGCGTCCGGAAATCCGCGAGGCCCGCCGCGCCCGCGAAGGATTCATTCATCCCGTAGCCGAGCACCACGACGTCCGCCTTCCACCGCGCGAGCAGACTTTTCAAATGCTCCACATAGCCCTCGGGGCGCAAGCGCCAGCCCACCTCATCGCCGGTCCAGGCAAGACTGCGGACGCGCGTGCCTTCCTTTCCGCTCGCGAGTTGGAGGTGCGCCTCCAGTTCCCCGTGCTCGAGCAGACGCTCCACCATCGAGTTGCCGTAGAAGAGGATGGTCGAGGGCGGGTTGTCCGCCGCGGGTGCGTCCGCGGTGAACAGGAGAGCGAGCAGGATGACGACTTTCAGGAGAGGAACGATTTTTACCATGGGTCGATGGGGAGCGGACACGCTGGCAAATCGCCGGTGACAAACAAGCGCGGCCTTTGCGGAAACAAGTCCCCCGCGCGGAAGGCATGGTTTCTGCCCTTCTCAGCGAAGTTTCGGGCATGAGGAGCAATTCCAACGTCCTCCCGCCAAATCCAACTGCCGATGAATCCATGCCTTGCCAGTCTCGTTGACGATGAAGTGCTTCACGGCCCGGAAGCACTCGTCGCTGGCGGTGGGGAGGAACCGCCCGCTGCGGTCACGGCGGCGGGGGAGGCGAGTGACCCGGCAGTGCCAGAGGTTGCGCCCTCGCCCAGCGGACGGGTGCTGCTGATCGAAGACGATGAGGGCTTCAACGATGTGACCCGCGATTATCTGATCGAATGTGGTTACACGGTCGTGGCGGTCCGGAGCGGTGTGGAAGGAGTCCGGGAAGTTTTAGCCGGGGATTTTGCGCTCATTTTTTGCGACATGAACATGCCCACCATGCCGGGCGACATGTTCTACCGCGCCGTGGAGCGAACTCGCCCGCAGCTTTGCAAGCGATTCGTGTTCATGACTGGCTATCGCGACGATGAGAGGACGAGCGAATTCATCAAGCGGGTCGGCGCGTACGTGCTCCGGAAGCCGTTTGCCATGCATGAGTTGCTGGACGCGATCACCCTCGGCGAGGTGCGGGGCGCGTTCGTGAGCGTGTTCGACTCCGGTGCGACCTCGCCGGTCCTTTCGCGAAGCGGCCACCCTGCCGATCGTTACCTTGCGGTGGCGAAGCAGCTTCCCCGGGATCATGAGGTCGCGGTCGGTGTGGCCGTGCCGGCTCCGAATGTCCTCACTGCCCCGATGCCGATCGAACCGACCAGAGCCCGTCCATGGGGGCGGAGGCTCGCCATTCTCGGATTCGCGGCGGCGGGGATGGCCGTGATCGCCTTGCCATGCTCCCTGATCGTGTCCCGGCAGGCGAGCGCCTGGCGACGCGCTACGGCAGCATCGATGGAGCGGCGGGCGCTGGAGGCTGAATGGAAAATCGTGGGCCCGCAAAATGAGCAGGCGGAGAAGGTGCGCGGCAGCTTTGTGTCGCTGCCGGAGCGGGCGAAGCGGATCGCAGCGGAACGCGCCGCAGTCGGATGGACGCCGGCGCTCCGGGCGGTTTCGATCAATGCCGGTGCCGAGATCGATCTGCGCGGTCTGTCCTCACGTGGAATCGACGGAGTGGCGGGAGCCTGTGAAATCCTGATCGAGGGAACTGCGACGGGGCCTACACCTCGCGCGATTGCGGACAGATTTTTGCAGGCGCTGCGCCGGGATTTGGACCTGAAGTTTCCGGGCGCCGTGACGGCAGAATTCGAGAAACTCGAAGACGATCCGGTGTCGGCCTCCGCTCCGTCCGTTCCGCAGACCGCCCGCTTTACGATCCAGGTGCGCGTGGGGACGAAAGTGGAAAGTGCGGGTGCGAAACGATCATGACCACGCGTCGATTCAAGGTTCTGCGTGGGTTGGTGCCCGTTTCCCTGGTGGCGGGAATGATCTGGTGGGCCTATGCGCATTCGATCGCGTCCTTCGTGGCGCGCGAGAGGAATGACCAGGCAGCGTGCGCCCTTCTGAAAGAGCAGATCGAGGGGGCTCGCACCGCGATCGAGGAGGTCCGGAAGCTCGAGAGCGATGCGCAGGCGGTGCGCCGGCAGATCGATCAGTTGGCTCAGGACATTCCGGCGGGGCTCGCGGCGACCTGGCTGCCGGAACTGGTGAAGGAGCATTTTCCCAGATTCGGCCTGCCGGACCCGATCGTCCGGATGAACACGTTCCGGGAGGTGCCCGACCTGTCCGGTTTCCGCCGTGGCTACTGGTCGGTGGGCGTGCCGATCGCCGAGAAGCGTCCCAGCGGGGCGGGAGCGCTCCTCGCGGTGGCAGAATTCGAGCAGCAGCATCCGCTGGTCAGGGTGCTGGACCTCGTCATCTGCGCCGACCCAGAGAATCCCGAGCGGCGCATCGCGATGTTCAATGTGTCGGCGCTGGTCCGCAAATAGGGGACAGCCGGTCGCGAGCGTCGGAAATACTCCGGCTCGAGCCGCGGACTCGCCGGCTGTTTCGCACCCGCCGTCCGGCATGCGATCTGCGATGAGTTTCCATCAATTGCGGCGGAGGGACGAAGCCCCGAGTCCCGCAGCAAGTCCCGCCCGCCGATGAACCCATGCCTTGAACATCCCGCGCTCGACGGAACGAGTCCGATCCCGGACCCACTCGTCGCCGACGCTGGAATCGAAATCCCCGCTCCAGCAGGGGAGGCGGACGTGGGGTGCGGCCCGGCGGCGGCGGACACGGTCGCTGCGGGAAAAGGGCGGGTCCTTCTGATCGAAGACGATGCAGGCTTCAACGAAGTGACGCGCGACTATCTGATCGAATGCGGATACACGGTCGTGGCGGTCCAGAGCGGTCGCGAGGGGGTCCGGGAAGTATTGGCCGGGGATTTTTCACTCATTTTTTGCGACATGAACATGCCCACCATGCCGGGCGACATGTTTTATCGCGCCGTGGAGCGAATTCGCCCGCAGCTTTGCGGACGGTTCGTGTTCATGACCGGCTATCGCGACGACGAGAGAACGGGCGAATTCATCAAGCAGGTCGGCGCCTACGTGCTCCGGAAACCGTTTCCGTTGCAACATCTGGTGGACTCGATCGGCTTCATCGAGGTCCTGAACCAGTTCGACAGCGTATGTGATGAAGCGCTGGCGGGTTCGCCTCCATCGAATCCTGCGGAGCCCGGCACCGGGGAAAAGCCACAGACGCTTCCAGTCGCTCGCCCCGTTTCCGCGCAGCCCCGGCCACGGGCGCCGCGCGGGGACTTTGAGCCGACGCCTCCGATCCGCACGGCGCCCAGTGCTCCGCTGCGCACCAGTGCGGGAAGTATCGGGGCTGCCGGGGCTGCGACGTCATCGCGGAAGCCCGCCCGTGCCGTCCTTCGGGCTGACGCCCTCACCGGGCTGGCGATCTTCGCCGCGCTCGCCTTCGCCGCGCTCGCCGTGCTCTTGGGCGGGCGGTATTTGCGCGCCTGGGATGGCGCACTTTCCGCGATGTCGGAGCGGCTGACGCTGGAGGCGGAAGTGCGGGAAATCGCGCCGCAGGCACGGATGGCGGAAGCCCAGCGCGGTGGCTTGATCGCGGTGGGAGAGCGGGCGGTGCGCATCGGTGTGGAACGCGCTGCCGTGGGATGGGCTGGAGCCCTCCGCGCGGTCACGGCGGCGGCGGGAGCGGAGATTCAGGTGCGGGGAGCCTCCGCCCGCGGCATCGAGGGGCCGGCCGGTTCCAGCGAGATCCAGATCGAGGGAGTGGCAGTGGGAAGCAATCCGCGGGAGGTCGCGGACCGATTCCTCCAAGCAATGCGCCGCGAACTCGTGCGTCAGGCGCCGAACGGCGTGTCGATCGGGTTTGAGAAACTCGAAGACGGACCGGAAACGTCACCCGAGGCGGGTGCGGGCCGGTCGGCCAGCTTCGTGCTCACGGCGAGGGTGAGCCCGGGTGCGCTGGTTGCGGTGACAGCGGACGTGGCAAAATGAAAGCGCCGACCGTGCGATCCCGAATTTTGATGGGGCTCCTGGTGGTCACGGTGTCCGGCGCGGCCTGGTGGCGCTGCACTGCGTCGATCGCCCCGTTTGGGCAGCGGGAAGCGAAGGACCAGGCCGAGAGCGCCGGTTTGCGCGAGCGTTTGGAGAAGATGCAGGCGGTGATCCGGGAGGTCGGAATCCTCGAACAGACCGCCGGGAACGCGCGTCAGCAGATCGCGTCGCTGCAGGTGGAGATTCCCGCGGGTCCGGCGTCGGTCTGGTTGCCGGAGCAGGTCAAAAAACATTTTGCCCGCTTCGGCCTGACCGAGGCGGTGGTGCGGATGACCACGGTTCAGGAAGTGCCCGACTTGCCCGATCACCGACGCGGCTACTGGTCGGTGGCCCTGCCGATCGGCGACGCCAGTTACAAGGCGGTCGGAGCGTTCGTTGCGGTGGCGGAGTTCGAAGAGCAGCACCCCTTGATCAAGGTGCTCGACTTCGGCATCCGGCCGGATTCGGAAAATCCGCAGAGCCGGGTCGTGCTGCTGAATCTCAAGGCCCTGGTCCGCAATGAGGTCGCCCCCGCTCCGCCGGCTCATTTCCGTCTCCGGTAAAGTGGTTTGAGAGGATTGACCGGAAACCGCGCAACGCGGTCATCCCGGCTCCGCGACCCTCCGCTGCAAATGAACCTGCTGGCTTTCCAAGGCCGTTCGGAGTCGGGTGCGCGCAAGGAGCGGCGAAGTCCACTTCGCCGCCCTCCCGGCGCGCGCAGCGCCACTTCCCTCCCCCGCGCCTCCGCTAGAAGTGGCGCTGCGCGCGTTTGGGGTCGGCGAACTGGAGTTCGCCGCTCCTTGTCCGCCCGCGGGTTCGGTCCCTCAGGAT
>JANPHH010000109.1:0-18176 GCA_031424375.1 Chthoniobacter sp. | reverse complement strand
CCGAGGTGTGGGGCGAAGTCCGCGAATCCGCCGCCGACAAAACGCAGCTCATCGCGAAGCTGAAGCAGCAACTCACGCCTGACGCCACCGCTCATGCCGACAAGAGCGCGGGCCGCGCGGTCTTCGCTCAGACCTGCGCGGTGTGCCACCGCCTCTATGGCGAAGGCGGCGAAGTCGGCCCCGACCTCACGGGTGCCGGTCGCGCGAATATCGACTATCTGCTCGAGAACATTGTCGACCCCAGCGCCGTCGTGAACGCCGACTTCCGGATGACGGTGCTGACCTTGAAAGATGGCCGCGTCCTGAATGGATTCGTCAGCACGAAAACCGCTCGCACGTTGACCCTGCGAACGATGACCGAAAAGCTGACCGTCGAGCGCGCCGAGATCGCCAGCACGCAGGAACTGCCGCAATCCCTCATGCCCGAGGGCCTGCTGCTCGCGCTCAACGAAGCGCAAATCCGCGACCTGTTCGCGTATCTCATGCACCCGACTCAGGTGCCGCTGCCACACTGAGCCCGCCTAGAGAGAAGCGGCGCGGGTGACGTGCGAGAGCTTGGCTTCGAGTTTTTCGACGAGTTTCTCCGCCGATTCGCGCGCGCGGCGCTCTTCCATGAGTGCTTCTTCCAGTTCGCGGATGCGTTGCTGGAGATTGAAGCGGATGCTCGCCCGCACCGGTTCGCTGCCCGCTGCTTCATCGCGGGACGGCAGCAGTTCACGGATCTCGCGAACCATCTTCACGGTCCCGTCCTTGCAGTTGGTGACCGGCGTCTCCTGATTGATCTCGCCGGCTTCGAGAAACTCCCGCACCGCGCCGATTGTGGTCGGTCCGTAAAATTGATCGGGAGAAACCTCGACGAGGTAATCCATCTCCAATCCGGACACCATCGGGGCCTTGATCCACGTCTGTTCGTCGTTCGAGACTTTGTCGAGCGGCGAGACCTGCGCATCCACGGCCCACTGCTTGAGTTGATCGAAGGGAATCGGGCCGAAGACGCTGCCGTCGTCGTATTTCATCAGGAACCAGTTCTGGTTTTCGTCCATGGTCGGTTATTCTTGTTTCTTCGCTGGGGGTTCGGAGCCTTTCGGCGTTGGGATCGTCAAGGTTTGGCCGATCTGCAATTTGCGATCGTCCACTTCCTTGTTGGCCTTTTTCAGTTCGATCAGGGTCAGGTTGTAGTGCTTCGCGATGGAGGTCAATGTCTCGCCTTTAATTACGACGTGACGCTTCCCGTCGGCGGCCTCGGCTTTCGGCGCATCGACCGAAAACTCCGCCCGTTCCGCCTTCGGCCCACTCTCCGGGGAAGCTGCGGCGGGCACATTTGCCGCGGCGACAGGACCGCCTAGAGGCACGTCGCCATTTTTCTCAAGGGCGATGCGCAGCTTCGCGAGTTGCTCGGCGAGCGCATCGATCTGGCGCGATTGTTTCTCCACCAGTGTCCGGAGGGCGCGCATTTCCTCGGCTACGCCGGAATCCTCTGCCAGTGCCGCGGGGACGGCGAATCCAGCGAGCACCATCGCGCCCGCGAATGCGAAAAATCGACTCATGACGAAGTGTTCGCACGTCGGCGAAGGCAACGCAAGAATCCAAGCGGCGTGCATCACCATTCTACTTCGCCCGTCTTGCGTTTTGATCCCGCGGCCATAGAGTCCCGCCATGCCTGAAAGGACGCAACGCCCAGTCGGCCCCGCACCATGGGGCCCGCAGCAAGGCGACGGCGGAGGGCCCAAAGCGCCCGACGTCTCCAAGCCCGACACGAAGGATCTGCTCCAGCGCATGCGCAAGGTGGATCCGAATCAATCGAAACGTTACCGGCAGCGCACCGGCCAGTGATGGATGGAGCGCTCACCCCGGCGGCCGCAGCGGCCCCGGAGGATTTCGCCGGTTTGCTCCGCAGCCGCGGGCTTTACCCCGCAGCGCCAGTAGCGTCCGGCTTTCAGCATCCGGCGTCCGGCGTCACGCCCGTCGAGGCCACGACGATTCTTGCCTTCAAATTCGCCGACGGCGTCCTCGTCGCCGGTGACCGCCGGGCGACCGCGGGCAATCTTGTCGTCTACGACCGCGCGGACAAAGTGCTCGAAATCGACAAATGGTCGCTCATGGCCATCGCCGGCGTGCCGGCCACTGCGTGGGAAATGGCGCGCGTGCTCGAACACTCGTTCCAATTCTACCGGCGCAGCCAGCTCCAGGAGATGAGCCTCGACGGCAAGGTGCGCGCTCTCTCGAAGTTGCTCCGGGACAATCTCGGCATGGTGATCCAGGGCGTCGGCGTGGTCGTGCCGATCTTCGCCACCCACGACACCGAGGCCGATGTCTCGCGCCTCTATTTCTACGACGCGATGGGCGCGCAGTTCGAAGCCGCCGATTTCACCGCCACCGGCTCCGGATCGCCCGCGGTGCGCAGCGTCCTGCATTACGAAAACACCTGGGGCACGAAGCCGCTCGCGAAACGGAAGGAGGAGGATGCCGTGCTCCTCGCCCTCCGCGCCCTCGACACCGCGGCGGAAAACGACACCGCCACCGGCGGCGTGGATCGCCGCGGGCGCGTCTACCCGATCGTCAAAATCATTTCCCGCACCGGCATCACCACGCTGCCCGAGAAGCACCTCGCCCGCCTCTTCAAGCGGCACGTCGCCTGATGAAATACGAGAAATCACCCGTCTACCGCTCCGCGCGAAACGCCGTCGACAGCCTTGATGCCATCAGGTGGATCCTTGCGGTGATCGCCGGGATTTCCGCCGCCATCGCCTACTTCCGCGCATGACCGAAGAACCCTACCGCTGGGTCGAAGCCATCGCGAACCGCCGCGAATACATCGAGCACCAGCTCGCCGGCGGCAGCCCCATCGCCGCGCTTTCCTATGCCGATGGGATCGTGCTGCTCACCCTCAGCCGCTACCGGCAGAAGATTTTTGAAATCTACGATCGGATCGCCATGGGAGCGATCGGCCATCCGGGCGACATCGAGCGGCTGCGCATGGCTTCCATCGAAGTGACCAGCACCGAAGGCTTCGCCCGTTCCGCGCAGGATGTCTCGCTGCGCCGTCTCGCCAACTACTCGCTCAGCCCGCTGCTCAAGGCCGCCTTCGAGCAGGTCTACGGCCCGCCCTTTCTCGCCCGCCTTCTCTTTGCGGAACTCGGCCGCGGCACCGCGCCGGATTCGTTTCTGCGCTTGGAATACGACGGTTCCATCCATGCCAATGGAGGCGCATTCGGACGCGCTTTCGATCACTTTGGAGTCGTCTCCGGCACCGCGGCTTCGGCGGCAAAGATGGAGGAATTTCTCCGCGCCCGCTCCGCCGAAAAGCTTACACTCACCGCCGCGCTCGACCTCGCGCTCGATGCCTGGACCGTCGGTCACCTCAGCCTCGATGGCGAGGCCGCCGATCATCTGCCGACGCCCGAGGAAATCGCGCGCCACCGCCGTGAACAACTCGACAGTGCCGCCATCGAAGCCGCGGTCCTCGAACGCCACAGCCCGCTGCCCATGACGTGGCGTCCGCTGGCCGACGCAGATCTTCGCGCCCAGCTCGGCGGGAAGTCCGATTCCACCGCGTGAAGACGAAGCGGCGCCGGGCGAAAAGTTGCTTCTGGCCAGTCGTGTGCAAGGCTTTGCACATGCGAAACGCCATGCCGTGCGTTGGCCTTGTTGTCCTGGGCGGTTGCCTCACGTTCATCGTCGCGCCCGATGAACAGCCCTTCTTCGACAGTCCGCCCGAGCAGCGCGCCGCCTTTCCCACCGTGGTTATCGACGCCGGCCACGGCGGGCGCGATGCCGGCGCCCGCGGCAATGGACTCACGGAGAAAGATCTCACGATCGACGTGGCCACCCGGACCGAAAAGCTGCTCAAGCAATTTAACTTTCAGACCGTGATGACCCGGCGCGACGATACCTACCTGACGCTCCCCGAACGAGCCTCCGTCGCCAATGGCCTCGAGAACGCGATCTTCGTGAGCATCCACTTCAACCACGCGTCGAGCGGCAGCGGCATCGAGACGTTTTATGCGTCGCAGAAAGTTCCGCCGGAGAATGCGTGGACGTGGGTCGGGTTCTTCAACAAACCGAAAGTCGTCCCGCTCGACAACGGCGAGACGCTCGCCGGCTTCCTCCAGGCCTCGCTCGTCACCCGCACCGAGGCCACGAACCGCGGCATCCGCGGCCGCCCGCTCTACGTCGTGCGCCACACCCGCTGCCCCGCCGCCCTGGTCGAATGCGGCTTCATCAGCAATGCCTTCGAAGCTCGCCTCATCGCCAACCCCGCCTACCGCGACAAACTCGCCAAGGCGATCGCCGAAGGCGTGATGAGCTACACCAAGTCGCGCCCACGCCCGCCGGGCACCGCTCCCACTCTCGCCCTCGCCGCGCCGCGATGAATGCGCGGGGTTAAACCCCGTCAGATTTTCCCGCCATGAAGAAGCTTCTCCTCCTCGCGCTCCTCGCCGCACTGCCGCTCCACGCCGACGATCGCATTCGCGATGTCCAGACCGAGTTGAAGACCCAGGGCTTCTACTACGGCGAGATTGATGGCAGCTACTCCACCGAGACGACCGCCGCGCTCCGCCGCTACCAGATTCGCAACGGGCTCGAGGTCACCGGCACACTGACGGACGAAACAATCAAATCGCTCGGCATCGGCGGCGCGGCCAGCCCGCAAGCTACGACTCCGCCGCCTACGCCACCTCGCGAGAAGATACCCCATGGCAAAGCGCCGCCCGCGGAAACCGATCGCAGCTTTCTCCAGCGCGAAGAGCCACGCCAGCGCCCTGAACCTCCGCCCGCCGACGATCCCTCCATCGTCCCGGCACCGCGCCGGCTCGACCCGCCCTCAGCCGACCTGCCCGTGCTCTTTGCCAGCACACCTTACGCCACGGCCCCCCGCGAGGTGCAGGAATCTACGCTCCGCCGCGCGCAGAGTTTCCTCGCGAGTCGCGGCCTGTATCGTGCCGCGATCGACGGAGAGACCGGTCCCGCGACTGAGGAGGCCATCCTGTCCTACCAGCGTTCCGCCCGCCTCCCGCTCACCGGTCGCCTCGATCTCGAAACCCTCAGCGCCCTGCGCCTGCTCCCCGGCCGCTCGACCGTGCCGCTGAAAGGCTTCCTCGCCCCGCGCGGAACCAGCGAACCGCCGGTCTACCGCGGCATTTGGGTGCGTTGACGCTCCTCGTCGGCGAATTTCACCGACTGAAGTTCCATCCACACGCTGCCCACGGATACTTCCGCCTGGATCTTCAGCAGCAGCCGCTCCTTGTCGTCGGAGAACCAGCCGACGGCGCTCTTGAATTTCCGATGCGGCTTGAGTGAGAGATCCTTGTCGATGGCCTGCAGGGAGATTTTCATCCTGGTCGCCGGGTACCTTTCGCCTCCCACCTTGATGGTCTCCTTCGCCAGCACGTCGACCCGGGCGAGGTACGGCGCCCGCGAAGGGTAGACGACGAGTTCGTAATGGTCGCCCACCGCGAGCGGCTGGCTGCGCACGATGAGCAACGCCGATTGCAGATCGACCACGCCGGGAAACTTGAAGCGTTTCGTCTTCGGCGGCGTTTTGTTGGCCGGCACACGCTCCGAGATTCGCGCCACTTCCTGATCCGAAAAATCCGCCTTCGTTTTCTCCACCTCCTTCCGGTAGCGCTCGGTCTGCTGCATGCAGATCGGGCGCAACGTTGCGGCGTTGCAGCGCGCGATGTGCTCGGCATCGAGCTGCCAGAGCGCGCGGACCGCGCCGGTCGTTTTCGTCGTCAGTTTGAGTTGGAGTTCGTTCTTTTTCTGGAGCGTGAATTCGATCTCGGCCTCCGCCGCGGAGACTGCGCCCCAGCCGAAGTGATACGTCGCGGTCTGCGGACGCGGCGGGGGAAATTTGCCTGGTTGCAGCGCGCGATACCCGTCCTGCCAATCGGCCGCGAATGCAGGCCCCACCACGCACGCGAGGCCGATCGCGAGCCACCGCTTCACGAGTCGCCGAGCCTTACTCGCTCCAGTTCTTTCGAGGAGATCCAACCCCGCCGCGCCTCCGGCAGCAGGCAGTAGGTCCAGTCGCCACGCACGCTGAGCACCCGCACCTGGCTCCCCGCGGGCAGCGCCCCCCCGGCCGCGGAAGTCTCCGCAGGCGCGAGCCGCACCTCGGCGGTTTTCGCCACGATGATTGCGAGAGTCCGCGCCTGCTCGAAGTGCCACACCGCCATTCCCGCGTAAGCCACGGCCAGCACCGCGAGAATCAGCGCAAACCAGCGTCCCGCCTTGTCACCGGGCGGCGTCAGCGAAATCCACATCACCAGCGCGAGCGCGAGCCAGCCGGCGACTGCGACCACGATCACATAGGCCGCGATCAGCCGACCGGGAAACACCGCATCCAGCCACGACGCCGGCCACGGAGTCGCTCCCGTCCGGCCTCGGAGGAGCTTGAGATTTGCGAGCGCCTCCGGATGCGCCGGCTCCAGAGCCAGCGCGCGCTCATAGGCGAGGATCGCCGGTCCATCCTGCTCGAGCCGGTGATAGGTGTTCCCCAGATTGTGGAAAAGATTCGCGGTCCATTGCCCATGCTCGACGAGTTGTTCGTAAGCCTTCCGGGCCTCGACGAACTTGCCGGCGTCATAGAGCTGATTGGCCGCATCGAACTCGGAGCCGCGCGCCGACACGCCGAGGAGCAGCGCGACGAGCACGAGGAGGAAAGGGGAGCTAGCGGCGCGCATGACTCTTTTCAAATCGTTCGATGGTCGCGAGCACGCCGCGCCGTTCCTCCGGCGAAAGCCGGGCGCCGCCGCCATTGCCGCCGGCATACAGCAATTGCGCGCGAGCACTGAAGATCCGCTTGATGCCTTCCGCCGTTTCCTCGTCCACCTTCCGCGAAGCCAGCGCTGCCGCTGCATCGACGCTCGCGGCTTGCTGCCCGGTCGCCAGCGCCGTCTCCAGCCGGATCACTTGCGCCGCCGTTTCGAGAAATTCCGCGTCCTCACCGCCCGCCGCCCGCAGCTTCGCCTGCAACGCCGCCTTCTCCCGCCGCCACGCGCGCCGGCGATCCTCATCCGCACTGGTTCCCTGCCGTTTCGACAACAGCCAGCCCAGCAGCGCCAGCGCCGGCGCCGCCTGCGCCGCCCAGAAGGCGCGACTCATGTAAAGCGGGGCGAACGATTCGCGCACCGAACCCGCATCGTAACGCAACCCGACGATGTCACTCGGAGGCGGCGGCGCCGGTTCGGGGGCGGCGGGTTCCGCCGCTTGCGACACCACGGGCGCCGGAGTCGGCGGCACGCCACCTTCCACCACGAGCGGTTGCGTTTCGCTGAGCAGCGTCACATATTTCCCTTTCCGTGGATCGAAGTAGGAAAACTCAAACGCCGGCATCGCCTTCTGTTGAGTCTCCGGAATCACCGCCACGCTGAAGGTCTTCGTCCCGGACACGCCCAACTCGTCGCTCGCCTGAAATTTTGCCGACGGCGGATAGGTCCGCCAGCCCTGCGTGCTTTTCAGCACCGGCGCGCTGATCCGGTCAAAGTTTCCGCTCCCTTTGACCGTCAGCTTCATCGTCACCGGATCACCCACTTTCACCCGAGCCGGTGAACCCTCCGCGACGAACACAAAGTCACCGATGCCCCCCGAAAAACTTTCCGGTTTTCCCGTCGCGGGCAGCGGCTTCACGTCCAGCTCCCGGGCCTGCGCCTGCGCCTTGAAGTGCTGCGTCGCGCCGAATGCCGGGTCGGAAAAAATGTCGTCGAAGAACGACCGCTGCCGCTTCGGTCGCGCTCGCGGCACGATCGCCGCATACGCCGCCTCGACCGGTCCGAGCGCCAGCTTGCCGGCCTTGCTCGGCGTGATCGCGGTGCGGAAGACATACACGTCCATCGCCTCCCCGGCGCGCTCGCCCTGCTGCTGTTTCGGCTCGGGAAACTTCAGCTTCGTAAAACCGTCGCCTCCCAGTTCGGGCATCGCCTCCGGCTGCCAGCGAAGTTTCGAGGCCCCCGCCAGGCGGACGTCCACGGGAATCATCTGACCCACATAATACGGCCCCTCCGGCAGCACGAGATCCAACAGACCCAGGGCGGGTTGCCCGTCCCGCTTCTGCTGTCCGCCACCATCAGGGACGACCCGCAGCGCGACCGGTTCAGTCCGCACGGCCCGCCCGTCCACGGAGAGCGAGATCGCGGGAATGGTGAACTGCCCCGTGCGCTGCGGCGTGACCGAAAACGCGAGCGTGATGCCACTCGCCCCACCGCCTCCGAGCAGATTCCCAAAACCGATTTGCGACTCCATGCGTGGCCCGCTGATTTCCAGCCCCTCCACCTGGAGGACGCCCTGCCAGCGCAGATTGCTCCCCCCTTGCACTCGCACCTCCAGGTCCACTTCTTCGCCGAGCGCGATCTCCTTCCGCGAGAGGGTCGCCACGGCCGAGGGCTCAGCCGCCGCCTCGGCACCAAAAATCAGCGCCAGGCCGAAAATCAGATTCAGGAGAAATCGCGCGCTTTTCATGGTCACCAATCGCGTAAGACGCGCCCGCTCTTTTTGCGTTCATTCGGATCGAGCAACCGCACTTTTTCATCCTCGCTCTTCAAGGATTCCAGCAAGGCTTTGGCCTGCCGCTCCGTCATCTTCCCCTCCGCCGCGGCCTCCTGTTCGGCCAGCGCTTCGGCCGCTTCCTTCTCCTCCTTGTCCTGCTGCTGTTGCTGCTGTTGCGAAGGATTCGCCGCCTTCACGTCACCACTCAGCTTCTTGTCCTCCTGTCCGGGCATCGGCTCCGGCTTCCCGCCATCCTTGCCGTCCTTCGTCTCCCCCTGCTGCGGGTCTTTCGGCTCCGATTTTCCATCCTTCCCGTCATTCTGGTCCTGCTTTTCCTGCTGCCCGTCCTTCGGCTGGTCCGGCTTTTGGCCGTCCTGCTTTTGCTGGTCCCGCTTGTCCTGATCTTTTTGCTCCTGCGGCTTCTGTTGCTCCTTCTTCTGCTCGTCCTTCTGCTCCTTTTGCTGTTCCTGATCCTGCGGCTTCTGGTCTTTTTTCTCCTCCTCGCGAAAGAGCGCGAGCATCTGCTGCAGCGGTTCGTCGCCGGGATATTTTTCGAGACCCGTCGTGACCTCGGCTTTCGCTTTTTCCTTCTCCCCGAAAATGTATTTCTGAGCACCCCGATGCAGATACTCACCGGCGCAATCCGCCGCGGTCGCGAACTGTAGCGACAGCAGCGCGAGGCTAAGGGATGTCAGTTTTCGGAACATTGGTGATCTCCTGGAGGCGTTGAATGTAATCGGCATACGCCTGGGTGGTCTCATCCACCTTCAATTGTTTTTCCATGATGTCCAAGGCCCGCTTGTATTCGCGCCGTTGCACCGCGGCATCCGCCTCCGCCTTCGCCTTCTTCGCCGCCTCGCTCGGTTCCGGTTTTTTCTGCGGGGAATTGTCATCCTTCTTCTGCTCCTCCTGCTTTTTCAGTTCCTCGATCCGCTGCTGCACGTAGTCCCGATCCGCCTGCACCTCGCGGTTTTCCGGCTCGATCTTCAGCGCCGATTCATAGTGGGAAAGCGCGCCCTCCCAGGTCTTGATCGCGCCGGCCTTGTCTTTCTCCGCCTTCTTCTCGCCGGAACGAAACAACGTGTGCCCGAGGTTCTTCTCCGCGCTCGTCCGCAGCTTTGGATTCGTGGTCAGCAGCGCGCGGCCGAACGCTTCCAGCGCCTCGTTCTCCCGGTCGAGATGGTAGGCCGCTGCACCGAGATTGAACTGCGCCTCCGGCGAGTCCGGACGCCGCTTCGCCTGCTGCTGAAACGCCTCGAACGCCGCGCCGAATTGCTTCTTCGCCTCCGCTTCGTTCTGATCCCTCAACGCCGTTTCACCCGCGCGATATTCGTCCATCCCCGGCGTGCCCAGCCAGGTGACCGCCGCAGCCTGCGGGACCGGCAGCCAGCCGCAAAGCATCAGCGCCACTGCCGCCACGCGCCGCCGCTCGCCGAGCAGCATCGAGATCGCGAGCAGCGCGATGCCCAGCGCGAGCGGCCACTGATAACGCTCGATCGGCTGGCGCGACGTCTTCGTATCGATCTCCCTCTCCGTCATCCCGCCGAGCCCGTCCCGCACGATCTGCGTCATCTCCGCCGGTCCGTTCAGGAGGTGAACGTAGAAGCCGCCCGTCAGCTCCGCGATCTTGCGCAACCGGGCCTCATCGAGCCGCGACTTCACGATCTGGCCCGCGTCGTCCTTCACAAATTCCCCGCTCCCGCCGAGCGGAATCAGCGACCCATCCGCGCTCCCGATGCCCACCCCGAAGATCTTCACCGAATCTTTCACTCCCTCGGCAGCCTTGATCCCATCGGCATCGAGCTCCTCGCCGTCGGTGAAAATGATCAGTGCGCGGTGTTCGCTCTCACCTTTGCCAAACGCCTCCACCGCGACCCGGATCGCCTCCGCGAGGTTCGTGCCGCCGCGGGGGATAATCTCCGGATCCAGCTCGTTCAGCGAGCCGAGCACGGCCGTGAAATCCGCGGTCAACGGCGCCTGCAAAAACGCGCTGCCCGCGAACGCGATCACCCCCACGCGATCGCCACCGAGCTGCGCGATGAGGTCCTGCGCGGCGTATTTCGCGCGGGCCAGCCGGTTCGGCGCCAGGTCCGTGGCCAGCATGCTCTTCGAGACATCGATCGCGATCAGCACGTCGCGACCTTTCCGTTTGCTTTCCTCCCAGCGGTAGCCGTAGCGCGGCTGGGCCAGACTCACGATCACCGCCGCCATCCCGAGCAGCAGCAGGATGAAGCGGATGCGCCGTTTGCCCACACTCACATTGCCCGCGAGCCGGTTGAGCAAGCGCGCGGCCACGAGCTTCCGCAATAACTTCGCCCGCAGAGATTCATTCCGAACGAAAAAGCCGATCAGCACCGGCACGACGGCGAGCGCCCAAAACCAAAGCGGGTGCGCGAACGTCATGGCAGCCTCCTTCCGACCGACTCCGCGAGCACGACCTGCAGCGCGAGCAGCGCGAACCCCGTACCGAGAAACCACGGGAACAGGTCGCGATACTGTTTGTACTGGCTGAGTTCCACGGTCGATTTCTCCAACTTGTCGATCTGCTCGAAAATCTCGTTCAGCGTCTTCGTATCCGTCGCGCGGTAAAATTCCGCACCGGAAATCGTGGCGATCTTTTTCAGCGTGTCCTCGTCCACGTCCACCTTCACATTCCGATAAACGGTGCGGCCGAACATGTCGCGCATCGGCATCGGCGCAAAGCCCCGCGTGCCCGCGCCGATCGTGTAGATCTTGATCCCGAGCGCTTTCGCGGCTTCCGCCGCCGTGGGCGGGTTGATCTTGCCGGCGTTGTTGTCCCCATCGGTGAGCAGCACCACGATCTTGCTTTTCGCCTCCTTGTCCTTGAGTCGATTGGCCGCGGAGGCGACGGCGGAACCGATCGCCGTGCCGTCTTCCACCAGCCCGATCCGGACGCGCTCGAGATTCTGGAGCAGCCAGTCGTGATCCAGCGTCAGTGGGCTGACCAGATAAGGGCGACCCGCGAAACAAAGGATGCCGATGCGATCGTTCGGCCGGCCCTCGATAAATTTCTGTGTGACCTCTTTCACCGCATCGAGCCGATTCGCGCGCTGTCCCCCGACCGTGAAATCCTCCGCCAGCATCGAACGCGAAACATCGAGCGCGAGCATGATGTCGATGCCGCTCGCCTGCACCTGGCTGATCGTCTTGCCCTGCCGCGGCCGCGCCAGCGCCACGATGAGCAGGGCGAGCGCGAAAAGCAGCAGACTCGTGAGCCACCCACCGCGCCGCGAGCGGCGGACTTTCCCCAGCGAACGCAGCGAATGCAGCGACGAGAAGACCACGGCAGGCGCTGCGCCGCGTCCGCCTTGGAGCAAGGCGAGCACGGGAACGAGCAGCAGCAGCAGCAGCCAGAGCGGCTGGGCAAAGGACAGCGCACCGTCGCGCAGCCAGTTCACGTCCCACCTCCTCGCGCAAAGGCCATCGCGCTTTCGAGCAGCCGCGCACTGTCAGCGGTCGTCGCATCGATCCGCGCGAATTTGATCAAATCGCAGTGCCCGAGAAACTCCGCGAGCAGGCGCCGGTCACCGTCCGAAAACTGCGGTGAGTTTGCGATCGCAGCGAGAAACTCCGGCGAAGTCTGCTGCGGGGCGTGCAGGCGAAAAGCGGCGCCGATGTAAGTCCTTAACACGTCAGAAACCGCGATGCTGAAGGCGTATGGCTCGGTCGTATGCACCTCCGGGCGCAGTCGTTCCAGCGCCCGGAGCGCGAGGCTGCGTGGCGTCGGCGGAGGCGGCGCCGGCCGGCTCCGGATCCACCGCCAGACGAGCCAGACCACCAGCGCGAGCAACAGAACCCCCACGCTCCACACTACCGGCCACACCCACGCCGGCAGCGGCACCGCCACGGGTGGGGCGAGCGCCGAGAGGCCACTCGCCGGGGCGGCCGAGGGAGCTGGAGTGCTGAGTGCGGCGAGGATCATCGGATCTGTAACCGCCGCTCGCGCGTGCGGAAAAAAGTGCGCAACGCCGGAACGTAATCTTCGTGAGTGCGCAGCGAGATGGCATCAATGCGCTGCCGGCGGAAATCGCGCAGCCGCGCCGCCGCCCGCTCCTGCACTGCGCTCACGTAGGCGAGGCGGGTCCGGCGGTTCGACGTATTGATCTCGATCTGCTCGCCCGTCTCCGCGTCCTCGAGCGTGACCACCCCCACGTCGGGCAGTTCCTCCTCGCGCGGATCGATGATCGGGATCGCGATCAAATCATGGCGCCGCGCCGTGACCGCGAGCTGTTTGGAAAAGTCCGCCGCCTGGAAATCCGAAATCAGGAACACGACCGATCGCCGATGCAGCACGCTGTTCAAAAAATCAAGCGCATCGCCTGGAACCGTCCCGCGCCCCTTCGGCTCAAAAAACAGGATTTCCCGAATGAGCCGCAGGGTGTGCAGCCGGCCTTTTTTCGGCGCAATGAACAGCTCCACGTGATCCGAAAAAAGCACCAGGCCCACCTTGTCATTGTTCCGAATCGCGCTGAACGCAAACAGCGACGCCACCTCCGCCGCCAGCTCCCGCTTGCTCAGCTCCACGCTGCCGAAATTCCCCGATGCACTCACGTCCACCACGAGCATCACGGTCAGCTCCCGCTCCTCGGTGTATTTCTTCACGTAGGCATCCCCGCGCACTTCGCCGAGCCGTGCGGTCACGTTCCAGTCGATGGTCCGCACTTCATCGCCCGGCTGATACTCGCGCACCTCCTCGAAGTTCATGCCCCGCCCCTTGAACACGCTCCGGTATTGACCCGAAAACGTGGCTGCGACGAGGCCGCGCGTCTTCAGTTCGAGACGGCGGATTTTCTTCAGGATTTCGCGGGCGGTTTCCACAGCGGGGCGTGATTGGTGATTAGTGATTGGTGATGGGTGGCTCGCCTTCCTGTGATCCCACCCTGCGGTAGTCGGTGTCGGAGGCGTTTTTGCAGAAGTCGCCCGCGCGATCGATCATTCGCGCCAGCATGGCGCTCACCGAGCGGAATTTCGCGTCGAGTGCCTCGAACTCCTCCTTTGCCAAATAGCCGGAATCGAAGGCGTGATCCAACCATGCCTGACTCTCCATCGCCTCACCGAGCGCCTCATCCAGCTTATTGATGAAAGCCGCTCGGTAGCGACGGCGCGCCCAAGCCTCCGCGATCATCGCATTCACCGCCCGTGAACTCCGCCGGATTTGATCCGTCATCGCATACCGCTCCTCACGCGGAAACGATTTCGAAACGTGAAACACCCCGCCAGCCGCTTCCCGCGCCAGCTTGTAGACGTTCAGTTCCCGAAACGATTTCGCAGCGGCCATACCAATCACCATTCACAAATCACCAATCACGCAGCCTCCCCTCACGGAACAGGCAGCCCGGCGAAAATCTTCTCGATGATCGCCTCGCTCGTCACTTCCTCCGCCTCCGCTTCGTAGCTGATGATCACGCGGTGCCGCAGCACGTCGGGTCCCACGCTCTTCACATCCTGCGGCGTGACGTAACCGCGGCCGGCCATGAACGCGCGGGCGCGGGCCGCCAGCGTCAGTGCGATCGTCGCGCGCGGGCTGGCGCCGTAGCGGATCATGCCGTCGAGCTTCAGCTTGTAGGCGGCCGGTTCGCGCGTCGCGAAGACCACGTCGACGATGTAATCCTTCACGCGATCATCGATGTAGATGCCGTTCACGATCTCGCGGGAGCGGATGATGTCCGCGGGGTCGAGCATCGGGATCACCTTCAGATTCGGCGCACTCGTCGCCATCAGATCGAGGATCTGCCGCTCCTCCGCGCGATTCGGATAACCCACGCGCAGCTTCAGCATGAAGCGGTCGAGTTGCGCCTCGGGAAGCTGATACGTGCCTTCCTGCTCCAGCGGGTTCTGCGTCGCCAGCACGAGAAATGGATCGGGCAGCGGATACGTCGTGTCGCCGAGCGTCACCTGCCGCTCCTGCATCGCCTCGAGCAACGCACTCTGCACCTTTGCCGGCGCTCGATTGATCTCATCGGCGAGGATCAGGTTGGAAAAAAGCGGCCCCTGCTTCGTGGTGAACTCTCCCGTGCGTGGATTGTAGATCAGCGTCCCGATGAGATCCGCCGGGAGCAGATCGGGGGTGAACTGGATGCGGGAAAAACCCGTGTGCACGCATTGGGCGAGGGTCTTCACGGTCAGCGTCTTGGCCAGACCGGGCACGCCTTCGAGGAGGATGTGGCCATTGGTCAGCAGGCCTGTGATCAGCCCTTCGACGAGATACTTCTGGCCCACGACAACGCGGGCGATCTCCTGTTGCACGGGTGCGATCCACTGGCTGGCCTGGCGGACTTGCTCGGTGATTTCCTGGGTGGTGGACATGAAGGAGCGGATAAGACTCCGAAGGCGGGGGATTGTTCAACCCCGTAGTGGGATGGGGGCCGTGATTCGTGATCGTTCGAAGGCGTGCAGAGGCGGCTTCACCGCTCACGGCTCCCAGGAACTGCAACCCCTGCGTCGTCGCAGAATGCGTCCACGGCATCTCCGGTGTGCCGCAGGCTGTCCTCCACCCCGTGCGACTGGCGCCCCGGACGCGCGACTTCGATACCGCGGGCGGTTCGCATTCGAAGGAATCGCTACAAAAAGCGTGAGCCGCATCCTGAAAAGCCGCACAACATTCCCGCATGACCCCTGTGGAAAGTTATCTCGCGGACTTGTACGCCGCCAGCGGTGCAGGCACTCCCGAGACCTCCGGCTACCCGGCGCTCGCAAATCTTCTCAATTCCGTCGGTGTAAAGTTGAAGCCGAAGATCGTCGCAATCGTTCACCCGGCGAATAGCGGCGCCGGTTTGCCCGATGGCGGCTTCTTCTCCGCGCAAGCATCCGGGCGAAGTCTCCCTTCTGAAGCTCAAACCCGAGCGCGGCGTGCTGGAGGTGAAGCCCATCGATCACGACCTGCTTAAACTCGCGCAGACTCCACAGGTGCGCGGCTATCTCGAAAGCTACGGGCAAATCCTCCTCACCAACTACCGCAGCTTCGCCCTTTACACGTGGGAAGGCGGCAAGCCCGTCGCCGGAGAAGACTTCCACATCGCCGAAAGCGTCGCCGCCTTCTGGGAAATCGCCCGGCACCCCAAGGACCACCCCCTCCTCGGCGAACGCCTCACCGAATACCTCCGCCGCGTGCTGCTCAATCGCGCCCGGCTCGCCACGCCCAAGGACCTCGCCGCCTACCTCGCCAGCTACGCCCGCGAAGCCCGCGCCCGCGTCGAAGGCGCGGACTCGAACGCGCTCGCCCCCATCGCCGAGGCCCTCGGTGGCGCGCTCGGCATCGAGTTCAAGGGCGACAAAGGCGAACACTTCTTCCGCTCCACCCTCATCCAGACCCTCTTCTACGGCGTCTTCTCCGCGTGGGTGCTGTGGAATGAAGGCAACCCCAAACCCGGCGACCGCTTCCAGTGGCGCACCGCCGGCTACCACCTCGGCCTGCCCGTCCTACGCACCCTCTTCCATCAGCTCGCCGACCCGCAGCAGCTCCGCCACCTCGGGCTGGAGGAAGTGCTCGACTGGACCGAGGCCACGCTCGCCCGCGTCGAGCGCGCCGCCTTCTTCCAGCGCTTCGCGCTCGGCGAAGCCGTCCAATACTTCTACGAGCCCTTCCTCGCCGAGTTCGACCCCGAGCTGCGCAAGCAATTCGGCGTCTGGTACACCCCGCCCGAGATCGTCAAATACATGGTCGCCCGCGTGGACCGCGCCTTGCAGGAAAACTTCGGCCTCCCCGATGGCCTCGCGAGCAAGAACGTCGTCGTCCTCGATCCCTGCTGCGGCACCGGCGCCTATCTCGTCGAGACCCTGCGCCTCATCCACGGACGCTTGAAGGAGAGTGTCGGCGAGACGCAGGCTGGGCTGATGGTGAAGGAAGCCGCGCAGAAACGCCTCTTCGGTTTCGAGCTCCTGCCGGCGCCCTACGTCATCGCCCATCTCCAGCTCGATCTTCTGCTCCAGCGCTGGAATGGCGCGCTTGATCACGACAAGGGCGAACGCGCGGGCGTCTATCTCACCAATGCCCTCACCGGCTGGGTTCCCCCCGAGGAGCCGAAAACGCTGCTCTTCCCCGAACTCGCCGCCGAACGTGACGCCGCCGACCGCGTGAAACGCGACGCCGAGATTCTTGTCATCCTCGGCAACCCGCCCTACGACGGCTTTTCCGGTATCTCAATGGATGAGGAACGGGGACTGAGCGAAGCTTACCGCGAGACCAAGTCCGCGCCAAAGCCGCAAGGCCAGGGCCTCAACGATCTTTACGTGCGTTTCTTCCGCATGGCCGAGCGCCGCATTGTTGAGGGCGCACCGGACGAAGACACGCCTACCGTCCGCCCGCCCGCGCCGGATAGGCATGGCATCGTCTGCTACATCTCGAATTACTCGTGGCTCGACGGCCTCTCCCATCCCGGCATGCGCGAGCGTTACCTTGAAGCATTCGACGAAATTTGGGTCGATAACCTCCACGGAGACCGGATCATTTCTGAATACGCTCCCGACGGGCGAACTAGCGAAACCGTCTTCGCGATGGGCTCTGGAAACATCGGCATCAAGGTCGGAACATCCGTAACGACACTGATCCGTAAACCGGCTGAGCAACACCCCGCCGCCGGAGAGGTCTTATATCGCGACTGGGACCAAGCCCGTGCGGAAGAGCGCCGTGGTGCGCTCCTCGCTTCTGTTAGCGATCCGGCGATGCGGAGCAGCTATCAAACCCTCATCCCTCCGGTTGAGTTCGGCTACCTGTTCAAGCCGTGTCCAATGTCCGAGCACTACGTGAGTTGGACCAAACTCACCACCCTCTTCACGGCGTGTTTTTCCGGAGTGAAGACGGCACGCGATGCGGATTTGGTATCGATCGATCTCCCTCCGCTAAAAGCGAAGATCGAGAGGTATTTCGATCCAACAGTTTCCCATTCCGCCATGAAGAACGAAGCGCCTGAGATCATGGGCAGCGACGATCGTTTCGATGCGGAAGAGACACGCGATCTTCTGCGAAAGCGGGGAATCAACAAAGAAGGCTTCGTTCGCTACTGCTACCGCCCACTCGATGTGAGGTGGCTGTATTGGGAGGGCGAAACGAAATTGCTCGATGAACGGCGGGCAGACTTTCGTCCGCATATCTTCCAAAACAATCTCGGCTTCGTGCTGGCACAACGAACACGAAAGGGCTTTACGCCGCCGGTCGTCAGCTCGGCGATCACCTCTTACCACGTCATTGAAAGCGTTTCGCTATTCTTTCCATTGCTTCTTTCTGGTGAGGCAAAGCAGGAAGCCATGACCAGCGTGGTGAGAGAGACGCCCGATCTGTTTGCAGAACAAGCAGGAGGCGGCGGTTCCGGCCCATTCCCAAATTTCACGCCTGCCGGTCGCAGTTATCTTGCTGGTCTTGGAGCGAAGTCGGAAGACCTCTTCTTCCACATCGTCGCCATCCTTCACTCTCCCGCCTATTGTTATGAGAACCGGGGAGCCTTGCGGCAGGATTGGCCGCGCGTGCCGTTACCGAAGGACGCCAACACGCTGCGCGCTGGAGCCGCGCTCGGGCGACAAGTCGCCGCGCTCCTCGATCCCGAGACCGACGTGCGCGGCGTGACCAGCACGCCCATTCGCAAAGAACTCCAAGGCTTGGGAGAATTCGCTGCGGTGAGAATTCCTCAATCCGGGAATCTGCAATATAGCAAATCACCCGACCTCGCCCTCAC
>JANPHH010000108.1:0-4305 GCA_031424375.1 Chthoniobacter sp. | reverse complement strand
TTGTCTTGCTCCCCAGACGCTGGGTCGTCGAGCGTTCGTTTGCCTGGGCCGCACGCTTCCGCCGCCTCGGTCGCGACTACGAGAGGTTATCCTCTTCCCTCGCCGGCCTCCATTGGCTGGCCTTCGTGACTCTTTCACTTTACTCACTCTTCCGCTAAAGTGCATGACACGCTCTAAGGCAGGTCGTGCTGACGGCCTACGGAGCCTGGGCGGCCAATCCCGCATACGGGATGACTGCCGGTGTCAACGACGGACCGGGGGACGATCCGAATCGTGATGGTATTCCCAACCTTCTGGCGTTCGCGCTCGGGGGCAATCCGATGAGTCCCTCGTTTTCCGCTCTTCCGAATCTAACCCGGAGCGGAAACAACTGGCTCTTCGAGTATGATCGGAGCGACGTATCCCTGCCATTCACGACGCAGGTGGTCGAATATGGAGGCGATTTCATCGGCTGGACCCCGGTGACGATTCCTGCGACCTCCGCGGGTTCGGTCACGATCACGCCCGGCAGCCCAACGGATCACGTCGCCGTCACCATTCCGGCGCTCGGGGCCAATGTCTTCGTCCGCCTCAGAGTGGGGCAGTAAGCAGCAACGATTCCGTCATGAAATGCTTCGCCACACTTCCCGCATCGAGCTTACTCACCTTCACGGCATTCGCTGCTGAGAAGCCGACCCATGCCCCTCGCGACATCGCAGGCGGGGACGCGACGGGCGGTTACCTGCTGGCATACGTGATGCCGCTGAAGAAAATCTACCTTACCGGCAAACGTCCGGGCATCACTGCTCATCTCGCCGCCGCGGCTGCGCAGTCGTTTATCAACGATAGTCGCGGCTGGAGCTATCATGCCTTTGCCGACGTGTGGGCGCGTGAGCAGGTCAAGGCCGGCGAGACGAATGCCGTCGCCAAACATCTCATTGCTCGCCGCAAGGCGCTCGATCGCCTTCGTAATGCCCCCCAGACTTCAACGGGTGACAACCAACGACCGCATCGGCGAAGCAAGGATATGGATCGAGGCCAATACAATTCCGCCTGCCGCGCATTCGCTTTCACAGCCACGCTGACGAACCCCGAGTAAGCGAACCATGCCCAGCCAAATCGCATCGTTCTTGAGGTTTCTCCGTCTCGCCCCGCTAATCCCGCTTTTCGGCGTGTTGCACGGCGCAAACGTGCCGTCCACGCCAACTCTACCCAACATCCTTTTCATCCTCGCCGACGACCTCGGCTACGGCGACGTCGGATGCTACAACTCGGAGTCGAAAGTTCCCACGCCCAACATCGATCGGCTGGCGCGCGATGGGATGCGATTCACGGATGCGCATTCGCCGTCCACGGTCTGCACGCCGAGTCGCTACAGTTTGCTCACTGGTCGGATGGCGTTTCGCATCAACTATCGCAGCGTCTTCGAAGGCGTGGGCGGGCCTTGTTTGATTAAACAGGATCAACTGACGCTGCCGCAGATGCTCCGCAATCAGGGCTATGCCACGGCGATGACGGGCAAGTGGCATGTCGGGCTGAGTTTCTTCGACAAGGACGGGCAGCGCATCACGAAGGGCGGCGTCGAAGGCGTAAAGATGATCGATTACTCGCGCGCGATTCCGGATGCGCCGATTCATCGCGGCTTCGACCGGTTCTTCGGCACGGCGTGCTGTCCGGGCACGGACTACCTCTACGCTTTCATCGATGGCGATCGCATTCCGGTGCCGCCCACCGTGATGCTCGATAAGTCGAAACTGCCCAAGCATCCGTATGCCTTCGATAACCGCGCCGGGATGATCGCGCCGGACTTTGACCTCGAAGAAGTGGATATGCTCTTCCTGCAAAAGAGCCGGGAGTTTCTCGAACAACACGCGAAGAGCCGGCCGGAGAAGCCCTTCTTCCTCCTGCACTCCACGCACGCCGCGCATCTGCCGTCGTTTGCGTCGAAGCGGTTTCAGGGCAGCACGAAGGCGGGGCCGCACGGGGATTTCATCCATGAGTTCGATTCCATCGTCGGTGAACTGATGGAAGCGCTGGAGCGGCTCGGGATGGCGGACAACACGGTGGTCATGCTCTCCAGCGACAACGGACCGGAGACCACCAGCGTCGTCCACATGCGCGCCGACTACGGCCACGACGGCGCGCGGCCGTGGCGCGGGATGAAACGCGACCAGTGGGAAGGCGGACATCGCGTGCCCTTCATCGTCCGCTGGCCGGGGCGAATCGCAGCCGATAGGACGAGCGACCAGACGGTTTGCCTCACTGATGTCATGGCGACTTGCGCCGCGATGACCGGTGCCGCACTGCCGAGCGACGCCGCCGAGGACAGCTTCGATCTTCTGCCCGTGCTGCTCGGGAAAGAGGACGGTACGGGAGCACGCCCATTCACCTTGCACCAGACCATTAGTCTCGCACTCGCGATTCGCAGGGGCCCTTGGAAATATCTCGATCACCGCGGCTCCGGCGGGAACAACTACGAAAAAGGTGAACTCAAACCCTTCGCCCTCCCCGACACCGCGCCGGATGCGCCGGGCCAACTCTACAACCTCGAGACCGATCCCGGCGAGACGACCAATTTGTACTTCATGCACCCGGAGATCGTGACCGAACTCAAAACACTGCTCGAATCGAGCAAGGCCGCTGGGCGCACTGCTCCCAAAGCCAAACCGAAGCCACAACCATGAAACACGTCGTATTCCTCGCCGCGCTGCTCGCGACGGCGCTCACCGCCACAGCGAAACCGCTGCAAATCTTCATCCTCGCCGGACAGTCGAACATGCAGGGCCACGCGAAGATCAGCACGTTCGAGCACATCGGCATGGACCCGGCGACGAAGCCGATGCTCGCTGAGATGCTCGGCGCGGATGGGAAGCCGAAGGTGTGCGAGCGCGTGTGGATTTCTTCCATCGGCTGCTCGAAGGACGATACGACGGAGCAGACGGGCAAGCTCACCGCAGGCTTTGGCGCAACGACGGAAAAGATCGGGCCGGAGTTCACGTTCGGGCTCACCATGCAGAAGTTCACCGACGCGCCCATCTTGCTCATCAAGACCTCGTGGGGCGGCAAGAGCCTGAACACGGATTTCCGTCCTCCGAGCGCGGGGCCGTATGTGTTCAATGAGGCGCAGCTCGCCAATTTTAAAAAGCAGGGGAAGGACGTGGCGGCGATGAATGCGGAGAAAGCGAAGGCGACGGGCGGGTATTACCGGCTGATGATCGAGCACGTGAAAAAGGTGCTCGCTGACCCGAAGCGTGTGGTGCCCGGATACGACGCGGCGCAAGGTTACGAAATCGCTGGCTTCGCGTGGTTCCAAGGCTGGAACGACATGGTGGACGGCGGCACATATCCGAACCGCGACAAGGCCGGCGGCTACGATGCCTACAGCACGGCGATGGCGCATTTCATCCGAGATGTGCGGAAGGATTTGAACGCGCCGAAGATGCCATTCGTCATCGGTGTAATCGGCGTCGGAGGTCCGACCGCGGATTACGGCCCCGACCAGCAGCGCTACAAGTCGAAGCATCAGAACATCCGCGATGCCATGGCCGCTCCGGCGCAGTTGCCGGAGTTGAAGGGCAACGTCGCGGCAGTGCTGGCGGAGAAATACTGGGACAAGGAGCTGACTGCGGCCAAGGCGAAGGATGGTGAGATCAAACAGCGTGCGAAGAAGCTCGCGACCGAGAGTTCAAAGAAGCTGAACACTGCCGAGGAAAAGGCGCTGCTGGAAAAAATGCGCATGGAAGCAATGACGGAGCGCGAGCGCACGGTGCTGGAGAAAGGAATTTCAAATCTCGAATTCCACTATCTCGGCTCGGCAAAAATCCTCGGCGGCGTGGGTAGGGGGCTCGCTGAGGCGATGGCGGAACTCAAGCAATTGAAGAAGTAGGCCCGATGAAATCCGCTCTTGCCTTCCTCGCCTTCATAGCCTCCCTGCTGCTCGCGCCGATGGCGGCCCAACCTGCCGATGGGGACACCAAAACCGTGCGCGTCTTTATCTTCGCGGGTCAGTCCAACATGGAGGGTGCTGATTCGAAGGTGAAGGACATCCAGCGCTTTCCGCCGTTCGCCGGATTGGATGCGCCGCAGGACAAGATCCTGTTTTCCTACAACATCGGGCGTGAGCAAAAGCAGGCTTCCAACGGATGGGTCGCGCTTCAGTCTGTGCGCAATCTCGTCGGACCGGAACTCAGCTTTGCCCGGCGCGTTTCGCAGGAAACCGGGGCGCCCATTGCGATCATCAAATGCGCGGCGGGCGGCACGACTTTGGGCGGCGATTGGAATCCCGATGAGCCGAGCGGCTTCAAGCTCTACCCGCTGGCGTTGGAG
>JANPHH010000107.1:0-10013 GCA_031424375.1 Chthoniobacter sp. | reverse complement strand
GGCAGGTTGAAGTGGATGACGCTGCGGATGTCCGCTTTGTCGATGCCCATGCCGAAGGCGATGGTCGCCACGATCACTTCACAGGCGCCGCTCATGAAGGCCTCTTGCGTCGCGTCGCGATCCTCGGCGGTCATCCCCGCGTGATACGCCCGCGCCGCCAGCCCCGCCCGCGCGAGGTGCGCGGCCACGTCCTCGGCCGTTTTTTGGAAAGTGACATACACCACCGCGGGCTGGACCTTCGCGCTGGCGAGACGCTTCGTCAGCACCGCCAGCTTTTCGCCGGCGGCGCACGGGGTGATGCGCAGATGGAGGTTTTTGCGGCGGAAGGAAGTCTGCACGTGCCGCTCGCTCGCGATGCCGAACGCCTTGCAAATATCGCGCCCCACATCCGGCGTCGCCGTGGCCGTGAGCGCGAGCACGGGCCGCAGTTCCAGTTCCTCCGCGACGCGCGCGAGCCGCAGATATTCCGGGCGGAAATTGTGGCCCCACTCCGAGATGCAATGTGCCTCATCGATCGCCAGCAGTGAGATTTTCACCCGCCGCAGCCGCTCCAAAAATGCCTCGCCGGACAACCGCTCCGGCGCGACGTAAAGCAGCTTCAACGCGCCCTCGCGCAGGTCCGCATACACGCGCTGCGTTTCCTCCGCGGTGAGGCTGGAGTCGAGCCGCGCCGCCGCGATCCCGCGCGCCCGCAGCGCATCGACCTGATCTTTCATCAGCGCGATAAGCGGCGAAATGACGAGCGCCGTGCCTTCCATCAAGACCGCCGGGAGCTGGTAGCACAGCGACTTCCCCGCGCCCGTGGGGAAAAGCGCGAGCGCGGATTCGCCGTCGAGCAGCGCGCGGATGACCGGCTCCTGGCCGTCGCGAAATTCCTCGTGGCCGAAGTGGGTGTGAAGGGCGGTCCGCAGGTCCATGCGGCGTTCCTACCCTCGCCCGCGCGAACGGGCAAGCCGGGCGCGTCATACCAAACGCTTTTGAAAACCGGACGTTTCCTGGAGCCGGAGGCTCCGCGGAGATTAGCCGGTGGCGTCAGCCACCGGATCACGGAATAAAGCGCTCCGCCCCGGCAGGGGCGCTGGAATTTCTGCCGCCCCCGCCGGGGCTCGGTCTCTTTGTGACTCAAGTCCGGTGGCTGACGCCACCGGCTAATTTCTTCAGGCCCTGCCGGGCCGAATCGTCCGGCGTTCAACTCAGTTTGGTATCAGACGTGGGTCGTAAGCTTTCGCAGGGCGCGGCGGAGCTGATCGAAGTCAACCGGCTTGACCAGATGATCGTCGAAGCCGGCTCCCTGCGTGCGCTGCAGGTCTTCCTCCATCCCGTAGCCGGAGAGGGCGATGACGCGAAAATCCGGGTAGTCGATGCGCAGAGCGCGGATGAGCTCCACGCCCGTGCCGTCGGGCAGGCCGAGATCAGAGATGAGGATCTCGAAATTGCTCGCCGCGGCGGCGGCTAGGGCGGCGGCGACGCTCGAGGCGGGAGTGACGGTGTGGCCGGCGCGTTTGAGCAAGCGGGTGAGGACGGTGAGCGTGGCCTCGTGATCTTCCACGAGCAGGATGCGCCGCGGCGTGGCCGGGGCAGCTTCGCCGGGCTCGGGGTCATCCGAGACGATGCCGTGGACGGGCAGCGTGGCGCCGGGGAACTCGACTGCGAAGGTGGCGCCGAGCCCTTCGCCGGGGCTCTCCGCGTGAATCGCCCCGCCGTGCAGATCGACGATGGCCCGGGCGATCGCGAGGCCGAGGCCGAGGCCGCCGGCCCGGTGATCGGCCTCGCGGCCGGCCTGCTCGAAGGGGCGAAAAATCTGTTCGGCGACCGCCGGCGAAAATCCAAGTCCCGTGTCGGCGACCTCCACGATGAGCCGTTCGCCGGTGGTAGCGTCGTGCGTTTTGATCACGATCCGGCCACCCGTCGGGGTGAATTTCACGGCGTTCTTGAGCAAATTCCAAAACACCTGCTGAAGCCGCGCGGGATCGCCGGTGATGCCGAAAAGCTGAGCCGAGAGTCGGAGGTCGACTTCGATATTCTTGGCCCGCGCATCATCGCGGACGATGTCTACGGCATGTGAGAGGAGCGAATGCACGTCGCACGGTTCGAGCCGCAGCGGGAGTTTCCCGCGGGTGATGCGGGTGAGGTCGAGGAGGTCATCGATGAGCCGCGCTTCGAGGCCGATGTTGCGCTCCATCATGGCCATCTCCGCGCGCACGTCGGCGGGCAGCCGCAGGTCCTCCCGCAGCACGGTGGCGCTGAGCAGCACGGGCGTGAGCGGGGTGCGCAGTTCGTGGGAAAGGGCGGCCACGAAGTTGTCTTTGGCGCGCGAAGCGGCTTCGGCAGCTTCTTTCGCGGAACGCAGCTTTTCATCCGCGGCGAGGCGTTCCGTATTGTCGCGCACGAAGCCGACAAAGAGCGCCTGCGCGGTGCCGGGGAGTGGATTGATGCTGAGTTCAACCGGAAAGCGGGTGCCGTCGCGCCGCAGCGCTTCGAGTTCGAGCCGCTTGCCGAGGATCGGTCCGTGGCCCGTGGCCAGGTAGCGCTCGAGCCCGCGCCGGTGCGCGTCGCGCAATTCTTCCGGGATGACGCAGTCGGCGAGCGGTTGCCCGAGGATTTCCTCGCGACGCCACCCGAAGATCCGCTCGGCGGCCGGGTTCCAATCCACGATCGCCCCGCCGGAGTCCATAAGCAGCACGCCATCGAGCGCGGTGTCGATGATCGCGCGGCTGCGTTCCTGCCCACGACGCAAGGCGTCGGCCGCCAGACGGGCGCGGATTTCCTGGCGACCCACCGCCCGGGCAGCGGCGGCGAGCAACCCGAAGAGCAAGACGATTCCCCCGTAGAGCATCAGCGCCGTGCCTTCGCCGGGGCCCACCATCCCGGCGCGGCGGCCGAGCGCGATCAGCCAGCCGAGCACGAAGAAGAGCGCGGTCGAACCCGGCAGCGTCCAGCGGAGCAACAGGCCATCGGCACCGGTGGAAAATACGCGGCTGACGGGAGGCCGCGCAGGCCGCGCCGCGAGCACGCCGACGCACAGGCCGAGAAGCGACAGCGCGGTGTGTAGAAGAACATTCGTGGAACTTAGGATCCCGGTGAACTTCACGATCCCCAGCAGGTAACCCACCAGGCCGAGGGTGACGGGCAGCGAGGCGAGTAAAACGACCCCGGGTGCGAACCAAATGCGCCGCTTTCCCATCGGGATGGACCAGTCGATCCCGACCAGCGCGAGCCCGAGGAGCGCGAGGGACAGCGCCGCGTTCAGGCTCATGCGGCCCGGATGGCGCACGATGGCATTGGCGAGATCGCCGGGGATGGTAGCGGGTGCGAAAAGGAGATCGATCCCGAGGTTGATCGAGGCAAGGTCCTCCACGGCGGTCAGTGCGCCGATCGCCCCCGCGATTCCACCGAGCACCTGCGCCAGACGCCGGCATCCGGTACCGGCGCTGGCATCGCAGCAGACGAGTGAGAGCGCCGCGGTGGTGATGCCGATCGCGGTGTTCATGCGCATGACCATCAGGTCGGGCCAGAAGGGGATGCTCGGCACCGCGCCCAGCAGCCAGATGACGAGATTACTCCCCCCGAGGAGCAGCGCCATGACGACCGCGACGCGCACGACCATCGCGCTGATCCGCTCCGCACTCGGGAGCAAGGTGGCCGCACCCGCGGAAGGTTCTGGTATGACGGAAAATGGCATTAGTTAAAGACCGGCCCTCCGCTAATCGCATGGGCCGGCGTCCGCGGATGGCAAATTGTGTGATCGCCCCCCGCTAAAACCACACATCGACGGGACTGGCGCGTGCCCGAAGTGCGCTCCACATTTCCATGGCGCACATCGTAATCCCGCGCCTCAGATCCGGTGGTCGGCCCGGTCGCTGCGGAGGTGGATGGTCTTGCGCTCGAGATTATGCACGGCGCGGATGTAGCGCACGGTCTGACTGCGAGCGCGCATCAGGATCGAATGGGTGATCGCGGTTTTGCCGATCAGCTTCACCCCAGGCAGCAGCGGGCTGTCACTGATGCCGGTGGCGCAGAAGATCGCGCTCTTGCCGGGGACGGTTTCTTCCGAGGTATAAACGTGATCGAGTTCCTCCGGTGACAGTCCGGCGCCGAGTTGGCGGCGCTCCGCTTCGTCGCGGAACCACATGCGCATCTGGAGATCGCCACCGAGCGCGCGGAGGGCGGTGGCGGTGAGGACGCCTTCCGGAGTGCCGCCGATGCCGATGAACAGGTCGATGCCGGAGTCGTGCAGGGACGGGGCGACCGCTGCGGTGATGTCGCCATCGGCGATCATGCGCACGCCGGCGCCGGCCGCGCGGACTTGGTCGATGAGTGGTTGGTTGCGAGGCCGGTCGAGCAAGAGCACGACGATCTCCGGGAGGCGCTTGCCGAGTGCCTTGGCGACAAGGCCCAGGGTCTCCACCAGAGGGCGGTCGAGCAGGCTCCGCTGCAGACCTTCAGCGGCCACGAGTTGGGCGACCTGGGGACCGTAGGAGATCTTGTTCACGTAGAAGCTCGGGATGTTTTTCATCACGGCCGGGCCAGGCGTCTCGGCCGCGGCTATCACCGAGATGGAGTTCGCCATTCCCTTCGAGATGTTCGTGGTGCCGTCGATCGGATCGAGCGCGATCTCGAAGCGCGGCGCGCCTTCCTTCCAGGTCCCAAGCTTGTCGCCGAGGAAGATGCCGGGCGCATTGTCCTTGATGCCTTCGCCGATGACGACTTCGCCGCAGATATCGACGAGGTCGAAGACGCCGTAGATGGCATCGCAGGCCGCGGCATCCGCCCTCTCCTTGTCGCCGCGCCCGATCCAATGCATCGCATGGAGCGCGGCATTCTCGGTGGCCCGGATGAATTCAAATTCGATGGTCCGCTCGGGATCGCGAAGGTTGCTCATGGTGAAATTGGAGTGGCTCAGGTTGGAAACGTCAGGTCCGCCGTCAGATCACTTCGCGATACACGTCCGGGTGGGGGCGTGAAATCACCACTGCATTCACCAAGACGCCGGCTTCGGCGATGACGGCGCGACCGGCGGCGACGGCGGCCTGGACGGACGAGACGTCGCCGGTCAGCGTGCAGAACGCTTTTCCGCCGAGGGCCATGGCGAGGCGGACTTCGAGCAGGGTCACGTCGGCAGCCTTGGCGGCGGCGTCGGCGGCCTTGATGAGGGTGGCGACGTTGAAGCTCTCGAAGATGCCGAGCGCGCCGGTGGGCTCGACGGGACTGGTCCGGCCGATGGCGTTGAGCACATCGGGATGCAGGTTGGAAATGACGATGTTGTCGATGAGGCAACCGCCGGCAGTCTCGGTGCCGGTGGCAATGGCGGCCTCGACACTCGCGGTGTCGCCCGCGAGGAGGATCATGTATTTCCCCGAGCAAATGGAGCGAGAGAGCATCAGCTTCACGTTGCCCGCTTTGAGCGCGGAATCCGCGACGGAAAAACCAGCGGCGATGCTGGAGAGTTCGATGAGGCCTACGGATTTTTCGTTCATGATTTGGTAAGGGTGATGCGGTCGTCCGCGATGGCGGTGACCGTGCTGGCGAAGGGAGCGTGGATGATGGCTCCGAGGGCGTTGGGCGCGGGTTCGGAAATGGGCTGCCCGGCTTTCACGGTGTCGCCGACTTTGACAAGCGGCACGGTCGGACCACCGGCGCTTTGTTTCAGCGGAAGGACAAGCTTGCGGGTCTCGACGATGCCGGCGCGGAGCGGAGCGGGGTTGTCGTACTGTTCAACGTGCATCTTTTTCATGAGCGACTTGATCGGCACGTGCCGGCCGTCGCGCATGGGGTGGACTTTGATGTCGGTCTTGCCAGTCCACTTGAAGTTCTGTTTCCGAAGCACAGCTTTCGAATCGTCGCAGGCTTCCTTCGGATACAGTTCCTCGGGGCAGGCGTAGAGCGTGCAGAGGCCGCAGGAGCAGCAGAGCGCGGCCCATTCGTTGAAGCGCTCGGCACCCGTGCCGGTGAAGGCGAGCGTGCGCATGACCTGGTGCGGCTCGACCTGGTAGCCGAGGAGAAAGCGCGGGCAGAATTCGGTGCAGTAGCGGCACTGGTCGCACGCGGATTTCCCGATCGCGGCCTGCTTCACCGGCGGCTTGAATTTCTTCTCCATGACGTGATGGGTGCGCGGGAGAATGATCGCGCCGGTGCTCGTCTTGACGATGGTCTTGTCGAGGTCGTCGCTCGTTTCGCCCATCATCAGGCCACCGATGGCGAGCACGGGATCGTCGCAAGTCGCGCCGCCCGCCGCAGCGATGCACTCGCGGAAGCTGATGCCGATGGGCACGGTGAGCGTCACGGGCTCGGCGACGGCGCCGGCGATGGTAATGGTTTTGTGCGTGACCGGCTTGCCATCGACGGCCTGCGCGATGTTCACCAGCGTCTCGACGTTGCTCACAATCGCGCCGACGTGGATGGGCAGACCGCCGGGCGGGATGAGTTTTCCGGTGACGGTATAGACGAGATCGTATTCGTCGCCCGCGGGGTAAAAGTCGCCCAGCAACTGCACGCGGACGCGCGTGCCTTTGCACGCCTGCTCGATCGCTTCGACGGCCTTTTTCTTCTTCGCCTTGATGCCGATCACGCCCTCCTCAGCGCCGGTCGTCATCATGCACAGTTCCACCCCGCGAACGACATCCGCCGCGTAATGCTCCATCACCGCCGCATCCTTGTGCAGTAGCGGTTCGCACTCGGCGCCGTTGGCGATGATGATCTCGGCTTTCGAGCCGAGCTTTACGTGCGCAGGAAATCCGCCGCCTCCCGCGCCGACGACGCCGGCTAGTCTGACTTGGTCGATGAGTGACATAATTTCGTGGGTGCTAATTCGGGAGCCGCTGGCGCAGTCGCGCGAGTTGTTCGTCGAGGCGGATGCGCGACGGTTTTGCATCGGGGATGGTTTGCTCCGGCGCGCCGCCAGGTTTCACGATCGTCGAGCCGGAGCCGCCGTAACTGGTGATGCCGGACGTGAGTTGCAGGTCGTCCTCGAGCTTCCGCAAAGGAGCGATCCCCGAAGCCTGCATCACGCCGTGATAGGCGCGCACCGCTTCCTCTGGTGAAATCTCGTGCTCGACGATGCGCCTCAGCATTTCGATGAACGCGAGCGGATGCTCGGCGTTGTTGATTTTGCGACCGTAGAGCGCCACACGCGCGCCGTATTTTTGCGCTTCCGCGATGAGCTTGAATGCATCGTAAGTCGTCCCCGCGCCACCGCCGAGAATGCCGACGACCAGGTTCGGATCGTAGGCCGCAAGCTCCTCCATCGCCTTCGGCCCGCGATAGACGATTTTCAAAAACACCGGCCTCCCGCGCTCGGTCACGCCGGCGAGACTGCGGATGATGTGGTCGTTAATGAAACCATCAACCTGCTCCGCCGAGATGCCGGGATCGACGTTCGGGTCGAACACTTCGAGGAAGTAGCGGAAGTTTTTCCGCTCCGCCTCTTCGCGGAACTCCTTAAACGCGCGCAGCGTTTCGTAATCGCGCGCGAGGTTGTTGGTAAAGGTGACGGAGTAAAGTCCGAGATCCGCGCCGATGTGCGGTGCGGCGGGATCGCAGTCGATCTGACCGCATTTGATGTGGTCGATCGTCGCGGTGCGAAACGGCTGCGAGGGTTGCTGGATGTATTCGGCCCCGCGAATGACCCAGATGTCCGTCGCATCGTTTGCGCGGGCGGCCGGCGTGATATGCGAGTTCTCGAAGAGCCGCTCGTTGATCGCGAGCTGCTCCACGTTCGACGCCGAGCACAGCATGATGTCGATGAGTCCCTGCTGCACCACCTCGCGAATCTGCTGCCGGTATTCCGCGAGTGTCTTCCAGCGGATCTCCGACTTGAGCACGCGCTCCGGATTGAGCGGCCGCTTCCGCCCAGGCGCGGTAATGCCAAACGCCATATCGGCATCCTTCGCATCAGCGATGATGAATGCCTTGCTCCCCGAGGGATTCGCCCGGATGTCGGCGATCTTCTGGTCGAGCGACTTCGGCATTCGGGAGACGTCAGCCCTGGACCTTGCCGATCGTGTCTTTGAGGGCCTTGGCGGAGGATTGGAGGCCGTTTAGCTCCTTCGGCCAAAGCTCGATTTCGATCTGCTGCAATACGCCCGCTCGCCCGATGACGGTCGGCACGCTGATCGATACGTCGCGGATGCCGTAGGTGCCTTTGACCAAGGCAGACACGGGCAGGATGCGCCGCCGATCGAGCGCAATACAGTCGATCACTTCGCGGATCGCGACACCCACGGCCCAGCCCGCGCCACCCTTGCGCGAGATGACTTCCGCGCCGCTCTTCTGCGTGCGCTCGAAGATCTGGTTTTGGAAATTAGCGGTCATTCCGGCAAACTTCGTGAGCGGGAATCCATCTACGGTCGCGGACGACCAGATCGGCACCATCGAGTCGCCATGTTCGCCGAGAATCATCGCGCGAACCTGCGACGGCGGGAGCTTGATGGAGTCGGCGATCAGCGAGCAGAAGCGCGAAGTATCGAGCATCGTGCCGAGGCCGATGACCTGACTTTCCGGCAGGCCGGTTTCCTTCCAGGCGAGATAGGTGAGGATATCGACGGGATTCGAGACGACGAAGATGATCGCGTCCTTTTTGATGCCGCCGGCCTTGAGGCTCGCGATGATGCCGCGGAAAAGCGTGACATTGCGATTGATGAGATCGAGGCGCGATTCGTCCGGCTTCCGCCGCAGACCCGCAGTGATGCAGATGATGTCGGCATCGGCGCAATCGGCGTAGGTGCCGGCACGGATGACCTGATCGCTACAGAATGCGGCGCCGTGCAAGAGATCGAGTGCTTCGCCTTCCGCAGTCGCCTGATTGGCATCGAGGATGAGGAGTTCGCGGACGACGCCGCTGCATTGCAAGGCGAACGCGGCGCACGAACCGACGCGGCCGCCGCCGCCGATGATGGCAACCTTCATTTCGAAAGATTCGCGACGATTTCGTCGGTGAGCTTTTGCACCAGCGCTTCGACTTCCGCATCGCTGGAAGCGGCGGCGTTGGTCATCGGATTGAAGGGCGTGACCGGCGACGAACAACCGTGCGAGCCGCACATCTGCGTCCACGGATCGACTTCGCACAGGCCCGCGGGCTTGAGGTCGTAGCGGTCGTCAGGGAGGCCCAGGCTCTTTTTGATATTCAGCAGTTCCGGCAGCTTATCGCATGGAATGGACGCGGTGCCCGGAATCGCCTGCGCGAGAATCACGGTGCGGCAATACGCGTCGGTAATTTCCATTTTGAAGTAAGCATCCTCGACTGACTTGCCCCAGCAGATGACGCCGTGGTTGCCCATGAGGATGGACTGATGCTTCGGCGCGAGCGGGAAAATTTCCGCCGCAATCTCGGGCGAACCCGGAGTCTTGTAAGGCGTGTAGGCGACCGTGCCGACGAAGACTTCCAACTCAGGGATGAGCCGCGGTGGTGGCTGCATTCCTTTGATCGCGAACGCACCCGCGTGGCACGGATGCGCGTGGCAGACACTCATGGCTTCCGGCGTCGAGTGGAAGATCGCCATGTGCGTCGTGATTTCGCTGGAGCGCTTCCACGTTCCGCCGAGCTGCGTGCCTTTGCCGTCCACCATGCACATCATGTCGGGCTTCATGAAGCCTTTGCTGACACCGGTCGGCGTGCAGATGAAACGATCCGGGCCGATCCGCGCGGAGATGTTACCACCGTTGCCATCGCAATATTCGCGCATCCAGATGCGGCGGCCGATATCGCAGAGTTGCTCTTTGATTTCGTTCGCTTCCTTGGAGGCGAAAAGGCGCACGTCATCCGCGCTGTAGTTGCCTGGCGCATTGCTCGCAGCGGGGGCGGACGATGCCGCGGGAGCAGCGGCGGTGGAGTCGAAAACGACTTTGACTCCCGCTTCGGTGAAGATGTCCTTCGCGCCGGGCGTGAGGCGCGTCTCGCTGTTTTGGCGGAACTCTTTGGCGCCGGTTTTCACAAACTCAGCAGCTTCTTTTTGGGCGATCAGTGGCATAGTTTACTCCTTGTAGAAAAATTCATCGACGAGCGCGGCGCAGTAGGC
>JANPHH010000106.1:0-2026 GCA_031424375.1 Chthoniobacter sp. | reverse complement strand
TCAAACGCCCCTGCCGGGGCGGATTCATTTTTTTCGCGATCCGGTGGCTGACGCCACCGGCTAATTTCCGCTGTCCCTCCGGGACTACAGACTTCGCTGCACCACATTTAATCACACCCGTGCTCTCCGCTGCTTTGCAGTCGTGTCCGCCGCATCGCCTGAATAGGCTCCGGGCCATCATGCGTTTCCCCCTCGCGAAGATCCTCCGCCTCTCGCTCGTCCTGCTCAGCTTCGCCGCCCCGGCGCTCGCCGCGAAACCGCCCAACATCCTCTTCATCCTCGCGGACGATCAGTCCTACAAGACGGTGGGTTGCTACCCCGAGTCGTGGCCGTGGGTGAAGACACCGCATCTCGACGCGCTGGCCGCGAGCGGCGTCCGCTTTCACGGCGCGTATCTCGGCTCGTGGTGCATGCCGTCACGGGCCACCCTGCTCACCGGACACTGGCCGCATGGGATCGAGTCGATGCGCATGGAAGGGCCGTATCCCGCAAGCACTTACGATCCGCAGCAGTGCCCGTTCTGGCCCAGGGTCTTCCGCGAACGCGGCTACCAGACCGCGCAGATCGGCAAATGGCACACGGGCGACGATGCCGGCTGGGGACGCGATTGGGATTACCAGATCGTCTGGAACCGGCCCCGGCACCCGGAGAATGCGGGCGCGTATTACGAGAAGCAGATCCTGGCGATCAATGGGGTGGAGCAGGAAATCGAGGGCTACCCGGCGGATAACTATACCCAGTGGGCCAGCGAGTTCATTCGCGGTGAGCATCGCGACGTGACGAAGCCGTGGTATCTCTGGCTTTGCTACGGGAGCGTTCACGGGCCCTCGAAACCAGCCGCGCGCCACCGGGGCACTTACAAAGACGCGCCGGTTCCCGAGCCCGCAGACATTTGTCCCCCGCGACCGGGCAAGCCGGACTATCTGAACCAGACGCAGGCGTGGACGCGCGCCGCGGATGGAAGAATCATCGCCGGCAAGAGCGGCGAGAAGGTGGGCGATGAAGCCGGGAGCGGCGGAAAAGCATTCACCGATTGGGTGCGCCAGGTGAATGAATGCGTGCCAGCGGTCGATGAAGGAGTCGGCCAACTCATCGCCGCCTTGCGCGAGAGCGGGCAGCTCGAGAACACGCTCGTGGTTTATTCCGCCGACCAGGGTTTCGCGATGGGCGAGCACGGCTTTCGCACCAAGCTCGCGCCCTATGACGCCAACTATCGCTCGCCGCTGATCATCGCGATGCCCGGCCGGGTCGCCGCGGGGAAAGTGTGCCCCCAGGTCGTCGGCGGCCCCGATCTCGTCGCCACCTTCTTCGCTTTCGCCGGCCTCGATCAGCCGTGGAAGATGCACGGCCACGACCTCACCCCCCTGCTCCGCCAGCCGGATGCCGCGTGGCCGCACCCCTGCCTCTACGAACACACCGGCGACCACTACGGATCGAGCGTGACCGCGACGCTGAAGACCGACGGGCACAAAGCCGAGCACAACCACGTGCCGTGGTATGACGCCGTGGTGCATGAAGGCTGGAAATACATCCGCTACCTGCGCGGCACCGATGGCGAGGAACTTTACGATTTGCGCCACGATCCGGAGGAGTTGAGCAACCTCGCCAGAGCGCCGGACCAGCGCGAAAAACTGGAGAGGATGCGCGCGGTGCTCGTCCAGGAGTTGCACCGGACGGGAGCGGACTACGCCGGCTCATTGTCCGCGGCCCCAGCCGCGGCGCCTTAGACGGTCTACCGAGACTTGAAAACCGCGTGTCATCCCGAGCGACCGAATACGCAGGCGTAATTTTTGGGGTGGGATGAACCGGCGGGCGGACAAGGAGCGGCGAACTCCAGTTCGCCGACCCCAAACGCGCGCAGCGCCACTTCTAGCGGAGGCGCGGGGGAGGGAAGTGGACTTCGCCACTTGGGTGTGTGCGACTCCGGATGGGCTTAGAAAGCCGGCCGGTTCATTGGCAGCGGAGCGTAACGAAGCCGAGGGACCCCGGCCTCCGAAGCATCATCGATCATTCTGCAAGCTCAGCC
>JANPHH010000105.1:0-13340 GCA_031424375.1 Chthoniobacter sp. | reverse complement strand
CGCCCGGGCAATCATCTTCGGCGGTGCAGGGACCACGAACATCACCAACGCACTCGTGAATGGAAATACCTTCGCCAACTTCATCCGCAAGAACGGCACCGGAACGTTGACCCTGAACGCCGCCAATACCTACACCGGCGTCACGCAGGTGAACAACGGGACGTTGGTCGCCTCAGTCAACCAAACGATGACTGGTGGCCTGACCTTCGGTGACGCCGCCTCGGTCACGACCGCAGGCACGTTGACGCTGAGCGGCTCGGCCAACTCCTTCGCCGGCGCGCTCGCCGTGAACAGCAACACGGGCACCAGCGCCAATGTGATCAACCTCGCCGGCGGATCGACGCTCTCCCTGACGGGTAACGTTCAGGTGGGTGCGACGACGCCCGGTGCGGCCAGTGCCAACGCCCGCCTCACGATCACGGGCGGCGGTTCGCTCAACCAGACGACCGGGGCTGCCGGCACCTTCGTGGTCGGCGGTTCGACCAGCACGACGAACGGACAAAACGCCGTCCTCGACCTCACGGGTCTCTCCAGCGCGACGATCAACGTCAGCGCGACCGGAACAGTCCGCGTGGGCCAAACCAGCAGCTCCAACCTCACCGGCAACGCTTCCACCTTGCTCTTCCCGACCCCGGTTGTCGCTTCAGGGACGCCCGTCACCACCGTGACGGCCGGCACCCTCGCAGTCGGCGACGCTGCCGCGGGCATCACCGGCGGCCTGACTAATACGCTCACCCTCGGCACCGGCCTCACGACGTTGAACGTTAATAACTTCAACATCGGAACCGGCTCCCGCGATTCCGGGGATGTCGGCTTCGCAGCCGGCAATGGCACCCTCCAACTCCGCGCCGCAGACGGAACGTCCCGGGCGGCTGTGAATATCGCAACCGGCACCGCAACCACGGGTCTAGCGAGCCTAAACACGTTGAACCTCGCCGGACACAGCTCCGACCTCCTGATCAGCAGCCTGAACATTGGCGGCGGGAATCGGGCCAGCGACCGCACCGACACCGTCACGTTCGATACCGGCACGCTCGATGCCACGTCGGTCTTGGTTGGAACCAACTCCGGGGCTACCTCCGGCACCACCACCAACACCTGGACCTCCAATCTGAACCTCGGAGGTGGAACGGTGACCATCGGAACTGGTGGTCTTGATCTTGCCACTCGTGGCGCGACCGCCGTCGGGACAAAAACGATCAGCGCCAACGTCAACATCAGTGGTGGCGCGGTGACCGTCGCGAATAGCGTCGGCCTCGGAGCAGCCATCCGGATGAGCAACAACACGGCCGCAGGAAACCTGACGACCAACAGCCTTCTGAACCTGACCGGTGGATCGCTGACCGTCGCTGGCAACATCATCAAGGGCGACTCCACGGGTGCCGGCACGGCGACCCTCACCCTCGCGGGTGGCACGCTCAACATGGTCAGCAACTCCATCGGCGGTGCAGGCGTAGCGAATGTCACCTTCAATGCCCAATCGGGAACCTTGGACAGCCTGAGCGAACTCAACGCCGGCGGCACGCTGACCAAGAGCACCGCTGGAACCCTCAACGTCACCGGGACCAACTCCTACACGGGACCGACGGCGATCACCGGCGGCACGGTCAACCTCACCGGCAGCATTACCACAACGAGCGGGGTGAGCGTGACCGGTGGGGGCACGCTGCTCCTGGGTGGCAATGAACGGGTCAATGACGCGGCCAACGTGACCCTCGGCAGCACGGGCCCGAATACGAGCGGCAACATCACGTTCTCTGATTCGCTCGCCGGGGTCACGGAAACGGTCGGGAACCTCACGCTGAGCTTCAACTCCACGCTCGACTTCGGCATCGGCTCGGGTGGGCAGGAACTGATCTTCGCAAGCCTCGCGGGTCACACTCTGGCCTCGACGCTGACGATCAACAACTGGAGTGGCCTCCCCTACACCCTGGGTACCTCCACGGATGACCGCCTGATCTTCAACGGCAACCCCGCAGCGCTGGCCGCCTTTACGGCCTCCTTCAATCAAGCGGACATCACGTTCAACGGAATCCAGGGTTACCAGGCGATCTCCTTCAACAGCGATACGCAGTTCGAGATCGTGGCCATCCCCGAGCCTTCGACCACCGCGTTCTTCGGTGCCATGGGTCTCCTCGGCCTGATCGGCTATCGTGAACGCCGCCGCTTCATGAAGAAGGCGTTGAATTAAGTGAAGGCTGGACCGGTTCGACCCCGGTCCGCCCTCTCCCCTCCTGGAAATCAAATCGTCTTCTAACGCCCACCAGTCGCGGATAACCCATCGCGCCCATGATCTCGCAACGCACGCGCGGATTGCTCAACACCCTCCTGCTTTGTCAGGCGGTGATTGCAGTCCTTCTGCTCTGCGCGACGGCGGAGGTGACCTTCACCTTCTTCACGTCGGCGAGTATCCTGCACATCGAGCGCTACCCGATCTATGCCGCACTGGTGATCGCCGGTCTCGTGTTGGAAGCCGCGAAACGCAACCGGACGCTCGCGCGGGTCAACCTCTTCAAGCGGAGTTTTCTGGAGCAGCACACCGTCACGCTGCGCCAGGTCTGCTACGCCTCGGGGGCCTTGCTCGCTTACCTCGTGTTGTTCAAAGATCTGTATATCTCGCGAACCTTCATGCTCGTCTTCTTCCCGTCGCTCTATGCGGCGCTGCTCGCCTCGAATTATTTCCTGCCGCGCTTTCTCGCGCGGCGGATTTTCCGGGGCGCCCACGAAGAGCGGGTCCTGCTCGTCGGAACGCCAGATCGGATCGTCGCCTTGCAGGAATGGGTGCGAACTAAATCGCACTTCGGCATGCAAGTCATTGGCTTCCTCTCCGATGACGTGCCGGTCGGGACCACGGTCGAAGGATTCGTCTGCCACGGAACCCCGCGCGACATCGAGCCCGTCATCCAGCGCAACGCCGTGAATCAGGTCATTGTCGTCGGAATTCCGGATAACCGGGAAAGCCACCGCGAGATGGTCCGGGCCGTCGAGAAAATCGGCGTCCGTTTCTCGATCATGAGCAACCTCGAGGAACTCCTCGCCCACCCGGTCGTCCACACCGAAGACGATGGACTGCGTTTCATCACGCTGCGCGAAGAACCCCTCGAGAACCCCCTTAACCGGATACTCAAGCGCCTCCTCGATCTGGCGGTCTCGTTGCCAATCGTGATTTTCGTCCTGCCCCCGCTGGCCGTGCTGATCTGGATCGTCCAACGCATCCAATCCCCCGGTTCCCTCTTTTACCGGCAAACCCGGGCAGGCATCCAGAATCGGAACTTTGAGATCATCAAATTCCGGACGATGCGGGAAAACCACGGAGCCACGGCGACGCAGGCCGTGCGCGGTGACGACCGCGTCTATCCCGCGGGACGCTGGATGCGGCGATACAGCATTGATGAACTGCCGCAGTTCGTGAATGTCCTGCGCGGAGAAATGAGCGTCACCGGCCCACGCCCCCACTTGGTGGAGCACAATGCGCAATTTGCCGAACAACTGACGAACTATCATATCCGCGCCTTTGTAAAGCCAGGCATCACTGGATTGGCTCAGATCCGCGGTCTGCGCGGCGAAGCGAAAACCTCCGAAGCCATCGCCCAGCGCGTCGCCTCCGACATTTCCTATCTCGAGAACTGGAAGCTCGCGCTCGATGTCTCAATCATTCTCCGAACCGTCTGGCAGGTCATCAATCCGCCACGCTCGGCTTACTAAACAAACCCAATTCAAGCTGGACCAAATTCAGTCTTGCTAAACCTTCCACAACCCGTCAGCCTCCAACCCGAATCAGACAGATGCCGTCGTAGTTAGACGGACAAAAACGCACCTCGAACACACCACTGTTTCTAAAACCCCTATGAAACCACTCATCTCACCTACGCGACTTTTAAAGTCGATCGCAGCACTCACGCTCGCTGCAACCGCATTCGCCAGCACGGCTAGCGCCACCACGCTCGGCCTTCCGCTGTTCTACACCACGGGCATCAATCTTGGGGCTGCCGGGTGGCGCTTCAATAACGCACCATTTGCTCCAGGCGGCGTTCTTGAGGTTCGGAACTACGCGATCCTGACGCTCGGCGGTGGAACGACCGTCACCGCCACGACCGGTTCGTCCCTCAATCCGACCGTGGTCGGTGATATCGGCGTTAACAGCGGAAACCTTTCCATTAGTGGTAATGCGTTCATTCGGGGCCATGGTCTGGTCCGCACCGGCGGTGGGTTGGTTCGTTCGGGTCTTGCCCAGTTGAATCCCGTGGGACTCACCACGACGCAGGCGGACGGTTCCGTTCCGCTCTCGCCATCGACCCTGCCAACGGTCGCGGTCAATACGATCGATCCCCAATTGACCTACGGCGACAATCGGCTTGGCGTGGCGAATATCGACGCAACGCTCGCCTCGAATGCTGCGGCGGCGCTGCCGACGTTGAATGCAGGACTGTTCAGCATTCCGGTCACCACGATGATCAATCAGGCGACCAACTTCTCGCTCACCGCTCCCAGTAGCAGAGTCGTTCTGAATCTGACGGACTTCGTCATCACGGCCGGCGCCACCTTCGACATCTATGGCGACAATCAGACCAGCCTCGTGATCAACGTGTCGAACAACTTCTCGCTCGTGGGCGGCAAGATTGTCCTCCACGGCGTCCTTGGCGGCAGCGTCCTCTTCAACGTGATCGGCACCGGGACCGCGGTGACCCTGACCTCGGGCGCTCGCATCGGCGACACTGCGTTCGATACGCCCTACCTGGGGAATGATACCCAGAATGCGGCAATCATCCTTGCCACGCAACGTCAGGTCAACCTGAGCGGTTCAGCGACCCTGAACGGAACCCTGATCGCGAGGTCCGCGAGCATCTCCGGCAACAGCCGCGTGATCAAGCCCGTCTGGGTCAGCCCGTAAGGCACAGTAACCTTCGAATTCACCGGGCCGCTGCACCATTCGTTCCGAATGGGCAGCGGCCCTCTGAATTTCCGGGGGTCGTGCTGGAATCGCCGTCGTGAATGGCGGGGCCGAAGCCTCGGCGAGTCCGAGGATCCTCTTTCCGAGGCTACGATTCTAACCCACCTGCCGAGGGAAATTTCCGGATCTTCTTCATCCTCTTCCTCATACCATCTATCGAAAAGAGCCGGACTGTTTGCGGAAACGGTCAGTCCAAGGAGCGGCGAACTCCAGTTCGCCAATCCCCGCTCGTGCCGGAGGCGCACCCTCTCGCGGGGAAGCGGTGGGCGGCCGCACACACTCACCGCCCTCACCGCCGCCTTGCCCGCAGCTGGGCGCCTCCGGTGCGGCGTGTGGGTCGGCGAACTGGAGTTCGCCGCTCCATGGGCTGAGTGCCGCCATGACGGTCAGCTTATTTGTAAGAGGTGGTATCAGAGACTTCCTAAAGCTCAGTTGAGGGAGACGCTGAGGAAGAGGAAGAAGTGTCTTCTGGCAGTAACTCCAAGAGCGACGATCGACAAACCACGGATACCACCGACGACCCCGATTCAACCTAAATCCAGAAATGGAAACCACGGTAACCACGGATTGCACGGATTGCACGGATGACACGGATGACTCGGATTACGAAGCACTTGGGGGCGAGCGTCAACTTCACCCGTTGGGTGATCGCTTGAGAAAGTGGACGACACCCACCAATCTCTGAATCCGTGTCATCGGTGAAATCCGTGGTTCCTCCGCTCGCCATTGTTGGATAACCCGCTCATCCCTGCAATCCGTGTTTTCTATCTTTGGATTTCGGATTATCTCACCGGGAATGAAACCACGGGGAACTCTCCGCCGACATTTAAATAGCTCATCTCCCGACGTTCCATCCGACGAGCGAAGGGACAGGCTTCGGATTTCACCGTGAATTCTCCATCCGTGCCAACGCGAAAAATCCTGGGAGTAAACTTCCACGCCGGGACCCCTCAGGAGGCGATCCAGCGTGCCTTGGGCGGCGGCCTGGTCGTGGTGCCCTCTGCGCCCGTGCTCGTAAACGCGACCGTCGAGCCCGCGACGCTGGCTGCGCTGCTGGAGAGTGACCTCGCCCTGGCGGACAGCGGGCTGATGGTGCTGTTTTGGAATCTAACTCGCCGCGACACGTTGCGACGCCTCTCGGGTCTCGAATATTTGAAACTGTTGCTCGCCGAGCAAAGCCTGCGGCAGCCCGGGGCGGTCTTCTGGGTGATGCCGAACGAGGCCGCGATCGCGCGGAACTCTGCGTGGTTGAAAGGCCAGGGTTATCCAGTGACCAAAGACGACTTCTACGCGGCACCGCTCTATCCATCCGGCTTCCTGAACGATCCCGCCCTCATCGCGGCCGTGCAGGCGCGTCGCCCGCAACATATCATCATGGCCATCGGCGGAGGGGTGCAGGAGCGGCTGGGGCTGCACCTCAAACGCAGCCTCGACTATCGCCCCGGGATCCACGGGATCGGCGCTGCGATCGGCTTCCTGAATGGTGACCAGGTCCACATCCCGGAATGGGCAGATCGTTTTTTCCTCGGCTGGCTCTTTCGGTGTTTTGAGGCGCCTTCGCGTTTTATCCCGCGTTACTGGGCGGCGCGGGTGCTGATCAGTATTCTCTGGCGCTACGGCGAAAATGCCCCACCGATCGCGGGCGGGAACGCGGCAGCATAGAAGCGCGTGCCGGAACGCAAGAAGGCCTGACATCCTGAGGGACCGAACCCCGCGGGCGTGAATTTTTGATGCGGGATGAACCGGCGGGCGGACAAGGAGCGGCGAACTCCAGTTCGCCGAAGAACTCCGCTGCGCCGGAAGCGTCCACGGTTTTGAAGTGGCGCTTGGCGCGGGGGGTAGTTGGGCGAAGTGGACTTCGCCCCTCCTTGGGCGCGTGCGATTCCGAATGGAATTGGACATCCGACGGGCTCATCGGCAGCGGGGTGTGACGAAACCGAGGGACTTCGGCCAGCGGAGGATCATGGATCACTCAGCAATCCGAGGTCCCTCGACTTCATTCTGGTCGCTTAGACTCCCTCCATTGCGCTCGGGATGACAGCCGGCTTGATTGCGCCGGCTCGTCGAGGAGCGAAACCGAGGTTCGAAAAAAGGGCACTGTCATCCCGAGCGGAGTGTAACGGAGGCGAGGGACTTCGGCCTCCGGAGGATCATGGATCACTCAGCAATTCGAGATCCCTCGACTTCATTCTGGTCGCTTAGACTCCCTCCATTCCGCTCGGGATGACAGTTCTTGTGAAACTCGGGTTCTACTCGTCGGCGGGTCAACCGGAAGGCGGGGACGACGGCGCATAGACGGCTCATGGACGGTGCATGGACGGTGCATGGACGGCGCATTCCGCAGATTGGAGCGGATTAAGAAACTGACCATCCGCGTCAATCCGTGAAATCCGCGGTCAATATCCTCCAACAACCATCATTGGAGGATGGAACGGAAGTCGGCGATCCGCCTCGGTTGCGAAATTTGCGACCAGAGGGTGGCTTGCAGAAACTCAACCTAAATCCAAAACCGGAAACCACGGATTGCACGGATGCCCCGGATTGCACGGATGCCCCGGATGCCCCGGATGCCCCGGATGCCCCGGATGCCCCGGATGCCCCGGATGCCCCGGATGCCACGGATGACACGGATGACACGGATGACACGGATGACACGGATTACGAAGCACTCGGGGCGGCCGTCACCGTCACCCGTTGGGTGATCGGTTGCGAAAGTGGACGACGCCCACCAATCTCTGAATCCGTGTCATCTTTGGAATCCGTGATTCCTCCGATCGCCGTTTTTAGGGCGTGTTTGTAAACCCGGTCTACAGGCTCGAAGAGCCGAAACAAGCCAGCCCAGGGCAACGTCCTGGGTATCGAGTGGGAAACATTTCAGCCCTGAAAGGGCGCGACAATCCTCGCACAGAACCATTCTCCCGCCCTTTCAGGGCTGGCCGCTTCTTCTCCCAATACCCAGGGCGTTGCCCTGGGTTGGCTTGTCTCAGCCCTTCGGACTGCCGGACATGGCAGTTTGCAAACACGCCAGGCTCATGTTTCCGATCACCAGCGGAAGGACGCGCTCCCGCCAGCCTCAGTTGCCCGCCAGGTTCATTCGGCAGCCGCTCTACCTGGGCTGCGCCGTTGCGGCGGTCTTCTTGAGTTCGTAAGTCTTGGCCACGCTCAGAAATTCATACATCCCGTGCAGGCGGGCGAAGTAATAACCTTCGCGGCCATCGAGGAATCCGCACTGCCAGACATAAACATAGAGAAAGCGGAGCAGGCCGCGGAAGGGGAGGGCCTGCGACCAGGACTTCAGGCGGCGGCGGAACCCCACGGTGTCGCTCTGCAGGCGGCCGCTGCTGCCGCGGAGGTGGCGATCGAGCGCGACGCGGGCTTCCCAGTTTGAGTAGCGGTTGTGTTTCTCGACGAAGACATCGACGGAAGGAAACGCGTAGTGGTCCATCTCGGAGCGCAGCCGGCCGGTCGGACCATCGACGATGACGTGCTCGTGGACCTCGTTGTCACCGCTCTGGGTGTCCACGTCGGTCAGCTTCTCGTAGCGCCCGAGCCGATGTTTGAAGAGGCGCAGATTCCAGTTTGGGTAATAGGCATGCCGCAGCCAGCGGCCCATAAACATGAAGCGGCGATTGATCCAATAACCGGCGACGGGATGCTGCGGATCGCTGACGATGGCGCGAAACTCCGCCTCGGTCTCCGGCGGGAGCACTTCATCGGCATCGAGGATGAAGATCCACTCGTGTTTGAAGGGGAGATTCTCGAGCGCCCAGTTCTTCTTTTTCGGCCAGGTGCCATTGAAGGCAAACTGCACGACCTGCGCGCCCCATTCAGCGGCGATCTTCGGCGAGCCGTCGGTGCTCGCCGAGTCGACCACGAAAACTTCGCCGGCCCACTGCACCGAAGCGAGACAGCGCGGGAGATTCCCGGCTTCGTTCCGGATCGGGACGATGATCGAGACCGGAACTGGCGAGGTCACGAAGCGGTGCGGCTGGCGGGCAGACGATCGAACGCGAGGATGTTTTCGCAGTACGGCGATTTGCACTGATGAGCGGCGTCGGTCAGCTCGCGATTCAAGGTGAAGCCGCACTGGGCAAATTTCTCGATCCAGTATTCCGGCGGTTGTTCATTGAAATGACCGTCGCCTCCCTGGCCGGGCCGCGCCGCCGAGATGACGACGTGATCCGCATGGCGGGTCAGCGTGGTCATGAGGCTGTCGACGTACGAGGGATGAATGTGTTCGGCGACTTCGTAGCTCCAGACGAGATCGAAGGTGCGCGAGAGCGAGACGACGGCGTTGAGGTCGCGCTTCTCGATCCGGTCGGGATGCCGCGCATTCTTGATCGCGAGCGCGCTGCCCTCGACGCCCCAGGCATCGACGCCCTGATCGAGGAAGTAATCGAGCGATTTGCCCGTGCCGCAGCCGACGTCGAGGACCGATTTCGGCTGATAGGTTCGGATTGCCAGATCGAGGACATCCTGCGGAAACAGGCTGCAGAATTCGAGCTGATCTTCGTCGTTGAAAACGCTCGACTTGGAGAGCGCGAATTTTGCGTCCTTGAGTTTCAGGTAGACGCCTTGGACGGCCGAATACAGCCGGGGAGAATTGCGGATGCGGGTTTTGACGAATCGCTTGAGCTTGGAAATCATTGGAGCGGTGTCGGTTGGGATTTGGTGGCGAGCGCCCAGACGACCGCCGGATACAAGGGATCGTTTTCGAGGGAATGAATCCCCGGCAGGTAGCGGCGCCAGACGTGAAGATTGGCGCGGACGCAGGGGAGATTGCCCCAGGAGGCGGTGAAGGTCTGATCGAGAGGAAAACCGCACTCTTCGAGGAAGTATTTCATCCCCGTCTCGCTCCAGCGCGAGCAGTCGTAGGGCTGCGGGTGGAAGCGGACGAGAAACGGGGTGGTGACGAGAAATTTTCCGCCATCCGAGAGCATCTGATGAACATTGCGCGCCGCGCGATACGGCCGCAGCAGATGTTCCCAGACCTGTTCGGCGATGATGAGGTCGAACTGCTCGTCGAGGGGCGCGTCACAGACATCGAATTCGGGATACGAAACGGAGCGATAGGAGCGAAAGGGGAATCGGCCCTGCCAGCTCGTCCCAGAGATTTCGAGCACGCGGAGCTTTTCCACATCCAGGGCGCCGACCAGCCGCTGCGTCTCGCGGTCCATGACGATGCGCAGCCACTGCGTTTCCTCCACACCGACGAGGAGCTTGCGGGCTTGTTTCCAGCCCGGGAACTGTTTGACGAGAGTTCGGACGGCTTCGAGCGGTCTCATGGGGATTGGGTTTGAGCGGGTGCGGAGGAGGGAGTGTGGGAGCGGGTGGGGAACAGGGTGGCGAGGGCGCGGCGAAAATCGGACACGGGCACCCGCAAGTCCTGCCGGCGACAGTCGATCAGCCGGCCGGGGGCGACCGCTTCGAGGCGTTCGCCGACGATCGCGTGGTAGCGACAGGCCGTGGTGGTGGCAGCAGTCCAGAAGGAGACGTCGAGGTAGTCGGGCGGGAAAAGTTCCAGGACGAGCGTGCCGGGCCGGCAGAAGGCGAGGTTCGTCATCGCGGAGCCGTGCGGCGAGACGATGGCCTCAGCATTGGCGAAAAGTGCGGCCTGCTGGGCGACGGTGAGTGCGCCGGGATCGAGAATCCGGAAGCCGTGTTCGCTGAGGAACGGGGTGAGTTCCTCTTCATTGACCAGCCGGCGAAAGGAAGACTGGTTGCGCGTGAGGTAGAGTCGCCCGGCGGGTTGGGCGGGCACCGCGCCGATCAACTCGCGCAGGTGGCCGGAGACCCAATCGGGCATGGAGTATTGCCAGTGTGGGGGGCGAATGCTCGTGGTGACGATCTGCTCGCAGCGGAAATGGGTGTCCGCGCTGACGGGAAGCAGCTTCTCGGGAGGAATGCCGGCGAGCGCGAGGGTTTCGCGTTCGTAGGGATAGCCGCCGAGGTTGATCAGGTAGCGGTCCACTTTTTCCGGGCCGTAGCCGGCGCGGGCGAGGAGATCGAGGCGCGGGATGAGGTCGATCATCCAGTGGCTGTAGTTGCGATCGGCCTCGGGAGTGGAGATGACGGCGGTGAGGCCGGGGAGCGGCTCGACCGCGGGGAGCTTGAGTTTATTGAAAAGGGTGTGGCGCTCGAGACCCCAGACGTCGGGGGAGACTTCGCCGAGGAGGTGTTCGTCGTGGGTGATGATGGAGCCGCCGTAGCCGCCCCAGTAGCGGCAGCCTTCGAGGAAGATGACGCGTTCATCTTCCCAGGAAACGGTCTGGGTTGGATCGAAATGCGCCGGGAGCGGACGGCCGGTGGGGATCGGGCGCACGCGCTCGTAGGCGCCGCCGGGCCGAATGAGCTTTTCCCAGCCACGACCGGGGTGCCGGGCGAAGTATTCGCCCGCCGTGCGATCGAGCGCGACGGGGCGGCCGCTCCAGCGCTGAAGCGCGGGCACCGCTTGGAAGCGGATGCTGCGGGGGAGGTCGCGGCTCAGCTCGGAAAGGCGGAGCACGAGCGGCCGAATCCAGGGATTCCGCAGCAGGCGGCTCTTGACCGCGGCGAGGGTCATGTGGCGGGTGTGGAGGGTGGGCTACCGAAGGGGCGGGCAGGATTACCGGCGACGCGGTGGCTTTCAAGCACATCCTTGGTCACGACGGCACAGGCGCCGACGACGGCGTGTGCGCCGATGGTGACGCCGGGCATGATGAAGGCGCGGGCGCCGACGAAGACATCCGCGCCGATGCGGATGGGAGCGACGCGGAGCGGGAGATTCTCGTCTTCCAGCGCATGGGTGCCGGTGCAGAGGTAGGCCTCCTGCGCGACGATGGCGCGCGGGCCGAGCTCGATGGTGGTGAGGGAGTAAAGGTTTGCGCGGTCGCCGATGGTGGCGCGGTCGTGGAGGATGACGTTCCACGGGATGGCGATGCGGGCGCGCTGGTGGACGAAAGGGTAGCCGTGAATCTGCGCGCCGAAGAGTCGCAACCAGGCGAGTCGCCAGACGTTGAGCGGCTTCGGCGTCCAGAGGCAAAAGAGAGTCCAGCAGTATTCCCACGCGAGCATGGCGATGCGCTGCCGGAGGGTCCACGGGGAGTCGTAGGCGGACTTTTGCTCTTTCATGCGAGGGTGGCCTGAAAGTCGGCGAGGTAGAGGTCGGCCACGTGCTCGACGCTGAATTCATCGGCCTTGGCGAGCGCAGCGGGCGCGGTGGCCGCGAGTTTCGCGGGGTCGGCGAGGAGTTCGGCGAGACGCTCGGCGAGCGTGCGGGCGGGGTCGCTGGTGCGGTGATCGAAGCGGAATCCGTTCACATTCTCGACGAGGAACTCGCGGAAGCAGGCGAGATCGGAGACGAGCGCGGGGCAGCCGCAGGCCATGGCTTCGAGTGGGGCGACGCCGAAGGTTTCGCCCTTTTCCGCGATGGATGGATACACGAAGAGGGAGGCGCGGGCGTAGTAGGCGTCGAGCACCGCCGGGTCGTAGATCGGGCCGATGAAGTCGATGCGGTCTGCGACAGGTGCGGCGAGTCTGCGCAGCTCGGCCTCGTATTCCTCGCCACCGCCACCGGCGCTCGCGGCGGACGGACCGAGAATCACGAGCCGCCAGTCGGCGCGCTGGTCGGGCAGGAGTCGGGCGAACGCGGTGATCAGGAGTTGCACGCCTTTCTCGGGGTGCAGCCGGCCGACGTAAAGGATCTCGCGGCGGCGCGGAACGGGCGTGGGCGGGGCTGCGGCGCGGATCACGGGGTTCGGCACGTAGCTGATTTTCGGCGCGAGTTCGGGAGCCTCGGCGATGATCGTGTGGCGGATCGTCTGCGAGACAGTCTGCAGTCGCGCGGCGTGGGCGTAGAGGCGCATCTGGCCTTTCGGGTAACGGGCGACGTGGACGTAGAGGCGGCCGAATTTTTCCGAACGAATGAGCAACGGGAGCCAGAAGGTATTCGTGACCACGAGATCGGCGGGTGGCAGGCGACGCAGTAGCCCAATGGCGCGGCGGGTGTAGAGCAGGTCGCGAAACTTCAGTGCGAGCATCGAGCGCGGGGCGTCGTAGCCCGGGACCCGGAAATGGTGCACGCCGTCGATCGTTTCCTCGTCGGGCAGCTCTTCGTGAGCGCGCGAAATGTGGGTGACGCTGTGGCCGCGCGCGACGAACACTTTCCCCAGCGCAAACCAGATCTTCTCGATGGCACCGCCGCGGATCGGTGGCACTGGGAAAAAGGCACCCTGCACGATCGTGATCTTCACGCGTGCTGCGGGTGGGTGCGGGCGATGCGGGTGTGCACGGGGCCAGCAGACCACAGCCAGCGCGGGTGAGGCAATGCGATTGCCAGCGGCGGTGGAGCGGGACGCCACCGCGCCATGTCATCCCGAGCGGAATGGAGGGAGCCTAAGCGACCAGAATG
>JANPHH010000104.1:0-12416 GCA_031424375.1 Chthoniobacter sp. | reverse complement strand
TGCCGCCGAGTCCGTCGGCGCGGATCACCATGGTGATGCGGCCATCGGGATGCTCGAAGAGATCGTTCTCCGCCCAGCCGAAGTAGCGGCTGTTCGGCGTGAGGCGGATGTTGCCGTGCTCGCTCCACGTCTTGCCGTTGTCGCTGCTGATAAGCACGCCGTTGCGCGGATTGGTAAAGGCGCGGTCGAGCGGCGCTTTATCCTGCTCATCATCGGGGCCGATGTAGTGCTGGAAGGGAATCATGATGCGGCCATCGCGCGTGACGATGTGCTTGCGGATGAAGGTGCGCTCCTTGAGCCGGCCCGGCACTTCTTGTGGCGCACTCCACGTCTTGAACGAGTCATCGCTGGTGAGGAACCACGAGCGCCAGTCGTTCGCCCAATGCTTCGAGTGAGTGGAGAAAAAGAGCGTGCTGCGCTGGCCGAGGATCATGAGTTCGGTCGGACCCTGGCCGATCGTTTTTCCTTCGCGCGGGAAACCGACGTCGAAGCGCTCCAGCGGTGTCCACGTTTTGCCTTGGTCCGTGCTGCGCGTCACGCCGGTGTAGTTCAGCGGCGAAGGCTCCGTATCGCCGCCCGCGAGGATGAAGAGAATCCACGAGCCATCGGGCAATTCGCGCAGCGTGGTATCGCAGACCATTTTGTTCGGCGTGATGCCATCGTAAGGGATGCTCTTGAAATCCTGCTTCGCATCTTCCGCGGCCTGCGCGGTCCACTTTGGATCTGGGACGATGGACTTCGGCAAATGCGGCGCGAGCGCCTTGTTCACGACCGTCTTGCCCACCGTGGAGCGGCGTTTGATTTCCTCGGGATCCATCGTGAGTTTTCCGATCTCCGCCTGCTTCAGGGTGTCTTCCTCGGTGAATTTCACGTGCAGGATCTCCGCGTCGGTGTGGCGGTTCCAGTCATAGAGGATGTGAATGTCGCCGTTCGGCGCTTGGAAGCCGTCGGGATACGACACCTCCGCGCGATCATCGATGAGGAAGCCCTTGCCCCACGTCTTGCCGTCGTCGTCGGAAAGGAAGGCTTTCAAGTTCGACCGGCGCGGCAGGCGCGCGTTGACCGGGCCGTTCTTCACGAGCAGCAGCTTGCCGCTCGCGAGTCGGCGGATGAAGAAGCGCGCGCTGGGGTTTTGGATGTCCGAGGGCTGAGGCGCGCTCCACGTCGCGCCCTTATCCACGGAAGTGCTTTCGCTGATTCCCTTCTTCGTGCGCGCGAGCATCCAGAGGCTGCCGTCCTTGCGCTCGACGATCATGTGCTCGTCGAAATCCGTTTCAGGAAACGCCACGCCGCCGCGGCGCGTCCACGTTTTTCCCTGATCGGTGGACGCGAAGACATTCGCCATGCGGATGGGATCGAGATCGCGATGCGCTTCCTTGTCCGTGCCCGGTCCGCCAATGCGATCGCGCGTCCAGAGCGAAACCGGCAGCAGCCAGTCGCCATTCGCGAGCACCGTCGGTTTGTTCAGCGTGCAGCCATCGGCGAACCGCACCGGCGCGGTCCACTTTGGCTCCGCCGCGTCGGGATCGTCGCAGCGGATGAACCAGTCGCCGCCGCGCCCGTCGAAATAGCCGAGGCTTTGATCGAAGAAGCACCACAGCCGGCCGAGCGGATCGGTCCACAGATTCCCGACGAGTGCACGGCGCTCATATCTCACCCCATTCAGCTCGCCATCCTGCGGGTCGATGACCACGCGTGGCTTGCCCCATGTCTTCCCGCCATCGTCGCTCGTCGCGAGCATCAAGAAGCCATTCGGGGAATCGCCGTTCCCCACCCAGCACGCCCACAACCGGCCCTGCGGCGTGCGATCGATGCCGATGATCATATTCCCCGGGCGCACCGCGTCGGCGTACTCCGGCCCAGGGTTCGTATCGATCACCGGCGGCGCGAGCGAGAGGTCGAGCAGGGACCGGTCTTGCGCGAACGCCGTCAGGCCGAGGAGGGTGAAGAATAGAATCGGGAGTTTCATGGCTGGGAGAGAGATGCAGATCGAAGTTGCTGATGTCATTGCGCTACTCGCCCAGCCAAACCCAGCGCACGCCGTCGCTGGCGACGCGGCCGTCGGCGTTCGTGTTGGTGACGTCCACGAAGCCGCTGTCGCCGGCTTTGAAGGTGAACTCGCCGACCGGGACGAAGGCGAATGGGGTGGCTTCATCGCGTTGATTCACGGTGAGCTTGGCGGTCCCGCTGGAGTGTTTGATGGTGATGGGCGTGTTGGTCGCCTGTGCTTTGGAGGGGCGGAAGCCGATGCAGACTTGATAGCGCCCGGTGCGCGGCAGCTTGGGCTGGAAGTGGGCGCGCACGGCACCGACTTTGCCCTTGGTGATCACATCGCGATGCGTGCCGGGGCCGGTGAAGACATCGGAAAAACGCAGCGGTTTGGTGAGCACATAGTCGGGCAGCGTGCCGTTCCAGCGGCCGGACATTTCGGCATCGAATTCGTCCATCGTGATATTACGCGCGTCTGTGCTGCCGACGGGAACTTCGGCGACGAGGAGGCGTTTGCGACCGGCCTCGTCAATCACGAGCAGGCTGACGGTCTGGATCTTTTCGAGGTCGAAGCGATGAACCACGCGCTCCCCTTCACCGCCGACTTTGCCGGTACCGTCGAAGTCCCACACGATCTGTTTGAGCGGGGCCTTGAGCGGGCCGGAGACTGCTTTGAAAATGACCGTCTCGCCGGGTTTCGGATGCGTGGGTGTCCAGGTCATCTTTGCCGGCGGCTGATAACCCGCATAGAGCACGGAGCCTTCGGCGAGCAACAGTTCGCGAAGCACCTTGGTGTCCACTTTTTGCACGCTCGTCGTCGCAGTGAGCGCGAGATGCGCGGCATCGCCGGCGGCGTGACCGAGCAGCATATAGACGGGCTCCATGCGCAGTGAGCAGTAGGCGACATGCGTGGCGGAGCAGCACACGGGCACGAGCAGATTCGCCACATCCGGCGGGGTGATGCTGCGATACGGGATGTCGTAATTGTTGCACGCGACGTGCCGGGTGTGCTCGGGCACGAGGCGGCCCTTTTCGCGCAGCATCTGAATGGTGTGGCAATCGATGCCGTAGCTCCCGGTGGCGATGCCATCGGCCTTCCAGCGATCCTGGGTGAGATCCTGCTCGCGCAAAACGTACGCACCGACCATTCGGCGGGCCTCGCGCACGTAGAGCTGAAACGGGAAGTGACCGCTGTCGGCGAACTCATCCTTGGGCAGGCCCCATTTGCACGATTCGACGCGGAAGGCCTCGGGCAGCTCGGGATCGTTTTGCACGTAGTAGAGGAGGCTTTGCGCGCGGTTGCGAATCGTTGCCGCGATGCGGTCCCGCGTCTCCCAGGAACCCTCGGCATAGCCTTCGCTGTTGCCCGGCCAGTCGAACCAGTTCGCGTCGTATTTCATGCCGGGATGCGCCTTGTCGATGGTGGTGAAAAAGTCGCCGAAGCCGTGTGCACGACCTTCTTTGATCCGCTTCCCATGGGTCGCGATGAAGGGCGTGGGGTCGTAGTTCTCGGGCTTGGGAAAGAGCACGCGATTGGCCGTATCGGAGGTCACGGTGACGCGGTAGTTGTAGGCCATGGTGCGGTGGTCGCCCATACCGCGCTGTTCCATCGGCCCCATGCTCACCCCCGCGAGATATTCGCCATATTCAGCGCGGCCCTCACGCCCGACACGATACGGCACATGCGCGCCCGCCATGAGGTCGCCCTCGTAGCTGGCGTCGATGAAGAGATCGCCGGTGAAGGTGCGCGTGGTCTTTGCCACGAGGTCATCGACCACCAGCGCGGTGATGCGATCCGATCCGTCCGCACGATCAAACTCCGGCAGCACCCCGCGATAGCGACAACTGCGCCACACCCGAATGCCCGGCTGCGCCTTGATCATCTGCTCGAAGATCAGCTCCGCGACATGCGGCTCAAAGGTCGCGCCCTTGCGGCAGGCTTTGAACTCCTTCGAGTCCGTGCCGTATTTATCCGAGTAGTAATTCACGACACGGGTAAAGAACTCCTTCGAGAGCCCGCCGAGCGTCGCCGAGTCGCCCATGTCCGAGGCGACGAGACCGCCACTGACCACTCCGCCGAGGTGCGCATTGAGGTCCACCAGCGCCACCGTGTGCCCATGCTTCGCCGCCGCGACCGCCGCCATGACTCCGGCTGGGGTGCCGCCATACACGATGACTTCGGCCTTCTCCTCTGGCGCGGGCGGCGCCGCATCCGCAGTGAACGAAGCCGGCATCGTGAGTGCCAGGCAGGTAATGACGAGGAGGAGCAGTTGGTGTGGGGCGTTCGCTTGCATGTTTTGGAAAGGTTGCATGGGTTCAGAGCGGCTGCCCCGCGATGGCATACACCCTCCGCAGCCAATGGATTGCATGCTGCTTGCCGCCCGCATTTTGCACAAGCGGGCGCGTGACGCCGGACGCGTTTTCCGATAGAGGCGTATGGCAATCCTCCAGTCCCATGAAACAGCCCTCCAACGCCCCTACCGCCAACGAAAAGCTCCTCACTGCACCCGCGAATCGCCCGGCGGAATACGCGATCTACAAGCCCAACAGCCGTGGCACGGGCGGCGTAATCCGCTTCGAAATCAATCGCGCGAAAGGCGCTGTGTTCGTCGATGCGGCCGTGCTGTCCGGCGACAAGCAATTCGACTGGGAGCAGAAGATCACCATGAAGTGGGGCCTCGCGGACCTCGGTGCCGCGCTGGCCACGCTGCAAGGCCGCGAGCCGCAGGCGAAGCTGTTCCATCAATCCGAAAAAGCGAACAGCGCCTTCGAACTCACGCAGCGCGACGACGCCCAACGCGCTCCTTACATGATGAGCATGTCCTGACAGGACGAGACCGCAAAGACTGTGCGGAAAGTGGCCATCCCGGTGAGCCACGCCGAGGCCGCGATCCTCGAAGCCGCGCTACGCACGGCGATCGTGCGGCTGCTGGGGTGGTGAGGCAGACAAGCGATTGCTGCTCTCGGCGTTTCGACCCAGCCGGCAAAGCTGAACGTCTCATCCATGGACGTCGCGGCGGTTGTTTGATGCTATTCAGGCTCGGTTCTTCCAATCCGAATCACTTCGGATTTTATCGCCTGCCCGGAAGGAGGCAGCACTTCAAAGAATATTTGCGCGGCTTCATCCGTGGGTTTCAGCGGGAGGCTGAACTCGAAGGGGAAAGTGTCGTCGGTCAGCACTTCCTCGCGGCCCGCAACCGGGAGGTGCAATTTCGCAGACTTCGCGGCTTTGCCGTCGCAGGTGAGATAAGCGTAGAGCCATGTGAGGTCTGGACCAAAGGAGAGGATCATGGCGTGGGCTTCGCCAAATGGAGTTTGGATGCGCTGATGCGTGGTGGCTTTTGTGGGCGCGGGTGCTGCGGTGAACTTGGGCTGGAAGCTTGCGTGCATCTTCAAGCCTTCGAAGACGAGCGCGGTGATGCCTTTGGGGCTGATCTCGATTTTGGCGGTGCCATTGACGACCGTGAGCTTTGTGGCCTCGCGTTGGTTGTCGCGCCACACGCTCGTGCTGAAGGAGCCTGCTGGGATGGCGAGCTTCACAGCGACGTCGCGCAGTTCGCGGTCGCACTCGTTCATGAAGGCGATGCAGAGCGTGTTTTCTCCGCGTGCGGCGATGTGGTTCACTTGCACGTTGTCCGTCTTCACGAGGCCTTTCGGCATCCAGGGAGTCACGTTGGTTTGGTCATAGAACTTTCCTGATGCACCATAGACGGCGCTTTGCATGAAGGCGTAGCACTCGGCGTATTCGGTGGGGAAGTCGATGGCACCATGCGAGCGGTCGCGGGCTTCGGCCATGAGGTAGTCGAGCACGAGGTTCGCCATCGGCAGGACGTGGTTGTAATGGAAGGAGGTGGTTGGCTTCAACTCGTCGTGGGGATGGAGCGGGAAGTCGGCTTTCTCCTGCGCGGTGGAGTAGAGGGTGTTGAAGTGATAGCCGGGGAAGTTGGCGAAGCGGCCAATCATCGCGCTGCGGGCGATGTCGCGGAGGAAGGCGTCATCGGTGTCTTGCGCGATGCGCAGGAAAATCGGCGCGTGCGTGGCGAGATAGAGGGCGATGCGTTGCACGGTGCCGTTGCCCTCACAGGTGAGGCCTTGCTCGGAGACGCGCCATGCGGGGACGGTTTCCTTTGGCACGCGCACGAGGCCGGGCTTGTCGAATGAACCGCGTCTCGGCGCAAAGCCGCTTTCATTCACGGTGATGTCGCCGTCGGGCACCGATGGATAGAAGAAGACGAGCTGCGCATACGACCGCGCTCCGCGATGCGCGGCGGCGAGGTGACGCGGCTCGTGCGTGTCGCGATACAGCTCATAGAAATCCTTCCACGCGGGCAGCATGTATTCGAAGAAGGTGCCGGCGGCGGCTTCGCTGAAGTCCGTGGGCACCTTCGTGAGTTCCGGTTCGGCCTTGGCGATGGCGGCATCGAGCCACTTCCGCTCGCCGGTGGCACGGTAACGCCAGAGGTCATTTTGCCACGAACCTGCGGGACTGACCCAATCCATGTTCAGCGTGCGACTGACGCCATGCAGACGTCCCACGCTCGCGCGAAAGTAAGGCGTGGCTCCACCGGCGATGCGATGCAGCGCGGCGAGTTCGGAAAGCGGCATCGCGGGGCCGTTCATGCGCATTGAGGGACGCTGACTGCCTTTCATGCCTTCGTCATTGAGGGCAAAGAGGAATTTCTCGCGTGAAAGCAGATACTCCATGATGGGCACGCCCTGCTCGCGGAAGAGCCGTTCGTTGTCCGTGACGAAGGCGAGGCCAAGCGGATGCAGCGCGCTGACGTTTTTCACCGAGCCTTGTGAGTCGGGATAAAAGAAGGCCTTGTTCGCCGGGTCGAAGTTACCCCAGGGCCCGAGCACGAAATCGAGCATGTTCTCCAGCGCCGTGTTGAGTGACGTGAGCGTGTTTTCGCGCCGGTCGCGAAAGCCGCAAACGTTTCGCGTGACGTGCTCGAAGGTCTCGCTCAGTGGCTTCGGCTGCGTAACGAGCGCAAGCTCGAAGGCGTGCTTCATGCCGACTTCAAAGCGCGACTCCTTCGTGCCGAGGAAGGGCGCGAAGACCATTGGCTGCGCCTCGCCCTTCGCATTGCGCAGCGTGACCCCGAAGCGCCGCGTCTGCGCGGTCGGCATCGCAAATGGAAACTGCCTAGGCTCCGCGAGCACACCGAGCGTGCCGCTCTTCGTCTGCACGAGGCATCCCGGGATGGAGCAGATGTCGTCGGGAATGAGGAAGCTCTCCTCGGGCAAGCGCCGGCCATTCCACACGAACGGCTGGAACAGCTCGATAACATCCGCCATCGACGCAGCGGGCGCTCCGGCGAATGCAACCGACCTCATGCCCGCCTTCTTCGCGGTGAAAGTGTAGCGCAGCTTCCCCTTCGAAAGCTCGGCGTCGAGTTCGATGGCCTCCTGCGTGAACTTCCAATGCGTCACGTCCCCGCGTTGCTCGATGCTCGGCTGCGTCAGCGCGATGACCTGGCCCGCTTTGAAAATGTCGCGCTCCACCATTCCATCGCCGCGCTTCCATCCGACGAGATTGTAGATGGGCTTCGTCCACTTCACCGGCGCGATGGTGAGCGGCGCGCGCGAGTGGATGGCGATGAACTCGGGGCGGAACTCACCCTGCGCCTGAACGGCAACGGTGAAAGTAATGGCGATGAGTGCGAGCAGTCGTTGCATTGAGTTTGTGGGGCGAAGGCTCACGCAAACAACTCGACTACCGGCTTGCCCTTGTCCGCCACGGTGAAGGGCCGACCGGAGGGTGAGTGCTCGATGTGTTGCAGATCGATGCCCATGGCCTGCGCGATGGTCGCATTGCAGTCCTGCATCGTGACGGGTTTCTCCGCGACTCGTTCGCCGATTTCGTCGGAGTTGCCGTGGACGTAGCCGCCTTTCACTCCCGCACCGGCGAGCCACCAGGTGAAGACGCCGGGGTGATGTCCGCGCCCGGCGGTGATGGTGCTGAATTGCGGCGCGCGTCCAAACTCGGTCGCCATCACGACGAGTGTGCTCGCGAGCAGACCGCGCTGATGCAGGTCGTCGAGCAGCGCTGCCATCGTCTGGTCCGTGGTGGGCACCATGTTCTCCATCTGTTTGATCTGATCGTTGTGCGTGTCCCAATTGTGCGCGTCCTCGACCTCGATAAAACGCACGCCGCTTTCCACGAGTCGCCTCGCGAGCAGGCAGCCTTTGCCGAAGATGTGCGTGCCGTAGGCGGCCTGCGTCTTTTTGTCCTCCCGTGAAATGTCGAACACCTTCAGGTCTTCGCTCTTCATCAGCGCGGCGGCGTCCTGCTGCACTTTCAAATACGCGGCGGCATCGCGATGCGGCGTCTGTTGCACAAACCGACCGCCCATCGCCTGCGCGAGCGCGGTCCGCCGCGCGAAATCCGACTCCGAGACTTTCGCCGGCAGCGCGGAGTTTTGCAGGCCCGCGCCGGGATCGACGATGGGCAGCGGCGCGAGGTGCGTGGGCATGTAGCCGCTGCGCGGATGCTGCGGACTGCCGTTGATGAGCACGTTCCCCGGCAGCACGGCATTCGCCGAGCCGAGCAGCTTCACCGCCCACGATCCGAGCGACGGATGCGTGATGGTCGGCGTCATGAAGTAGCTCGTGTGCGCGAGGTAGGTGCCGCGATCGTGGATGCCCTGCGTGGAAGTCATCGAGCGCACGAGCGAGACGTGGTGCATCTGTTTCGCCATGCGCGGGAACCACTCCGAAATTTGCACGCCATCCGCGCTGGTCGCGATGGCCTGCACGCCGCCCATTTCGGGCTTGCCGGGCTTCGGATCGAAGGTGTCGATGTGCGAAATCCCGCCGCGCATGTAGAGGAAGATCACGCTCTTCGCCTTGCCGCCGATTTTGGCCTGTGCTGCCCGAAGTGCGCCGCTCGAAGGCAGCAGGCTGACGCCGAAAACGGCCTTGGCAAAACGCTCCACGAAGGCGCGGCGGTTAGTGTCAGTGAAGGGTGAGTTCATTGGGTTGGCAAAGAAGTTGGGTCACTGGTTGAAAAGAAATTCCGGCGAGTTCAGCAGCGCCCAGATCATGTCCTGCTCGGGTGTCGCGCCGTCCTTCGTCAGCGCGGCCATCTTCGCGAGTTCCTCCGCAGTCGCGGAGCGCACGAGGATCGCGCGGTAGATGAGCTGCGTGCGCTGTTCGCCCACCGCTTTGCTCGCAGCGAGTTGACGGCGCAGAAACGAATCCTCCGCGAGCGCGCGAGTTGTCAGATCGCCATTCATCAGCGCGAGCGAATGCGTGGTGTTTGGATCGCAATTGAAGGCATCGATCTCGCGCCGGTCCGACTGACCGAACTGACGCAGGAAATGTCCCAGCGGCAATGGCAGCGGCGTCTCCGAAGCGCGAATGAAATTAGGCGGTAGCGACTTCCAACGCGGGTCGGTTTCCTTCGTCGCCGATTCCCCTTCGGCTTCCGAGTCCATCGCCTTCATGTCGGAGCCGAGGAGCTCCTTGTTCTGCTTCGCATGCAATGCCGTCAGCCGCTTCCCTTCCTTTTCGTCGCCGCGAGCCTTGGCAGCGGCCAATTCCTTTTGCTGCTCCGCGCGGCGCAGACTGAGTTCCCGACCTCGTGTGTGCTCGACGCGATCGATGCGCGCCTGCGCGATGATCTCGTCCGCAGTCATCGCGGTCAGCTTTTTCAGGCGCTGCGGGTCAAGCACACCCTCAAGGCGAAACGTCGTTTTGCGTTCATCAATGTCCTTCGCGAGCAGGACGAGATGCGAATCCCAAATCTGCTCCGCCGACAGCCGCCGCAGTTGCGGCCCGCGCAGCGCAAATGCCGCCGCAGACTCCGGCGTCTCGCGCACGGACTCGCTCTGATACAACCGCGTGTTCAGCAGCACCGCGAGGAAGGCCCGCTCATCGAAGCGCAGGCGGATGATCGTCTGCGTGAGGAAGTCCATCAGCTCCGTGTGCTCCGGATTCGGCAGTGCCGAGAGGCTGTCCACCGGCTCGATCAGCCCCGCGCCCATGACGCGCTTCCAAAGACGGTTCGCGATGTTTTTCGCGAAGCGCGGATTGCGCGGCGAGGTCATCCATTCCGCAAACGCCTTGCGGCGATTGCCATCGCCCAGTTTGGCCTCATCGCCAAAGAGCGTGCGTGGCTCCACCGGCGTCCCGCGCAGCGCCGTGTCGTAGGCATAGGTCTCAGGAAACTTCAGTTGCTTGTCCGTATCCACGGTCAGCCGTTTCAGGGGAGCAATCGTCCCACTCACGCTGTCCCACAGCTCCTTATCCTTCGGCGTCGCGGCCAGCTTCGCCTTCAGATCGGGCCACTGCTTCACGTTGCCGGGCGAATACCCGCCGGGGCTACCCAGATTGCTCACGCCAAACGTGAACGCCACCACTTGATAGAAATCCTTCTGCGTGATCGGCTCCAGCGGATGGTCGTGGCACTGCGCGCACTCGATGCGCGTGCCGAGAAAAATGCGCGTCATGTTCGACATGTGATCGAGCGGCATCCCGAGGTCGCGCACGTAGAAACCGACCGCGCCATTTTCCCAAAGCTGCCCGCTCGCCGTGACGAGCCGCCGCACAAACTCATCATACGGCATGTGCGAGCGAATCGCGTCCTTCACCCAGTCGTCGTAAAGCTTGCCGGGCTGACCAGCAGCGATGCGCGTGTTCACGCGCAGAAGGTCCGCCTTCCAGTTAAACATGTGGCTCACGTAGCCCTCGCTGCCGAGCAGTTCGTCAATCAACCTCGCGCGCCTGTCCGCGTCCTTGCTGTCGAGGAAGCGTGCGCTCTCCTCCAGGCTCGGGATGCGGCCCACCACATCGAAATACACGCGGCGCAGGAGAGTTTCATCGCTCGTGAGCGCGTTCATCTTCGTCCCCTTCGCCGCGTGAGATTGATCAATCCGCTTCTGCACTTCCGCGCTCAGTTGACGCACATCCGCACGAGCAAGCGACGCAACGTCCGCCGCCAAAGCAGCACCGCGATGATCAAACTTCACCCACGAATCCAACTTCGCCCCATCCGCGATCCATTGCCGCAGCATCGCACGCTCCGCATCGTTCAAAGGCTGCGCGCCACCCTTCAGCGGTGGCATCACATCCTCGTCCGTATGCGGCAGCGAAACCCGCTTCATCAACTCACTGTCATCCGGCTTGCCCGCCACGATCACCTCGCTGCCGCGAATCCCCTCCGCCGTATCGAGCCGCAGCTTGCCCTTCGGCTTTGCCTGCTTCTCGCTGTGGCAGCCGAAACAGTGGTGATAAAACACCGGCAGGATGTCCTTCTCGAAACGCGGCGAATCGGCGGCAGCGACAAGCCGTCCGGCGAAGGACAACATGGCCACGCCGACGCTGAGTAGTGTCGAGGACGGATGTTTCAAGGTCATGCGAGAGTCAGAAATCCAATGAGCGGGTCCAAGATTCCTTTGATCACGAAACGGAAGCCTCTTGCTGCGGTGCGATCACTGGTTGCACTTGATCCGAACGCTCGAAGGTCCGGTGTCGTCTGAGGCAGAGAAGCGCCCGTGGTTGTTCACTGCGGGCAGACGCGTGTCACTCATTTCGCGTAATCCGCGCCGGTGAGGCTTTGCAGTACGCCCTGCTGCCAGTCGCGAAGGGCGGTCTGCAGCGTCTCGGCGGTAGCGGGTTGCTGTTCGATGAGGTTGGTCTTCTCAGCGGGGTCGGATTGCAGATCGAAGAGTTCGCGTTTGGGTTCGCCGTTCTTGCCGTCGTGGATGACGAGCTTGAAGTTGCCATCGATGATCGCGCGCGGGCCGGCGTAGTCGGTGTCGCCGATGACGGGATGGCGGAGGTTCGTGAAATCGCGGGTGGCTTTTCCTCCCATGAGTTTGGCGAGCGGCGTGGTGCCCTTTTGCAGTTCTGGCTCGATGTAGGGCTCGGCTTTTCCTTTGCCGGGGCCGGCGGTGAATTCCCAGAAGTAGAGCGGCTTCGGGCGTGCGGTGATTTTTCCGTCGAGCACGGGAGTGAGGTCGATACCGTCGATCGGGCGCGCGGGGAGGGGCTGGCCGGTGATAGCGCAGAGCGTGGGCAGCAGGTCCGTGGTGCTGGCGCGGACGAGCGTGCTGCGCGGCTGCGGGATGCGCGCGGGCCATTCGATCAATCCGGGGACCATCGTGCCGCCTTCATACACCGCGCCTTTCACGCCGCGGTGCGGCGAGTCGAGCGAACCCTCGGGCGGAGTGCCGTTGTCGCCGCAGTAGAAGAGCAGCGTGTTGTCGCGGAGGTTTTGCGCGGCGAGATGTTTTCTGAGTGTGCCGATCGCGCGATCCATCGCCGTGATCTCGGCGTAGCGCTCGCGCAGCACTTCGCCCTGCGGACGCGTGACCTGCGCGCCGGTTTCATTCGAGGTGAGCTTCACTTTCTTCTTTGAGTATTTTGCGGGCAGATCGTCGTAGAGCGCGAGGTCGGCGGGGAGTCCGCTGTAGGGTTCATGT
>JANPHH010000103.1:0-33152 GCA_031424375.1 Chthoniobacter sp. | reverse complement strand
ACCTACCGCGCAGCGCTCCGCTCAGGATGACAGGATTTTGGATCGGCCTGCGGCCGTCGCCGCCCCCCACCTCCTCGTCCTCTCCGCCAAAACCGCGACCGCCCTCGACCAGCGCGCACTCGATCTCGCCGCCTTCCTCGAAGCCAATCCCGACACGCCGCTCACCGACCTCGCCCACACCTTGCAAGTCGGCCGCCAGCGTTTCACCCACCGCCGCGTCATCGTCGCCCGCACCACGAGCGAGGCCATCGACGCGCTGCGCAAACCCACCCGCCTTCAGCGCCACGACGACCGCCAGGACACCGGCGTCGCGTTCCTCTTCCCCGGTCAGGGCGCGCAGTACGCGCAGATGGGCGCGCAGCTTCACCGCAGCGAACGCGCCTTCCGCGATGCGCTCGACGAAGTCGCCGCCGCGCTCCAGCCCGCGCTCGGCCTCGACCTCCGCGAACTCCTTTTCTCCGCCGACGCAGCCGCCGCCGAACGCCTCCGCGAAACCCGCTTCACGCAGCCCGCGATCTTCGCCGTCGACTACGCGCTCGGCCGCCTCTGGATCGCGCGTGGCATCCAGCCCGCCGCGCTCCTCGGCCACAGCGTCGGCGAGTTTGCCGCCGCCACGCTCGCCGGCATCTTCAGCGTCGCCGATGCCGCGCAGCTCGTCGCCACCCGCGCGCGGCTCGTCAACGAACTCCCCGCCGGCGCGATGCTCGCCGTCCGCGTCGGTGAAGCGGAAGCCCGCGAGCTGCTCAACGACCAGCTCGCCATCGCCGCCGTCAATTCGCCGAAGCTCTGCGTCCTCTCCGGCCCTCTCGACGCCATCGCCGCGCTCGAAGCGACCTGCGAAGAGCGCAAGATCGCCGCCCGCCGGCTGGCCACCTCGCACGCCTTTCATTCCGCGATGGTCGAGTCCGTCGTCGAGCCTTTCGCCGCGGCGGTCGCGGCCGTGAAGCTGCATCCGCCCACGCTCCCGATCGTCTCCAGCGCGACCGGCGACTGGCTCACCGACGCGCAAGCCACCGACCCGCGCTACTGGGCCACGCATCTCCGTGCGACCGTGCGCTTTGCCGATGGCGTCGGCCGCCTGCTCGATCACCGCGGCCTCACCCTCCTCGAAGCCGGTCCCGGCCAGACGCTCATTCAGCTCACCCGCCAGCACGAGGCGCGCACCGCGCGCCACGAAGTCGCCCACACCATCGCCGAAGGCACCGACGAGGAACTCTCGCTCGCCACCGCGCTCGGTCAGCTCTGGCTCACCGGCGCCGTCATCGACTGGTCGCGCCTCCCCGGCAGCGCCACCCGCCGCCGCATCTCACTCCCCACCTATCCCTTCGAGCGTCAGCGCTATTTCGCCGATCTCCCGCCCGGTCAGCACCCGCCTTACGCCACGAACATCACCGACGGCGAGCCGCCGCTCGAAACTGTAGCGGCGGTCTATGACCGTCGCACTGATCGCTCGGAAGAAATCACCAGCGCGGACAGCGACCAACGTTCACAGGCCGCCGCTACAAGTGGCGAAGCTCCCGCCGCCAAGCTACCCATGCTCGAGCAAATCCGCGCGATCATCAGCGACCTTTCCGGCCAGAATCTCGCCGGCGCGCCCGCCGACATCGGCTTCCTCGAACTCGGCTTCGACTCCCTCTTCCTCTCCCAGGCCGCGATCACACTCACGCGGAAATTCGGCTGCAAAGTCACCTTCCGCCAACTCCTCAAGGAACTGAGCAACCTCCAGGCGCTCGCCGATTTCATCGAAGCCAACGCGACGAAGAAAGACGCCAGGCAGTCCGCGCCGGCTCCAACACCGGCGAACAAACCTGCTGCTGCCACGTCCGCCGCGCCCGCGGTCCACGGCCCCTTCCGCCCGGTCGTCCGCGAACTCAGCGCCGCGCTGACCGCGCAGCAGGAACGGTGGATCCAGGACTTCATCGGCCGCTACGTCGCGCGCACCTCGAAGTCGAAGGCGCACACGCAGGAGTTCCGCAAAGTGCTCGCCGATCCGCGCGCGGTGTCCGGCTTCAAGCAGGTCTGGAAAGAGATGATCTACCCGATCGTCGTCGATCGCTCGAAAGGCGCGAAACTCTGGGACCTCGACGGCAACGAGTGGCTCGACATCACCCTCGCCTTCGGTGCCGCGATGCTCGGCCATCAGCCGGATTTCGTCATCGAGGCGTGCAAGCGGCAGATGGACATCGGTATCGAAATCGGGCCCACCTCACCGCTCGCCGGCGAAGTCGCGCAGATGCTCTGCGAGCGCACCGGCATGGAGCGCGTGACCTTTTGCAACACCGGCTCCGAGGCCGTGACCGGCGCGCTCCGCGTCGCCCGCACCGTCACCGGCCGGCCACTCATCGTTTACTTCAGCGGCGGCTACCACGGCATCGACAACGAAGCGCTCGGCCACCGCACCAACTCCGACGCCGCCGTGCCGATCGCGCCCGGCATCATGCCCGAGGCGCTCGCGAATGCACTCATCTTCGACTACGGCGACCCGCGCTCGCTCGAGCAGATCGCCGAGCGCGCCAACGACATTGCCGCCGTGCTCGTTGAGCCCGTGCAGAGCCGCCGTCCCGGCTACCAGCCGCGCGAATTTCTCCACGAACTCCGCGCGATCACGCAGCAGCACAGCATCGCGCTCATCTTCGACGAAGTGGTGACCGGTTTCCGCTGCCATCCCGGCGGCGCGCAGGCGTATTTCGGCATCAAGGCGGACCTCGCCAGCTACGGCAAGATCCTCGGCGGCGGCATCTCGATCGGCGCCATCGCCGGCCGCGCGGAGTACATGGACGCCTTCGACGGCGGCCAGTGGCAATTCGGCGACGACTCCTTCCCCGAGGCCGCGGTCACTTTCTTCGCGGGCACGTTCGTCCGCTGGCCGCTCGCGCTCGCTGCCGCGAAAGCCGTGCTGCTTCACCTGGAACGCGAAGGCCCCGCGCTCCAGGAGACGATCGCCGCACGCGCCGACGATCTCATCCGGCGCATCAATGAAGTCTGCGACGGTTCACCCTTCTCCGTCCGCAACTTCACGTCGAATTGGTACATCCACCTCGCGCCCGATTTTAAGTCCGGCCCGATCTTCTACGCGCTGATGCGGCATCGCGGCATTCACGTCTGGGAAGGCCGCCCGTGCTTCGTCTCCACCGTGCACACCGCCGCCGATCTCGACCGCGTCGTGGAGGCTTTCCGCGACACGGTCACCGAGCTGGAGCAGGCCGGCTTTTTCTCCGCGCAGAAGAGCGACGCGCCCGCGGGTGCGGACAGTTTTTCCACGTCCGAAAGTCAGCGCGAGATGTGGCTCGTCTGCCAGCAGGATCCCATCGGCAGCGTGGCCTACAACGAGACCTGGACGCTCCGGCTCACGGGCGAGTTCGACCTCGCCGCCTTCCGCGCCGCGGCGCAGACGGTGGTGGATCGCCACGACGCGCTGCGCGCCACGGTCACGCCGAACGGCGAGCGACTCGTCATCGCACCGACGTTGAACATCGACGTCCCGCTGATCGATCTCTCCGAGCAGAATGAAGCCGAGCGCGTCGTCCGCTTTGCCGCACTGCGTGAGGCGGAAAGCACGCGCATCTTCGACCTCCAGCGCGGACCGTTGGTCGCGTTTCAGATCGTGAAGCTCGCCGAACGCGAACACGCCTTCCTCTTCAACGCGCACCACCTCACCTGCGACGGCTGGTCCTGCGACGTGCTGCTCAACGAGCTCGCCGCGATTTACACCGCGCGGCGCCGGGGCACACCCCACGGCCTGCCCGCGCCGATGCAGATGCGCGACTTTGAGCAATGGGAAGTCGCCATGCGCGGCGGGAGCGAGTTCGCCGAGGACAAGTCTTACTGGCTCGACCAATACCAAACCATCCCACCCGAGCTCACCCTTCCCGGCGATCGTCCGCACCCGCGCCGCCGCAGCTACCGCGGGAGTGCGGAGGAAATCACGCTGCCCACCGAATGGATGGCACCGATCTCCAAACTCGGCGCGGATCACGGCGCCACCTTCTTCGCCGTGCTGCTCGCGGGCTACGAGACGATGCTCTTCCGCCTCACCGGCCAGACCGATCTCTCCGTCGGCGTCCCGTCCGCCGGACAGAATCTCGTCGAGGGCGAAAACCTCATCGGCCACTGCGTGAACCTGCTGCCGCTGCGCACGCAGTTCCGCGCCGACTCCACGTTCGTCGAGCTGCTCGCCGCCGTGCAGGGCGCGGTGCTCGAGGGCTTCGAGCATCAGCGCCTCACCTTCGGTACCCTGCTGCAGAGCCTCGTCATGCCCCGCACGCCCGGCCGCGTGCCGCTCGTCCCAGTCACCTTCAATCTCGATCCGCCGCTCAGCCACATCGCCTTCGATGGGCTCGACTACGCGTTCGAAAACAACCCGCGCTCCGCGTTCCAATTCGACTTCGGTTTCAACTGCGACACGAGCGGCGGCGGCTTCCGCATCGTCTGCAAATACAGCACGGATCTTTTCGACGCCGCGACCGTGCGCCGCTGGATGGATTACTTCCGCGAGGTGCTCGAAGCCGCCGCGACCAATCCGCAGCAGCCGCTCACCGCCTTCCTCCCGCAACTCGGCAGCGGCCCGAAAGTCGCCGCGAAGGAGATCGACGTGCTCGCGATCGAGACCGCATTGAAAACGCAGCCCGCGGTCAAGGACGCCGCGGTCGTGGTGCGGGAAAACGCGGCCGGCGATCCCGAGATCGTCGCCCACGTCGTCGCGGGCGAAACCGCGCCGGTGATGTGCTGGGTCTCGTCGCCCTCCGCGGGCGGTGAACTCTTCTACGACGACGTGCTCTACAATGCGATGGCGCAGGACAAGTCGCGCCACGACCTCTATCGCCGCGCCTTCGCCCGGTCGGTGAAAGACAAGGTCGTCGTCGACATCGGCACCGGCCGTGACGCGATCCTCGCCCGCTTCTGCGTCGAATTCGGCGCGAAGAAAGTTTACGGTATCGAGATTCTCAAGGAACCCGCCGAACAGGCGCGGCACCTCATCGATTCGCTCGGTCTGTCGGACAAAATCTTCGTCATCCACGGCCGCTCGCAAGACGTGCATGTGCCGGAGCTTGCCGACATCTGCATCTCGGAAAACATCGGCCACATCGGCGGCGCGGAAGGCGGCGACCTCATGATCATCGACTCGCGCCGGTTCCTGAAACCGGGCGGCGAAATCCTGCCGAAACGCTGCTCGACCAAGATCGCCGCGGTGACCATGCCCGAAGACTTCATCGCCGCGCCCGGCTTCGAAGCGCTCGGTGCGCACTATGCGCGGATGGCGTGGGAATCGGCCGGCTACAAGTTCGACATGCGGCTCGGCGTGATGGGCACCGATCGCAGTTTCCTCGCGTCGAACGAAGCGATCTTCGAGGCGATCGATTTCAATCAACCGCCCGTCGCCGAATACGAGCGCGAGCTCACGCTGACCATCCAGCGCGACGGCCGCGTCCACGGCTTCCTGCTCTGGCTGCGGCTGGAATGCGCGGACGATATTTTTCTCGAAGGCATCGATGCCCAGGACGCGTGGTTGCCAATCTTCATGCCGGTCTTCGATAAAGGCGTGGACCTCCGCATCGGCGACGTGATCCAAGCCACGGCCAGCGGCCAACTCGCGGCCAACAAGACGAACCGCGACTACCGCATCCGCGGCCACGTCACCCGCCGCGATGGCTCGCGGATCGACTTCGACTACGACTCGCCGCACTACCGCGAACTCTACCAACACACTCCATTCTACGCGCGGCTCTTCGGCGGCGACACGATCCGCCAGGCCGCGAAAGGCGACGCCGAAAGCGCGATCACCCGCGCCCTGCAAACGCTGCTCCCGCCCGGCACACCAGCGCGCGTCGAACTCTGCGACACGCTGCCCACCACCGCGGACGGCCGGCTCGACCGCGCCACCCTCATCGCCCCCAGGCGCGGCCTCAACGACGCAGACCGCAAGGGCGTCCTCGTCGAGTGGAACGACACCACGCGCCCCTTCCCGGCGGATCGCGGCATTCATCGCCTCTTCGAGGAGCAGGCCGTTCGCCGTCCCGACGCGATCGCCATCGCCGACGGCGAGACGCGCGTGACCTATCAGGAACTGAACGAGCGCGCCAATCGCCTCGCCCGCCAGCTCGGTCAACTCGGCGTCGTCCGCGGAACTTGCGTCGGCGTTTGCGCGGAGCGGTCGGCCGAATTTCTCACCAGCATCCTCGCCGTGCTCAAAGCCGGCGGCGCCTACGTGCCGATCGATCCGGCTTACCCGGTCGAGCGCATCACGCAGATGCTGAATGCGACGCGCACGCCGCTCATTCTCACCCGCGGCACTGCCACCTACGCGCTCAAGAATTCCGGCGCCCGCCTCGTCGCACTGGAGGATCTCGACTTCACCTCCGGTGATCCGTCGAACCTCACGGAATCCGGCACCGGCGACGAACTCGCCTATGTGATGTTCACCTCCGGCTCCACCGGCACGCCGAAGGCGGTCGCGATCCCGCACCGCGCGATCAGCCGGCTGGTGATCAACACCGACTACGCGCCGCTCACGCCGAACGACGTTGTCGCCTTCGCCTCGAATGTCTGCTTTGACGCGACGACGTTTGAAATCTGGGGCGCGCTGCTCAATGGCGGGACCACCGTCGTCACCACCCACGACGTGCTGCTCTCGCCCGCGGCGCTTTGCGCCCACTTCGACGCGCATGGCATCACCGCGATCTTCCTCACCACGTCGCTCTTCAATCGCCTCGCCCACGAAGCGCCGGAGACCTTCCGCAGTCTCCGCTACCTCATCGTGGGCGGCGAGGCCCTCGATGCCGACAGCATCCGCCGCGTGCTCGATCATGGGAGACCCCAGCACTTGATAAACGGCTACGGTCCCACCGAAACGACGACCTTTGCCATCTGCCACGACATCGTCCGGGCGGAAGGCGGCAGCATCCCGCTCGGCCGCCCGATCGCCAACACGGAAGTCTATCTCCTCGATGCGGCCTTGCAGCCGGTGGCGGTCGGCGAGACCGGCGAGATCTACATCGGCGGTCCCGGCCTCGCGCTGGGGTATCTCCACCAGCCGGAATTCACGGCGGAACGCTTCCTTCAGACCGAGTTTGGGCGTCTCTACAAGACGGGCGACCACGGACGCTGGTCGGTGGACGGATTGATCGAGTTCCTCGGCCGCGCCGACGAGCAGGTGAAAGTGCGCGGCTTCCGCATCGAACCGGGCGAGATCGAAACCGCGCTCCGTTCGCACCCGACGGTCGCCGAGGCTCGCGTGATCGTGCGCAAACACGATCGCTCCGGTAAACAGCTCGCCGCCTACGTCACCCCGCGCCGCGGCGAGACGGTGCAGTTCGAAGACGTCCGCGCCTTCCTCGAGAAGCGGCTTCCGGATTACATGGTCCCCGCAGCCTTCGCCGTGCTCGAGCGCCTTCCCCTCACTCCGAATGGCAAGCTCGACATCCGTGCGCTACCCGAGCCCTCCACCGCGGGCGGTCCGCTGCCTCCCGCCGCCGCCCCTCGCAACGCCGTCGAAACGGGTATCTCCGCGCTCTGGCAAGAGGTGCTCGGGCGCGATAGCCTCTCGATTCATGACGACTTTTTTCTCGTCGGCGGACATTCGATTTTGGCGATTCGGCTCCTCGCGCGGATTCGCGAAAGGTTCAGCGTGGACGTGCCGGTCGCGCGTCTTTTCGAGACTCCAACCATCGCTGGCCTCGGCGAGTTCGTGGCCGAACGCCTCCCGACCATGACGCCGGGGAGCGCGGAGAGTCTCGTCATGATTCAGAAAGGCGATGCCCTGCGTCGCCCGCTCTTCTTGGTTCCCGGCGGCTGGGGCGGCGAGATCGAGTTTCTCGTCTACGCCGAGCTGGTGCGAAACATGGACCGCACGCTGCCGCTCTATGGCCTCCGCGCCCGCACTTCAAACACCGACCCGCTCCCGCAGAAGTCGGTCGAAGAATTTGCCGCCGGATTCATCGCGGACATCACGCGCTTTCAGCCCGAAGGCCCCTACATGCTCGGCGGCGAATGCGTCGGCGGCGTGATCGCCTACGAGATGGCCCGGCAGCTCGAAGCGGCCGGTCAGAAAGTGTCGCTCGTCCTCCTGCTCGATACCGAGTGGCCGAGCGAGGAGGGGTTGCGGCTCTTTGAGGAATGGGAGGCACAACGGCGCGAGGAAGAGGCCGCCAAACATCACCGCACACTCGCGCAGCACTGGGCCGCAGCGCGCGGGCTCACGCCCCTCGGCATGCTCCGCTACGCCTACCGGCATCTGCGTCCCGGCGTGATCGAACGCCAGATGGCAGGCTTCATCGCGGAGCGCGATTGCTTCACCGCCTGGCCGCGCCGCCTGCTCAATCATCCGCTGCAACCGCACACCGGCCGCGTCACGCTCCTCCAAGACCAGGCGAACAGCCGCACACCGATGCTGGCCCGCTGGAAGCAGCACCACGCCGGGGAAATCGACGTCCACATCGTCACCGGCGATCACACCTCCTACATCCGCGAACACGCCCCCGAGGCCGCGGCAAAAATCCGCGAGCTCATCGAACTCGTTTCCCCACCCGCTCATGCTCATCGCGATTGAAAACTGGCACGAATCCCGGACGCCACCGCCGCTCCAGGCCGGCCACGTCCATCTCTGGCGCGCCGTGCTCACGCCGACGGACTCGCTCCGCGAAGTCCTCTCGCCCTCCGAGTGGTTGCGCGCCGAACGCTTCCACTTCGACATCGATCGCGAGCGCTTCATCGCCACCCGCGGCATCCTCCGCCGCATTCTTGCCACCTACCTCGACATGGACCCGCGGGACGTGCTCTTTGAAACCGGCGCGCACGGCAAACCAGGCGTCGCCGGCGGCGGCACGCTGCGCTTCAATCTCAGCCACTCCAGCGAGATCATGCTGCTCGCCGTGACCCACGCCCGCGAGATCGGCGTGGACATCGAGAAGATGAAACCGAACGTCCCTTTCGAGACGCTCGCCGACCATTATTTCGATCCCGAGGACGCGTGGGACTTGCGACTCCTTCCGGCGTCGCAGCGCGCGTGGAAATTCTACGACATCTGGACCACCACCGAGGCGAAGCTGAAGGCGGAAGGCGTCGGTCTCGCCCAGGGGATCAAGGTCGCCGAACCCGACCGCTGGTCCCTGCTCAAACTCATTCCCGCCACCGGCTACACCGCCGCGGTCGCCGTCGAGGGCGGCGACTTCCAACTCCAGTGCTGCTCATGGACGGCGTAAGGTCCCAGCCTTTTGGAAACGCGGAGGCGCCCTACGAGACCCACATCGCGCCTTCGCGCGGCTGGCTGAAGCTGAACTGGCGGGAGATCTGGGAATACCGCGACCTGCTCGCGCTCCTCGTCCAGCGCGACGTCATCTCGCGTTACAAGCAGACGCTGCTCGGACCGCTCTGGTTCATCGTCCAGCCGATCCTCACCGCGATCGTCTTCGCGTTGATCTTCGGCCGCATCGCCGGCATTCCCACCGATGGCATCCCCGGCCCGCTCTTCTATCTCTGCGGGCTGCTCGGTTGGACCTACTTTTCGCAGAATGTCAGCACCGCCGGCGCGAGCTTCGTCAACAACGCGCACCTCTTCGGCAAGGTCTACTTCCCCCGGCTCATTGTCCCGCTCGCGACGGTGATCTCGAATCTCGTCGCCTTCACCATTCAGCTCCTGCCCTTCCTCGCCTTCCTCGGCTACTATCTCGTCACGGGCACACACGGCGGCTCGGTCCACGTCACCTGGCGCTTCCTCCTCTTCCCGCTCCCGCTGCTCCACGTCGCCGTCCTCAGCCTCGGCGTGAGCTTGCTCATGTCCGCCGCCACGGCGAAGTATCGCGATCTCATTCACTTCAACCAGTTCCTGATTCAGATCTGGATGTTCGCCACACCGATTTTTTATCCCCTGTCGAAAGTGCCGGCTCACTACGAGTGGGTCGTCTGGGCCAACCCGATGTCCGTTCCCACCGAGACCTTTCGCATCTGCCTGCTCGGCCGCGGCACGCTCGATCCCGCGGAGGTCGCGTTCTCCCTCGCCTTCGCCCTCGTGCTCCTCTTGGCCGGGCTCGCCGCGTATCAGCGCGTGGAGCGCACGGTGATCGATTCCGTATGAAGCCGGTCGTCGAAGTCCACGAGCTCTCGAAGCTCTACCACCTCGGCAGCACCGGGCCGACCAGCCTCCGCGCCACGCTCGAGAGTGTCATCGGTCGCTGGCGGAAACCGCCACCGGCCAGTGCCGCTCCCGTCGTTCCCGATCATCGCGCGGGTCCCGAACCGAACAGCTTCTGGGCGCTCAAGGACATCTCCTTTTCCGTCCAGCCCGGCAGCATCGTCGGCGTCGTCGGGCGCAACGGCGCGGGCAAATCCACGCTGCTCAAGATCCTCTCCCGCATCACCGAACCGACCAGCGGTCACGCCACGCTGCGCGGTCGCGTCGTCTCGCTCCTCGAAGTCGGCACCGGCTTCCACCAGGAACTCACCGGGCGCGAAAACATTTTCCTCAACGGCGCCATCCTCGGGATGAAGCGCTCGGAGATCGCCGCCAAGTTCGACGAAATCGTGGACTTCGCCGAGGTCGGCAAATTCATCGACACGCCGGTCAAGCGCTACTCCAGCGGCATGTTCGTCCGGCTCGCCTTCGCCGTGGCCGCGCATCTCGAACCGGAGATCCTGCTCATCGACGAAGTCCTCGCGGTCGGCGACGCCGGCTTTCAGAAAAAGTGTCTCGGCAAAATGGGCGAGGTCGCCAGCCAGCACGGGCGCACCGTCTTCTTCGTCAGCCACAACATGGGCGCCGTCCGTTCGCTCTGCGAAGAGGCGATCCTCATCGACGCCGGACGGCTCACGCTGCGCGGCAAACCCGAGGAGGTCATCTCGCGCTATCTCAGTTCCACCGCCGCGGAGGGCGGCGATGGCTATGACGTCGCCTGGACCGGCGCCGACGCTCCCGGCACCGAGGAGATCGCGCTGCGCCGGGTGCGCCTCACCGATCGCGAAGGCGTCCCGCTTTCCATCGTCACCGCCGACCGCGCCGTGCTCGTCGAGATCACCTATGAAGTGAAAACCCGCCTCCGCGGGATGCGCTGCACGATGTTCCTCCACACTCAGGAAGGCGAAATCGCCTTCGGCGGGACCGACCACCTGGATCAGGTTGAGACGCACGAACCCGGCGTTTACCGCACCACGGCCACGATCCCTGGGCGCCTCTTCAATCGCCGGAGCTACCATCTGCACATCGGCGCAGACATCCCCGGCGAGCGCACCGTCCTTCCGGAGATCGACTGTCTCTCCTTCACCGTCACCGGAGCGGGCAATCAGGGTTCCGTCTTCCCCGAGACGTGGCCCGGCGCGGTCTGCCCGGCGATCGAGTGGAAGGTGGAAGCCATCGAACCCGCTCTCGTCGGCACCTGACGCAGCACCGTGGCGACCGGCGCGCGCAACTCCCTGGGCCAGACCGTTTGGGAAATGATCCGCCTCGACTGGGGCGACCATCCGCTCACCCCCGGTCGCCTGCTTTACCTCTGGAAACTGAAATACGGCGAGGGCCTGCGCGTCGCCTGGTTCCGCGATGTCGTCCGCCCGCGCATCCTGAATGCGGAGCCCATCCGCACCGGCGACGGACCCTGCGAGATCCATGTCCTCACCTCCGCAGGCGACTGGCTGAATCTCCTCTGGGCGCTCACCTCCTTCTATCGCGCGACCAGCCGCCGCTACCCGCTCTGCATTCATGACGATGGCACCCTTCCCACCGCCGCCACCACCGCGCTGCGCCGCGCTTTCCCCGACGCCCGCCTCATCACCCGCGCCGAGTCCGACGCCCGCGCCGAGACCCTGCTCGCGCCGCATCCCCGCTGCCTCGCGCTCCGCCGCACCAACACCCTTTCCCACAAGGTCCTCGACTTCATCGCCTTCCTCGAAGGCGAGCGCATGATGATTCTCGACAGCGACATCCTCTTTTTCAGCGAGCCCGCGCGCCTCATCGAAATCCTCGAAAACTCCCCGCGCAATTCGCTCAACCGCGACTGGCGCGACGGCTACACCATCGACCTCCCGAAAGTCGCCCCACTCCTCGATTTCACCCTTCCGCCGTTGATCAATTCCGGCCTCGGCCTGCTCCACCGCGCCTCGCTGCGTTACGACTGGATGGAGGAATTTCTCCTCCTGCCCGACATCCTCAGCCACCACCACAAGATCGAACAAACCCTCTTCGCGCTGTGCAGCGCCCGCTTCGGCTACGCCATGCTTCCGGCGGAATACGATGTCCACACCGGTCCGCGCGCGCCCGGCGTGCCCAGCCGCCACTACACCGGCCCGATCCGGCATCTCATGTATGGCGAAGGCATGCGCGACCTCGTCCACGCCGGCTTTCTCGCCGCATGAAGATCGGCCTCGTCTCCGCCGAGTTTCCGCCCGACACCGGCGGCGTGCAGACCTACGCGTGGGAATACGCGCATGAACTCGCCCGCCGCGGCCACGAGGTCGTCGTCTTCACCCTGCCACATCCCGCCGGCGAGGCTGCGACCAGCGCGCTGCGCATCGAGCCGGTGCTGCGCCTCCGCCGCCGCTTCGATCGCGAGATTTTTCGCCGCGAGAAAGTGGACGTCTGGCACGCGCTGAATGCCGCCTATTCCTGGATGGCCCTCGAGTTCGCGCCCGTCTTCGTCACCGTCCACGGCAACGATTTCGTCTGCCCCTACCAGCCCGTCGCCCGCCTCGACTTGCGCGAGCGGCTCCACCTCCCCACCGGCAGCATCGTCGATCACCATCTCGGCCTGTGGCTCACGCGGCGTTTGATGACCCGCTCGCTCCCGCTCGCCGCGCGCATTTTTACGAACAGCAAATTCACCGAGCACCGCTTCCTCGGCCTCCATCCCGCATGCACCGGACGCACCACCCCCGCGATGGTCGGCGTTTCCGAGCACTACTTCTCCCAACCCCGCCCGCCGCGGCGCGACGGACCACCGCGCCTGCTCACCGTCTGCCGGCTCGCGGAGAAAAACAAAAACGTCGACCTCGTTCTCCGCGCGCTCGCCACGCTGAAAGCGAGCTGGCCCTTCCACTACACCGTGGTCGGCGGCGGCGACCTGCTCGCCCCACTCAAAGCCCTGGCGAGCCACCTCGAAATCGAAGACCGCGTCACCTTCACCGGATTCATCCCGCAACCCGCCTTGCACGAGCACCTGCTCGACAGCGATCTGTTCATCCTCACCACCTCCGCCAATCAGGCCGGTTACGAAGGCTTCGGCATCGTCTACATCGAGGCCAATGCCTGCGGCTGCCCCACGCTCGCCGCCCGCCTCGGCGGCGCCGCCGAGGCCGTGCAGGAGGGGGTGAGCGGCATGTTCGTCCACGAACCCACCCCCGAATCCATCGCCGCCGCCGTCCTGCGGTTTCTTTCCCGCGAGGTGCATTTCGAAAGCGCGGCCTGCGTCGAATTCGCGCGCACCTTCACCTGGTCGCGCGTCGCGGAGATTTGCCTCGCGCACTACGAAAGGGGTCGCGCGTGAAAGTCAGCATCGTCACCGCGTGTTTCAACGCCGCCGCCACCGTCGAGGAGACCTTGCGCTCCGTCCTCGATCAATCCGGCGTCGACCTCGAGTACCTTGTCATCGACGGCGCGAGCACCGATGGCACCGCCGGGATCATCGAACGCTTTGCCCCGCGCCTCGCCCACTATGTCAGCGAACCCGACCGCGGCCAGGTCGATGCTTTGAACAAAGGCTTCGCCCGCGCCACCGGCGACATCCTCGGCTTCCTCAATGCCGACGATGTCCTGCTCCCCGGCGCGCTCGCCAGCGTTTGCGCCGCCTTCGCTGCCGCGCCCGACCACGAAATCGTCTATGGCGGCCTCGAGTGGATCGACCTCACCGGCCAACCGCTTGGTCCGCATCACGGCGAGATCGAAACGCTCGACGACATCCTCGACATCTTCCGCGTCTGGTGGGCGCAGAAACAATGGGTCCAGCCCGAGGTCTTCTTCCGCCGCGCGCTGAAGGATCGCGTCGGCCCGCTCGACGAACGCTACCACCTCGCCTTCGATTTCGATTTCTGGGTCCGCTGTTTCCTCGCCGGAGCGCGCGTTTCACGGATCGAGCAGCCGCTCGTCAAATTCCGCCGCCACGCGAATCAAAAATCGGTCGACACCGCCCGCGGCGACCAGGAGATCCGCGCCATCCTCGCCGAACACCTCGCCGATCTCCGCGTCCCGCCCGCGCTTCGGCGGCGCCTGTCCGCGCAGCTTTCCTACGAGCGCTACCATTCCGCCCCAGCCGCCCAGCGAAAATCTTTCGCGCTCGCCCTCCTCCGCGAGCCACAGTGGCTCACCGTCCCGGCGGTCCGCCAGCGGCTCGCAGCGTCTTTTTTTGGTCGCGGGAAAAAGCAACCCCGATGATGGTGGGGCGCCGCCAGCCTCCCAGCCGTGTTTACCCGTCAAGCCATCCCGGTTTCCGCTCACGTCGCGTCCGCCTCCGTTCGGCGCGGCGATCTCTCGTGATGTCGCTTCGTTCCTGGTTTACCCGTCGCCGTCTCCGCAAAGAGGCGATCCCCCAGGAAATCGGGCGCGACCTCGAGACGATCGAGCACTGGAACCCGCCGCGCACCGATTCCGGCTCTCCGGTTTCCGTCCATGTCGTCACCGGCGAGCGCGACTGGCCGGCCGCTGCCTGGGCGCTCGCGAGCTGGTGCTGCTTCACCGAAGCGGACTGGCACATCTTCATCCATGACGACGGCACCCTCTCCGACCGCGCCGCCGCCCAGCTCCGGGCCAGCTTTCCCGCCGCCCGCATCATCCGCCGCCCCGAGGCCGATGCCGCGCTCCAGCCCTTGCTCATGGCGTTCCCTTTTTGTGACAGCTTTCGCAGCGAGCACGAAGCCGCGCTGCGCGTGCTCGATCTGCCCCATTTTGCCCCCGGTGAGCGTTTCATCGCGCTCGCCCCCGATGTGCTCTTTTTCCGCCATCCGCGCGAGATCGTGGACTGGGTGCAGTCCGGCGAACTCACCGCCTGGCTCCTCGCCGATCCCGACGCCACCAGCGGCGTGAGCCGGAGCGACGCCAGCGACGAACTCGGCATCCAGCTCCGCGCCCGCGCCAGCGATGCCATCGCGCTGCTCATGCGCAGCTCGCTCGATCTCGACTTCATCGACACCGTCCTCGCCCGCACCTCGCTGCTCCGTCGCGACCCGCATCTGGTCTCCACCACCTTGAATGTCCTCGGCGCCTCCCGCGGTCCCGGCGGACTCCTTCCGGCGACCTACGAAGTGGCCACCCAGACGAAGCCCGGCGAAGACATCGTCGCCCGCCACTACCAGCCCGCCGGCTGGCGCCGCTACCACGAGGACGCCCGCACCCTCGTGCGCCCACACCTCTTCGCCACCACCGACTGACCATGTGCGGGATCGCCGGTTTCTTCGATGCATCACTCCCCGAAGCGGAAGCGCGCGTGCGCCTCCGGGACATGCTGCGGCTCATCGAGCATCGCGGTCCGGACGGCGAAGGCACCCATCTCGGCAGCGGCGGCCTCGCGCTCGGCATGCGCCGCCTCTCCATCATCGACCTCGCCGGCGGCGCCCAGCCCATCTGGAACGAAGACAAAACCATCGCCGTCTTCTTCAACGGCGAGATCTATAACTACGTCGAACTCCGCGCCGCCCTCGAGCAAAGCGGTCACCACTTTCGCACCCACTGCGACACCGAGGTGCTCGTGCATCTCTACGAGGAACACGGCGCCACCCTCGTGGAAAAGCTGCGCGGCATGTTCACCTTCGCGATTCTCGACACGCCGCGCCGCGAGCTCTTCGTCGCCCGCGACCACTTCGGGCAAAAGCCCCTCTACTGGTTCGCCGATGGCCGCCGCTTCGCCTTCGCCTCCGAGCTGAAGTCGCTCCTCGCCCTGCCCTTCGTCCCGCGCGAACTCGATCCCGATGGCCTGCTCGATTTCGCCACCTGGACCTCGCTCCCCTCGCCGCGCACCCATTTCCGCCACATCCGCAAGCTCGCCGCCGGGACCCACCTCACGCTCTCCCTCTCCTCCCCCGCGGTGCCCGAGCCGCAGCGCTATTGGCAGTTCGATTTCCCGCCGGCGGCGGAAATCAGCGGCATGGACTCCGCGGTCGAGCAGATCGACCATTCGCTCGCCGACTCCGTGCGCATGCACTTCCGCGCCGATGTGCCCGTGGGCGTGCTGCTCAGCAGCGGTCTCGATTCCCGCATCGTCACCACCTACGCCCGCGAGCTTCATCCCGAGGGCGTCGCCACCTTCAGCGTCGGCTATCGCGAAGAGGGTTCCGAACTCGACGGTGCCCGCCTCACCGCCGGCGAGCTCGGCACCCGCCATCACGAACTCCGCATCACCGGCATCGACGTCGGCCAGCACATCGACCAACTCGTGTGGCATCTCGACGAACCCATCGGCGACCCCGCCGCCTTTGCCCTCTGGCAGGTCTGCCGCTTCGCCCGCGATCATGTGAAAGTGCTGCTCTCCGGTGAAGGCGCGGACGAACTCTTCGCCGGCTACGACATCAAATACCGCTCCCATCTCACCACCCTCCGCCGCTCGAATCTCATGCGCCGGCTCGGCGGCTGGCTGCGCCCCACGCCCGAGGCCTATCCCGAGACCCGCTTCGGCCGCCTCCGCCGCCGCGCCCACACCAGCGCCGCCGCCGAACTCGTCGATCTCCACATCCAGGCCTTTCCCGGCGATCAGCGGCGCCCGCGCGGCCTCACCCCGGAGCAGCTCATCCGCCTCCGGGAGCGCGAGGACGAGCTCGGCGCCACGCACGTCCGCCGCCAGCGCGATCTGCTCAGCACCCTCCTCGCTTATGATGTCGACTGGACGCTCGCCGAGTCCCTCCTCCAGAAGGCCGACAAAATGAGCATGGCCGCATCCATCGAACTGCGCACCCCATTCATCGATCTCCCGCTCGCCGCCACCGCCGCGCGTCTCGATTCCTCGCTCAAGCTCGGCCCGCACACCGGCAAGCTCGTCCTCCGCCAGTGCCTCGCCCGCCATGTCGCCGAACCCGCCACCCGGCCCAAGGTCGGCTTCCCGATGCCCCTCGCAAGCTGGTTCCGCGGCGAACTCCGCGAGCAGCTCGAAGCCGACATCTTCGGTACCAACGCCGCCTGGACGAACACCCTCGACCGCCTCACCGTCCGCAGCGCATGGGATCAGTTTCAAGCCGGCGCATGGGACGGCGCGCTCGCCTTTTACTGCCTGTGGATCTACGAAGCCTGGCACCGCACCGTCGTCCGCGCACCGCTGCCTCCTGCCTAAGTCCCGAAAACGGAGGTCCACGAAAAACACGAAATGACCCGAAGGGAAGACATTCTGCTTTCGTGTCCTTTCGTGCTTTTCGTGGACCAATTTTCCACCTGTTCATGACGGCCGCCGCCCCGCAAGTCACCGTCGCCATCCCGTGTCGCAACGCCGAGCGCTGGATTGCCGCCGCCATTCGCAGCGCGCTCGACCAGCGGGATGTGACCGTCGAGGTCATCGTGGTCGACGACGGTTCCACCGACCGCTCGCGCGAAGAAGTCCGCGCCTTCGCCGACCGCGTCCGCCTGCTCGAAGGCAGCCACCACGGCGCGAATGCCGCGCGCAACCTCGCGCTCCACGAAGCCGCCGGCGAGTGGGTGCAATTTCTCGACGCCGACGACTACCTGCTCCCCCGCAAGCTCGCCTCCCAGCTCAGCGCCGCCACCGACGCCGACGTCATTTTCAGCCCCGTCCTCTTCGATCAGGACGGCGCACAAACCCCATCCGCCATCGACTCCACGCGCCGCATCGAGGCCCTGTGGCTCGCGTGGGAGCTGCCGCAGACCGGCGGCTGCCTCTGGGAAAAAGCACGACTGCAAAAACTCGGCGGGTGGAACGAAGCGACCCCCTGCTGCCAGGAATACGAACTCTACGCCCGCGCCATCCGCGCCGGCCTGCGCTTCCGCTTCGCCCCGGAGCCCGGCGCCGTCTACCGCGTCTGGTCGGAAGACACCCTCTGCCGCAAGGACCCGCTCCAGGTCGTGGACGTCCGCACCGCACTCTATCGCGACTTCATCGCCTGGCTCCGCGACCGGGCCGATCTGCGCGAAGACGAACGCCAGCTCGCCGGACGCGCCTTCTTCGAGATGGCCCGCACCACCGCCCGCTACGATCTCTCCCGCGCCACCCGCTACCATCGCGACCTCCGCCGCGCCGGCCTCATCCACGCCACCGGCCCCGCCGCACCCGCCCCCTACCGCACGGCCTACCGCCTGCTCGGGTTCAGCTTTGCCGAACGCCTCGCCGCCCTCACCCGGCGCGGGAAATCCGAAACCTGAATCTCGGATTTTCTCTCATGCTTTTCTCCGTCGTCATCCCCGTCTTCAACCGCGCGGAACTCATCCGCCCGACGCTCGACTCCGTGCTCGCGCAAGACGCGCCCGATCACGAAGTTCTCGTCGTCGACGACGGCTCCACCGACGGCACCCTCGACACCCTCGCCACCTACGGCACCCGCATCCGCGTCCTCGAACAGAAAAACAGCGGCCCCGCCGTCGCCCGCAACCTCGGCATTCAACACGCCCGCGGCGACTACATCGCCACGCTCGACAGCGACGACCTCTGGTTCCCGTGGACGCTCGCCACTTACCGCGAAGCGATCCGCCGCCACGACTCGCCGGCCTTCGTCGCCGGGGCACCTTTTGTCTTCCGGGAAATAAGCGACCTCTCCGGCGCAAGACGCGAACCGCTCCGCGATCAAATTTTCGCGGACTATCTTGCTTCCGGTGACGAATGGCGCTGGTTCGGCGCCTCATCCTTCGTCCTCCGCGCGGATGCCGTCCGCGCGGTCGGTGGCTTCAGCGATCAGTGGATCAATTCCGATGACGCCGATCTCGCGCTGCGCCTCGGCCTCGCGCGCGGCTTCGTCGACCTCCAGGCGCCCGCCACTTTCGCCTACCGCGAGCACGCCGGGAGCCTGAAATCGAAGACCGACATCTCCTTCCACAGCCTCGCCTACATGCTCGGCGAAGAGGCAGCGGGCCACTATCCCGGCGGCCCCGAGCGCCAGCGCGAGCGCTGGGAAATTCTCACGCGCCACATCCGCCCCTTCACCCTCGCCTGCCTCGGCACGCCCGCCGCCCGCCATGGCTGGAGCTTGTACCGGCGCACCTTCGCCTGGCATCTCGCCTTGCTTCGCCTGCGCTATTTGTGCAGTTACCCGGTCTTGGCTGCGCTGCGTCGCGGCTCGTCTTCCTAGATGGATCCGCACTTCCGAACGCTGAAACTCCTCCAGTCCGCCGCCTCGCGGTTGCGCGCTGTCGCCTTCCGCGCGCTCGGCATGCGCATCGATGGTCACGTCTGGATCGCCGCCATCGAGTGGCCGCAGCGCCCGCGCTGCATCACGCTCGGCGAAGGCGCGATGCTCGATCGGCGCGTCACGCTCCTCGCCACCCGCGACACCGCGCGGATCTCGATCGGCGCGCGGACCTATGTAAATCGCGACGCCTTCATCGATGCCAGCGAGTCCGTGGAAATCGGCCGCGAAGCCATGATCGGTCCCGGCGCTTACATCACCGACCACGACCACGCGTTCAACGCCACCGACGCCCCCGGCGCGCTCCCGCTCATCTCCGCTCCCACGAAAATCGGCGACCGCTGCTGGCTCGGCGCGAAGGTCGTCGTGCTGAAAGGCGTGACCATCGGCGACGGCACGGTGGTCGGCGCGGGCAGCGTCGTCACGAAGTCGCTGCCGCCCGGCGTGGTCGCTGTCGGCAGCCCCGCGCGCGTGCTCCGCCCGATCGCACCATGAGCCTGCGCGTCGCCGTCTGCATCGCCACGCACAACCGCATCGACGATCTCGCCCGCACCCTCGGCGAACTCACCAAACTCGCGCCCGCGCCCGACGAGATCCTCATCGCCGCCGATGGTTGCAACGACGGGACCGTCGAGTTCATCCGTCGCGAATTCCCAACGATCAACGTCCTCGTTCACGATCAGCCGCTCGGCTCGATCCCCTCGCGCAACGAACTCGCCGCCGCCTGCCACAGCGACATTTTCCTCAGCCTCGACGACGACAGCTACCCGCTCGAACCGGACGCCATCACCCGCCTCCGCGCGCTCTTCGCGACCAACCCGCGCCTTGCGGTCGCATCCTTCCCGCAGCGCACCGACGAGCATCCCGAGACGCTCGCGGCGACCAGCTTTGGCGAGCCGCATTTCGTCGGCAGCTACGCGAACTCCGCCGCCGCGATTCGCACCGCGGCCTTCCGCGAGGTCGGCGGCTACACCGGATGGTTTTTCCACACCTACGAAGAACCCGACTTCGCGTTGCGCTGCGTCGCCACCGGCTGGGAGGTGCGCTACGAGACCGCGCTCACCGTCCGCCATCACTTCACCGGCGTGCTGCGGAGCGAAATCCGCAACCACCACCGCCAGGCCCGCAACGAACTCTGGAGCGTGCTGCTGCGCTGTCCCGCACCGCAGTTCTTTGCCGTCGCCGCGTTCCGCGCCCTGCGCCAGCTCGGCTACGCGTGGCATCGTGGGCTTCCGTGGGTCGTGCGCGAACCGCAGTGGTGGGTGGCCTTTCTCCGCGGCGTGCCCCGCTGTTTCGCCGAGCGCGCGCCGCTGCCCTGGCGCACCTACCTCGCCTGGATGCAGCTCATTCGCACGCCCGTACACGACCGCGCCGAGCGGGCCGCCCGCTTTCCCTCCGCGCGATGAAAATCTCCATCGCCGCGACCAACCCCTGCCACCTCTTCGCGATGGCCCGCGAACTCCATGCGCTCAACGCGCTCGGCACCTACTACTCCGGCTACCCCGCGTGGAAACTCCGCGCCGCCCCCGCGCTTCCGGTCCGCACCCACAGCCTGCGCACGAACGTCGTCTACGGCGCGCTGAAGTTTGTCCCCGAGAAGCTGCGCCCCAGCTCGCGCTCGCTCTTTCTCTGGCAGGACCGCGGCTTCGACCGCTGGGTCGGCGCGCATTTGGAGCGCTGCGATTTCATCCACGCCATGCCCGGCCAGGCGCTCGCCACCTTTCGCGCTGCGCGCAAACTCGGCGTGCCAACCGTGCTCAATCACGCCACCGGTCCGGTGCGCGAATGGGTCCGCATCATGCGCCCCGAGTATGCCCGCGTGGGCCTGAAACTCGAAGACGCCGCGCCCTACGATGCCGCCTACTTCGCCCGCGAGGACGAGGAGTACGCGCTGACCGACTGGCACTGCGCCGCCTCCACCATCGTCCGCGATCAGCTCATCACCGCCGGGATCGCACGCGAGCAAATCTGGGTGGTGCCGTATGGCGCCGATGAACGCGAATTCTTCCCCGCACCCGAGCCGCCCCGCGATTTCCGCATCATCTTCGCCGGCCAGGTCGGCCTGCGCAAAGGACTCAAAACCCTCCTCGACGCTCTCACCCTCGCCGGCCGCGAAACGTGGCGCGTGGACTTCTACGGCGCCGTGCTCGGCGAAGCGCGCCCCGATCTCGACGCCTACCGCGGCCGCACGCCGCTCGCCTTCCATGGCCCCGTTTCCCAAGCCCAGCTCGGCGAAGCCTTCCGCTCGAGTTCCGTGCTCGTCCTTCCCTCGCTGGAGGAAGGTTTCGGCCTCGTCGTGCCCCAGGCCCTGAGCTGCGGCGTGCCCTGCATCGTCAGCGATCGCACCGGCGCGCGGGATCTCATTCGCCCCGGCGAAAACGGCTCCATCGTTCCCACTCAAAATCCCAGCGCCCTCGCCGCCGAACTCGCCTGGTGGGCCGATCGCCCGCGCCGCCTCACCGAATCGCATCGCTGGCCCGAGCCCGCCCGCCGCCTGCTCGCGCTGAGCGCCGCCGCGCTCGCCAAATAACATGAACCTCAACGAGCGCTCCCCGCCCTCCCCGCCCACCCCGCCCTCTTCGTCCTTTTCTTCATCTTCATCTTTTTCTTCCCGCCCCTGCAGAAGGATGAAGAAAATGATGAAGAAGCCGACCACTGACCGCGATCCCGGCCCGCGATCTTGAACCGCCGCCCGTTCCACGCTCTAACTTCCCCCCATGCACGCCCCTGCCACCCTGCGCGACACCGTTCTCGACGTCGTCCAGACCACTCCCGTCTACGACATCCACACGCACCTCTACGATCCCGCGTTCGGCGAACTGCTGCTCTGGGGCATCGATGAACTCCTCATCTACCACTACCTCATCGCCGAGGGTTTCCGGCAGTTCGATCTCGGCTACGACGATTTCTGGGCGCTGAGCAAAACCCGGCAGGCCGAGGTCATCTGGAAGGCGCTCTTCATCGACCACTCGCCGATTAGCGAGAGCTGCCGCGGCGTCCTCACCGTCCTCCATTCCCTCGGCCTCGACGTAAAATCACGCGACCTCCCCGCGCTCCGCCAGCATTTCGCTCAGTGGAAAGTGGGAGACTTCACCACCCGCTGCCTCGATCTCGCCAATGTGCGCAAGGTCTGCATGACCAACTCGCCCTTCGACGACCTTGAGCGCCCCGTCTGGAACCGCGGATTCACCCGCGACCCGCGTTTCGTCGCCGCGCTGCGCATCGATCCGCTGCTCATGGATTGGACGAATACGGTGCCGAAGCTGCGCGCCTGGGGCTACGACGTGGCCGCCGATTTCGCCGGCAGCACCTTCGACGAAGTCCGCCGCTTCCTCGCCGACTGGACGAAAAAAATCGACGCCCAATACTGCATGGTCTCGCTCACCCCGGACTTCGCCTTCCCCGCCCACACCGACGCCGCGCGGCTGATCGAAAATGCCATCCTTCCGCACGGCCGCGACCACGGGCAGGCCTTCGCCATGATGATCGGCGTTAAGCGCAACGTGAACCCCAGCCTCGGGCTCGCTGGCGACAGCCTCGGCCGCTCCGACATCGCCGCCGTCGAACACCTGTGCGCCGAGTATCCCGACAACAAATTCCTCTGCACCATGCTCGCCCTGGAGAATCAGCACGAGCTCTGCATCACCGCGCGCAAGTTCCGCAACCTGCACGTCTTCGGCTGCTGGTGGTTCCTGAACAACCCCTCGATCATCGAAACGATCACCCGCATGCGCATCGAACTCCTCGGCCTCAGCGTCACCCCGCAGCACAGCGACTGCCGCGTGCTCGACCAGCTCGTTTACAAATGGAGCCACTCCCGCGCGATCATCGGCAAGGTCCTCGCCGAGAAATACGAAGACCTAGCCGCCACCGGCTGGGAACCGACGCGCGCCGAGATCGAACGCGACGTGCAGCAGCTTTTCGGCGGCGCGCTGGAGACGTTTCTGAAACGCTAAACGCTCCCGAAGGCGTTCGCCGTTTTCCGCGCGGCGCCCGGCGGTCAGCAATTGCCCGAAACCGGCAACCTCCGCCGCCGCCGCAAAGCGAGCAGCGGCAGCCCGGCAAGGAGCAGCGTCGCCGCCGCTGGCTCGGGCACCGCGGTGAGGACGAGGTCCACGCCGCCCGCGCTGTCATAGCTAAAGGTGCCGGTGACGCCGGGATTGGTGATCAGCCACGTGTTGATACTGGCGAGCCCGGTCTCGTTGCCGGCGAGGCCCGTGATCACGTTGTCGTAGGTCGCCGGGGTGGCGCCGGGTAGGAGGGTGAAGGTGAACGCCTGATCGCTGTCAAAGCTCCACGTGCCACCGGTGCGGGTGAGGCTGGAGTGCGTGGCGCCGGTGTCGAGGGTGAGCCGGATGATCGCGCCGTCGCCGAACGCGACCACGCCGCCGGAGCTGAGCGCGCCAGTGGCCGCGGCCCCGTTGCCGCCTTGCAGCGCGGCGCCGCTATTCAAGGTCACGTTGCCCACTGCGCCGCTGCCGCCGAGGATCGCCCCGGTGTCCACGGTGGTGGTGCCGCCGATCGAGCCGCTGATCAGCAGCGTTCCGGCGTTCAGCACGGTCGGTCCCGTGTAGTTGTTCACGCCGCTGAGCACCAGCGTGCCGGCGCCAGCCTTGGTCAGTCCGCGCACGCCACCCGTCTCCCCGATCGCGCCAGAGATCAGCGTGTCCACCGCGGCGGCCGGGCTGTCCGCGATCGTGAATGTGCGGTCGCCGTAGAGAACGAGGTCTGCGGCAATCGTCGCCTGGCCATTCTCGAAGCTCCCGGTCCCCGCATTGTAAGTAACGTTGCCGCCCAAGCTCAGGGTGGCCGGCCCGCCGCTGTTGATCACCGAGGGCGTCTGGCCCGCATTGGCCGCCGTGGTGGTGGTGCTGCCGAGGATGAGCGCCGCGATGCCGTCGCTCTGGCCGTTGAGATCAAGGACGCCATCGGTGGCACCAGCCGTGATTGTCTTGCGAACCGTCACCGTCCCGGTGTCGGGGATCACGTTGGCCGCGCCCAGTTTGAGCGTGCCGCTGTCGATCGTCGTCCCGCCGGTGTAGGAGTTGCCCGTGTTGAAGAGCGTGAGCGTGCCGCTGCCCGCCTTGGCCACGATGTTGGCGCTGTTGGAAAAATTCCGGATCAACCCAGTCACCTCCGTGTCTCCGGTGCCAGCCAAGGTCAGGGTGCGGACCGTGGTGCTCGTGGAGTTTTCCGAGAGGTTGACGGTGTTGGAAAAGATGAGCTTCTGTCCGGAGACGAGGTCGTTGGTCAAGGTGCGACTGCCCCCGCTGTTGGTGACAGTGTTCGTGAACTCGATCGTGTTGCCGCCACTCACGATCGGCCCGGTCAGCCCGGTGCCGGGGGTGGCGATGACCGCGGGATTGAAGATCACGCCGCTGGCCACCGAGGTCGCCTGCAAGGTTCCGCTGTTGAAGTTGAAAGTACTCGAGCCGCTCGGGTTGGCGATGGCTCCGACCTTGTCGAGAATCAAGGTGCCGGCGGTCACGGTGGTGGTGCCGTTGTAGAGGTTCGGCCCGGCCCCGCCGCTGAGCTTGAGCGTTCCGCCACCCGTGGCGTTCAGCGTCAGATTCAGAGTGTCGTCGCTGCCGACCGATTCATCGATCAGGCCATTGATGATCGTGGCACCGGAGCCTTCGAATTGCGGGGTTGCGCTGCTGCCGACTATCGCCGTCGTGTCGAAGGAGAGCTGGCCATTGAGGGTCAATGCCTTGCCCGCCACAATGAAGTTCGTGAAGGTCCAAATCGGCGAAGTGAATGATGTCGTTCGAGTGTTGGCATCGATCGTAATCGAGAAGTCGCCATGGAAGCCGCTGCGTAAGTCGATAGTGCTGTTGTATTGCACCGGGTTCTTAATCGTGCGATCCGCCCCGATCGCCGCGAGGGAGCCGCCACTGAATACCAGCGCACCCAGGCCCAGCGGGCCACTGGTCGGCGCCCCCGCCGGCCCGGTAGTGTCCGCGGCAATGCCGAGTACGCCGCTGCTTACGGTGGTTTGACCCGTGTAGGTGTGCTGCTGGCTCATGATCCAGGTGCCGCCGTCTTCCTTCGAGAGGAATAGCGCCCCACCGTTGTTCGCGAGGACGCTGGTGATCTCGTTGGGCCCCGCGTTTTCCCCGCCCAAGATGAGGGTCTTGGCCCCCGTTGAGCTATTGGTGACTTTGCTCAAGATTAGCGCGCCGGTTCCGTTGGATTGAATCACCGAACCGAACGTGTTACTGCTGAACCCGTCAGTGCCGGGTTGAATGTTCCGGGAACTGCTTTCGCCCGCACCAACGTAGGAGAGCGTGGGCGATGTACCGCTCGGTGAGATCAACACGGCACCAGCGCCCCACGCTCCCACGCTGCTGCTGCCCACGCCGCTGTTTTGCCCCAGGGACAGCACCCTCAGCGTGCCCGCCCGGATCTCCGTGTTGCCCTCGTAGGTATTGGCCCCCATGAGATTCAGCAATCCGGCGCCGGTTTTGGCAATCCCCGCGCCCGATCACGTGCCGCTGATCACGCCGGAAATGGTGGCGAAGTCAGTGCCGGCGCTTGTGTTGTCCAGCACTTGGATTTGCCGAGTCGCGGGACCATTGAGATCTATTGGATTCTGGATGTCCACTTCGGACAGCGCGGTGGTGGAATTCAGCGCCAACGCCTGAGTGGATTGTCCGAAGGTGTTGGCCGCGCCCCACGTCAGGGTGCTCCCGCTGCCGATGTTCACATTGAATTTGGCCGTCGAGCCCGCGAAGCCCGCGTTCGTGTTGGTGCCGGTGGCGAGGAATGCGACCTGGCCAGCCCCGGTTCCCAGGCTGCGGGTGAAGTTGCCGCTGCTCTGGAAAATGGCGAAGGATGGGGCGGGGCCCGTGCCGACGCCCGTGCCGACCACCAGGCCACTGGCCGCGGGCAGCGTCATGCCGTCCGATTGGAGCGTACCGTTCACGATCGTCGTCGCGCCGGTGTAGGTGTTTCCCGAATTTCCCATGATCCACAGACCAGCGTCGGACTTAAAGACGCTGACTGCACCCGTGCCGTTGTCGGCGATATGCGGGTTGAACGTGTTATCCCCGGTGGATGCCCCGCCGAGCAGTAGACCTTGGGCGACGTTGGCGGTGCCAAACGCGAGCGGACCGGGATTGCTCCAGATGAGGGTCGCGTTGTTGGCGCCATTGGCCAGAATGCGTGCGCCGCTATTCGCTGCCGTGCCGGCGAAGGTGAAGAGGCGGTCGATACTGACCGAGGCGGCGCCCGTGTAGCTGAGTCCGCCGAATACCTGGGTGGCACTGGCGCCGCCGAAGGCAAGGTTACTGGCTGCGTTCGATGACTGGCCGATGGAGCTGGGGACACCGCCGTTGGCCAGCGTGGCGGCTACGATCAGTCCGGTGCTGTTGATCGTGGTGCTGCCACTGTAGGTGTTCACACCGCTCAAAGTCTGGGAGCCCGTGGCTTGCTTGATGACGGTGATTTGGCCCGCTGTCTCGCCGATGATCCCGGCAAAGATGCTACTGACCGTGTTGATGCCGACGGTTAGCGTGGCAGGGGCCGTATTGGAGTTGGTGACGGTGCCTTCGCCACTGAAGGAGGCAATGCGCGTGCCGGTGCTAACCCCATTGAGATCAAACGTTCCCGGCTTCCGCACGACCAGGTTCTGGTTGCTGCCACTCAGGGTCGCGGTGCCGGAAAGCTGGAGAGTGCCTTCGTTGATCGTGGTCTGTCCGGTTTGCGCGTTCGAGGCGTTGAGCACGAGCGTGCCCGCGCCGTTCTTGGTCAGGCCACCGGTGGTGGTCGACGAGATCGGAGCGGAAAGGGTCAGCTTGTCCGCAGCGCCATCCACCCGCACCGCGAGGTTTCCTATGCCAACCGTACTGATGCCTGTGCCAGTGATCACCCCTGTGCCGCCCGTCTGGAGAATCCCCCCGTCGCTGGTCGCCCCCGTGGTTAATCCTTGTGCGTTAACCGTGAGCAACCCGGTGAGCGTCAGCGTCTGGCTGCCGTTGATCTTCAACGAACGGATCGTTTCCGCGGCTTGGGAGAAGCTGCCGCTGATCTGATTGTGAGCCGCATTGGTGAGGATCGTCGCACTCGTCGCAAAACCCGAAGCGGGATAACTGGCCGCGGCCAAGACTCCGGTGCCGCCCCCGCTTGCGACGGCAAAGTCGCTGCCATTGTAATATAGGTGCGCATCCAAAAAACCATCCCCGACACCGTTCAGCCTGATGCTGTTGCCCGCCCCGGAGGCGATAAAGTTGACTCCTGCAGAGTTGTTGACCGCGCCAAGGCCGGCCGTAGAGCTACCTGAAACTGTGTCCACGAAGACCAGCGACATCGTGCCACTCGCACCAGGGCTGAGCTTCACGACACTTGCGCCCGCGGTGGGCGTGAGTTCACCCAGCGTCTCGACGTGGCTCGTGGTAGCCTGCCCGACCAGGTCGAGCGTGCCGCCATTGATATCGAAGATGAGATTCGCGCCGTTGGCGACGATCGTCGAGGTCGCCCCATTCGCGCGTAGCTTCAAGGTCCCGTCGCTGATCGTCGTATTGCCGGTGTAGGTGTTCGCGCCAGCCAGCACCCAGGTGCCGCTGCCCGTCTTGGCCAGGTTCACCGTGCCGCCGGCGGCGTTGTTGGGAATGATGCCGTTGACCGTGTTATCCGCCGCATTCGTCCCGCCGAGGGTCAGTGTTTTTGCATCCGTGATCAGTCCACCGGTGGCGACGAAGTTGGCACTGAGCAGCACCGGGTTTGTCCCCGTTTGGTTCGCATTGATCGTGGCCCCGCCGGTGACGCCCACCAAATTCACCGTCTTCGCGACGGAGTAGTCCGCCGCAGGGCCCGAGCCGGTGAACGTCAACGCGCCGGTAGTGAACGTATCGCCAAGGTTGATCTGCGCCGCGGCACCGGTGGCGTCATTGTTAAGCGCCTTGATGCTGTTGATGGCCACAGTGCCAGCTCTGATGTTGGTCCGTCCCGTGTAACTCGAGCCCGTGCCCGTAGCCAGGATGGTAAGCGTGCCGGTTCCAAACTTGGAGACAGAGTGAGCCCCAGCCGCCGTGGCAATGACATTCCCATTGATCTGCGAATTGCCGTTACCGGAAAAAGCTAGGGTATCAGCAAGCGTCAACGTGTTGTTCAGGTTCCAGACATTGCCATTGTAGGTAACCAGCCCGTTGGCGTCGTTTAAGTAGGTCAGGCCGGTCGTGGTGGTGCCGCTGCTGGCAACGAACGTGACCCCGTAACCGTTGCGGCCATTGACCGTCAAAGCGCCTTGGGCAAGGTTCTTGAACACGGCGGTTTGATTTAGCACCGGGCTGCTCACCGCATGATCCAGAAACAGCGTGGACGAGGCGACGGACAGCCCCTTGGTGGAGAAATTCGGAACGTCGCTGCGGATCTCCAGCGTGCCGCGGGAAAGATCGACGGCAGTATTGCTCGTGCTGGTCCCGAGGCTGCCCGAGGAGCCGACACGGAGGAATCCACCTGAGATCGTCGTGGTGCCCGAGTAGAGGTTGGTGTTCGTCAACTCGAGCGAGCCGCTGCCCGTCTTGCTGAGCGAGCCCGAGGTGGCGCCGATGGCTCCGCTGAGCACCCAGTTCGCATTTCCGCCGAAAACTGCCGTCGCGCCCCCGGCCAAGAGAACGGCCCGCTAAGCGTCGTTGTACCGTAGGTGGAGAGCAGTGCGGTGGACGCGGTGGCCGTGATCGTCCCGCTGAAAAGGTTATCGCCGACACTCGTGAGCGCCCCGCCCTGTCCCGAAGGGCCGTTGCCCCGCAGGTTCAAACTCCGGGAAAGGGTTATCCCGCCGCCCACGGTGAGATTGCCCCCGCCGCCGCCTCGGGTCGTATCGAAGAACAAGCCATTGAGCGGCAGACTGGTAATGACCACCGGCGACGTGCCCGACCCAAGCGCCCCCGCATCGGTGATGGCCACCGAGCCGGCATTGAGGGTGATGTTGCCCGTGAGATTGGATTGCGGCCCAGCCAACCGCAGAAAGCCGCCGCCATTCATGATCAAATCCGGCCCGGCGAGGATGCCGGAAAAGGCCTGAGTGCCGAACGGCGTGCTGAATGTTTCCGCGGAAGCGTGACCGAGCGTGCATGCGATCAACGCCGCGGCAATGCTACCCGTGCAGATGCTGGGACGGGATTTCCTGACGTGGCGAGTTTGGGTGACCTTCGTGTTCATGGGTGGAACGGAACTGACTGGGTGAGGTGGGACGGAAAGACGGGGGAGAGTCAGGTGCGGCGAGGATCCTGTCGCGACCTCCGCCGAATCCCGTCTTCACGGCAGATCCGGAGAGGGGAAAGGAAACCCGCAACGATGCGGGGCCGACGCTCAGAAAACACCCGATGATTGTCAAATACCATATTGGCTCCGCTCACCAGCAGGCTGATTCGTCTGATCGGCCGCATCGCAAGAGCGGTTTCTGGCCCGTTGATTGGAGGGGCGCGCGGGAGCGCGGCCCTCGGAAGCTTGCTCGCGCACGGACGTGAATGCTACAAACCCGACGTGCCGACCAACCCCCTGCCTGGAGTCACCGTCATCGATCACCCGCTCATTCGCGTGAAAGTGACTCAACTGCGCGACGCGCAAACCTCCTCCGTCGACTTCCGCGCGCGGCTCAATGAGCTCGCGACCCTGATGGTCTTCGAAGCCACGCGCGATCTCGCCACTCGCGCGATCCGCGTCACCACACCGCTCGCCGAGACCGAAGGCGCCGTGCTCGTCCGCCCCATCGTCGTCGCCCCCATCCTCCGCGCGGGCCTCGGCCTCGTGGAGGGAATGCTCGATCTCTTGCCCGACGTGAGCGTCGCGCACATCGGCATGTTTCGGAACGAAGAGACGCGCCGTCCGGAGAGCTACTATTTCAAAGCGCCCGCGCATCTCGCGGAGGCCGATGTGCTGATCGTCGACCCCATGCTCGCCACCGGCTGGAGCGCCACCGCCGCCGTCGCCCAACTCAAGGAAGCCGGCGCCACCTCGATCCGCTTCGTCTGCCTCGTGGCCTGTGAAGCCGGGGTGAAACAGCTCACGACCGCGCATCCCGACGTGGCGATCTTCACCGCCGCGCTCGACCCCGGCCTGAACGAGCGCGCCTACATCGTCCCCGGCCTCGGCGACGCCGGCGACCGCTACTTCGGCACCTGAGGCGGCGCCCTCCCGCCGGGTGGAGCACTCGACCCGAGTGCCGTCTTCGGCGACCCGCCGAAGACTCGCTCGGGGCGCGCCGATTCCCGCGCCAGCGTTACACCGAGGCCGTGTCGAACGACATTCCCGGCGAGCCGCCGGCAATGGCACTCGAGTCGAGTGCTCCACCCGGAGTCTATCGCGCGGCTGGCCGCGCCGTGCGGTAGTACTCGGCCAGCCCCGCCACCACCGCATCCGCATACTCGCGGAAGAGATCCTTCCGCCGCACGCCCGCCACCACCCGCTCGCCGTCGTATTCACCCGCCTGCACGCGCGACCACAGCTCCTCGTTGTTCATCACGTAGGGTTCGAGAAAGACCACCGGCGCGCGATACAGCCGGTTCGCGAGGAGATTGCGCGCCCACACGAAACCCGTCGCGCCGATCGGCCGCGCATTCGGCGTCGTGTAGCGATACGCGGGCAGATTCGCCGCCGTCGCCAGCGTTTTCGCGACTACTTCCGAAGCCGCGAGTTCCTCCGCATGCGAGCGATTCAGCAGTTTCAGCAGGAAATCATGGCGCTGATCGTCGAAGCGCAGTTCGCCCGCGGCGTAGGCGCCATTGACCAGCAGATGCAGATGATTCCGCGGCACCATTTCCGGATTCAGCGGGTCTCCGCCCCAGCCTTCCGCGTTGAAGTGGATGCAGAGCACGAGGTCCGGCTGGAGCGTGTCATTCACCACCTTCGCGCGGTGGCGGATTTCGCCGATGCGGTAAAAGAGCAGCTCGCTCTGCCACTGCACCGTCTGCCCGCGGGTCGGGTCGTTCTTCTGCGCGGGATCGTAGTTAACGCGCGGATTTGTGACGCCCTGCAATGCGAGTTCCGCGCGAGCAGCAGCATGCAGCGTCTCCGGGCGATTCGGCGAAGTGGGCCCCAATTTCTCGCGCACGAAACTCACCTCCGCTCCGAGCGCGCGGAGCTGCGGCGCGAGGAGTTGCGCGACCCGCAGCGTCATCTCGCCCTCTGCCACCGGCTTCGAGGAACCGACCTGAAACCAGCGTTCCTCCATCTTCGCCCAGTCGCCGCCGAGGTGACCGGGATCGAGTGCGATTTTCACCCCGTCGAGCGGCCGCCCCGTCGGCGCCGGTCCGAGCGCGGATGCGGGTCGCCAAGTGCGCGGCGGCGCCTTGGCCACGGCATCGTCGGGAGCAAAGCGCAACTGAACTTCGCCCGGCGGCTGCAGCGCGGTGCGGATGATCGCCGCATCGTCGGTGATCCGGATGAGGCCGTGCGCCGCATCGTCGGGCGCGTAGACTCCGTCGAGCAGCGCCACGAATTCCACCCGCGTGATCGTTTCCTGAAACGGCTCCAGCTCCTTCCAATCCGGCACCGGCGCGAGCGGGCTGAGCCGCTGCGCGACCACGGGCGCACCGGCGGCGACGAGCAGCCACGCGGCGAGGAATAGCTGGCGGATGGCAGGGACGAAAACGATGCGCGCAAACTATCCGCGCCGGAAGCACCCGTCGAGGGCGGCGCAGGATTCACGCTTCTCAACTCCCGCTCGAGCCGCCACCTTCACGCGATGAAATTCTTCCCCCTGCTGACCGCGCTCATGATCGCCGCCGCCACCCTCACCGCCGCCGAACCCGACACCCGCGTTTTCGAGATGCGCACCTACTTCGCCGCGCCGGGCAAGCTCGAGGACCTCAACGCCCGTTTCCGCAACCACACGACGAAGCTCTTCGAGAAGCACGCCATCACGAACCTCGGCTACTGGGCGCCGGTCGATAACACCGACAACAAACTCGTCTATGTGCTCGCCTACCCGAGCCGCGAGGCCCGCGCCGCATCATGGAAAGCCTTCATCGCCGACCCGGATTGGAAGGCGGCGGCGAAAGCGAGCGAGGAGAATGGGAAGCTCGTGTTGAAAGTGGTTTCGCTCTTTTTGCAGGCCACGGATTTTTCGCCTGAGATCAAGCCGAGCATCGGCACCGCGCCGCGCACTTTCGAACTTCGCACCTACACCACCACGCCGGGCAATCTGCAGCTGCTGCTCGAACGTTTCCGCAGCCACACCACGGCGCTCTTTGCGAAGCACGGCATGACGAATCTCTTCTACTGGACTCCGCTCGCGGACCAAAAAGACGCGGAGATCACGCTGATCTACATGCTCGCGCATGCCAGCCCGGATGCGGCCAAAGCGTCGTTCGAAGCCTTCCGCGCAGATGCGGAATGGGTCGCGGTGAAAAAGGCGTCTGAGGAAAAAGGCGGCGGCTCGCTGACCGTTCCCGACGGCGTGAAGTCCGTCTTCCTGCAGGCGACCGACTACTCGCCCACGCGCTGAACCACTCCTCCGAATCATCCTCGTCCTCTTCCTCAAAATCTTCCTCCCCGGAAAGAGAGGAAGATTAAGAGGGTGTACCGGAATTAAAGACAGCGTGTCATCCTGCGGGACCGAACACGCGGGCGTGATTTTTGGCGCGGGATGAACCGGGGGCGCCCAAGGAGCGGCGAACTCCAGTTCGCCGACCCCAAGCGCGCGCAGCGCCACTTCTCGTGGAGGCGCGGGGGGGAAGTGGCGCTGCGCGCGCCGGGAGGCCGGCGAAGTGGACTTCGCCGCTCCTTGCGCACGCGAATCCGAAGGGCTTTGTAAAGCCAGCAGGTTCATTGGGAGCGGAATGAAGGGAGCCTAAGCGACCAAAATGAAGTCGAGGGACCTCGGAGTGCAGAATGATCCATGATCCTCCGGAGGCCGGGGTCCCTCGGCTTCGTTACACTCCGCTCGGGATGACAGGTTTTTTGAC
>JANPHH010000102.1:0-1578 GCA_031424375.1 Chthoniobacter sp. | reverse complement strand
TTTCCTCACCTACATCCTCACCTCGAACGTCCCGGAGCTGATCCCGTATCTCGCCTTCGTCGTCTTCCGCATTCCGCTACCGCTCACGATCATTCAAATCCTCGCCGTCGATCTCGGCACCGACATGCTCCCCGCACTCGGCCTCGGCGCCGAAAAACCCGCCCCCGACATCATGCGTGCGCCACCGCGTCCACGCACAGATCGCCTGCTCAACTGGCCGCTCCTCGTCCGCGCCTATCTTTTCCTCGGGTTGATGCAGGCCGCCGCCGCGATGAGCGCGTATTGGTTCGTCCTGCGCTCCGGTGGCTGGCATTTCGGCGAGCAACTCGCCGCGCGCGACCCGCTCTATCTTCAAGCCACCACGGCCTGCCTCAGCGCCATCGTCGTCATGCAAGTCACGAATGTCTTCCTCTGCCGCAGCGACCGTCGCTCGGCCTTCGCGACCGGCCTTTTCAGCAACAAACTCATCCTCGCCGGCATCGCCACCGAGATCGCGCTCATCGCCCTGATCGACTACACCCCGTGGGGCCACGCTCTCTTTGGCACCGCCCCAATCGCGCCCGCCGTCTGGCTCTTCATCATTCCCTTCGCATTTGCGATGCTTGCGATCGAAGAACTGCGCAAGTGGTTCGCGCGCGGTCGGATGAGCCGCACATCTCACTGCGGCCCGCGCGGGTGCCCGCGAAACCCTCACCGGAGCTAATGGCGAACTTGGAGTGTTTGCGTGATTGCTGCCGCGAACACGCCGTCTTCACCGCAGATCTGTGGAGGATGGAGAAGGCTGTGGCGAAGTTTACTGGGCCTCCCGGGGACTGCTGCAAACCAGGCTCGAAACCCAAACCCGCGCGACCGCGCGAATTTCCGCGTCCTGGGATCGAGCTTGCTGTCGCGCTCGGGGGTTTCCCGGCACTGACGGCGCGCGCGGATGGTGAGATCTGCCACGGTGTGACCTACGGCTAACGCGAGGCATTTGTGACATGGAGCAGCGACTCGGCGCTTGTTGCGACCGCGGTGCCCGGCCATGCTCCCGCCCGGCTTCCCTCCGCCATGCACATCCCCCAGACCGAGGTCATTCTCCGGCACGACGGCGCCGAACTGGCGCGCGTCACCCTGCCGCCCGGCGAATACATCATCGGTCGCAATCCCGACGCGGACATCCGCGCCGACACGCCGCTGCTCTCCCGCCAGCACGCGCGGCTCATCATCGCCGCAGATCACGTCCTCATCGAGGACATCCGTTCGAGCAATGGCACCTTCGTCGGCGATCAGCCCATCGCCGGCCCCACCCGCCTCGTCCCCGGCCAGGCCGTGCGCCTCGGCAATGTCACCGTGGAGATTCGCTCCGTGCCCGCGCCGCTGGCCACCGCGCACCGCCTCCTGCCGGTCGAGGTGCTCACCAGCCGGCGCTACGACCTCGGCAACGTGATCGCGCAGGGCGGCATGGGCGCGATCCTCGACGCGCAGCAGGCGGCGATGAAGCGGCAGGTCGCGATGAAGATCATGCTCGCCGAAGACCCGGCGCCCGACGCCGTCGCGCGCTTCATCGAGGAGGCGCAGGTCACCGGCCAGCTCGAGCAT
>JANPHH010000101.1:0-3193 GCA_031424375.1 Chthoniobacter sp. | reverse complement strand
AATCGCGATGGCTTCGACGATGTGATCCTGGGCGCCGATGGGGTCGCGGGAGGAAAGGGCGCGGCCTTTCTCATCTACGGAAAGGCGCGCGGCTTTGCGGCGAATCTCCCGCTCAGCGGGCTGACCACGGAGGGCGTGCGGTTCGATGGCGTGAGCGCCGGTGACGGAGCGGGCGTGGCGGTGAGCGGCGCGGGCGATGTGAATGGCGACGGCTTGGCGGATGTGATCGTCGGCGCGCCCAAGGCAGAGGGTGGGACCAAGGGCGCGGCCTATGTGGTCTTTGGCAGCAAGACGCTCTCGGCGACGATCGGCCTGGATACGCTGACCGGCAGTACGGGCTTCACGCTGAAAGGTGTGGCCGCCAACGACGGCACCGGCGGCGCGGTGAGCGGCGCGGGGGATGTGAATGGCGACGGTTTCGCGGATGTCATCGTCGGGGCGAGCAAGGCGCAGGGTGGCAGCAATCGCGGCGCGGCCCACGTCGTCTTCGGGCACGCGGGCGCTTTCACCACGCCGCTCACCCTCGACACGCTCAATGGCGTGAATGGTTTCTCGGTCTTCGGCCCGGCCAACGATGAATTCGCGGGCGCATCGGTGAGCGGAGCGGGTGATGTGAATGGCGACGGCATCGACGACCTCATCGTGGGCGCGCCACAGAACGGTCTCTCGGTCCCCGACGCGGGCGATGCGTATCTGATCTTCGGCCGCACGGGGATCTTCACCGCGCCGAATCTCGGCGCGCCCGATGTCGCGAACCTGGTCCGGCTCCACGGCGTGACGGGCGAGGTCGGCGCGGGTACGGTGGTGAGCGGTGCGGGCGATGTGAACGGCGACGGCTTCGCCGACCTGCTCATCTCGAATCCCACCGCCAGCAGCAACAAGGGGGCGAGCTATCTCGTGCTCGGCGGGCCGAGCGGCTTTTTCATCGATCCTACGATCGCGGGCGGAACCGCGACCTTCACCGACATCGACGGCGAGCGCGTGACGGTGAAGGTGAGCAAGGGCACGCTGACCGCGGCCAATTTCCAACTGCTCGAAAAGACCCCCGGCTCGGGCCGCGCGCAGCTCCTCGCGATCACGCTCCCCGATGATGCGAACGATACCTTCCACGGTGCGGACGTGAGCATCACCGCGAAGCGCGCCGGCGGCGGCGATGGACGGGTGAACGTGGGCTTCATCAATGGCAGCGGCGTGGATCTCGGGGCGGTGAAGATCTCCGGCGACCTCGGGAGGATCGCGGCGGGCGACGCGGTGAATGACCTAGCCTTGAAGAGCCTCACCGTGGGCACCCTCGGTTTCTTCGGCGGGCGCACGGGGGATACGGACATCGGGCTGGTGAGCGAAATCTTCGGTGCGGTGGGTCCGCTGAAAGTGGCGGGCGATGTGAGCGGCGCGAGCTTCGTGGTGCGACGGGCCGCCGGCGCGACCAGCGGAGCCGATCTGGCTAGCGTGACCATCGGTGACTCGCTCATCGGCGGGGACTTGGCAGCGTCCGGGGCCATCGGCGCATTCGATCGGATCGGCCCGGTGAAGATCGCCGGCGATCTGCGCGGCGGCGCGGGCGGTGAATCCGCTATTCTTCAGAGCCTCGGGAGCATCGGGAATGTGACCATCGGTGGTTCGGTGATCGGGGCCGGCGGTGTGAGCAGCGGGAGCATTACTGGCGGGACGGTGGGCAATGTGAGCGTCGGCGGCTCGCAGATCGGTGGCAGTGGACAGGGCAGCGCCCTGATCGGCGCGTTCGGCAACCTGGGAAAGGTGAGCATCAAGGGCGACCAGATCGGTGGCTCCGCGGCGCAGACAGCGTTGATCTTCACCCGTGACCCCGCCGGGAATATCGCCAGCGTGACCATCGGCGGCGATGTGCGCAGCGGCACGATGCAGCTCGCCGGCGGCATCCTTGCGGGCGGCACGCTCGGGCCGGTGACGATCGGCGGCGACGTGATCGGCACCGCGGCCGTGCCTTACCTCATCGGCGGCGCTGGGCCGGCCACCGGCGCGAAGTCGGTGGCCATCGCGGGCCTGAAAGTCGGCGGCGACCTCGGGCACGCGCTCGTGCTCGGCGGCTATGACCTCAGCACCGGGTCGCTCGCGCCGGTGAATGGCCACGCGCAGATCGGCGCGATCAGCGTGGGCGGCGACTGGATCGCGTCGAGCGTGAGCGCGGGGCTGCTCCCTCACGGCGATGCGGACGGTGCGACCGGCGTCTTCGGCAATGGCGACGACGGATTCTTCGCCGGTGGCCCGGATGGCGTGGTCGCGAGCATCACGAGCGTGACGATCAAGGGCGCGGCGCGCGGCACCTTCGAGACCGGCGACCGCTTCGCCATCGTGGCTGAGCAGATCGGCAGCGTGAGCATCGGCGGCATGAAGCTGGCGCTGACCAAGAGCACCACCGCCGACCCGGCGAATTACCTCGCCGCGATCCCCGTGGGCCCGACGCCGGATTTCGTGGTGCGGGAAGTCTCCCTCATCACGGCCGCACCCGCGGAGCCGACGTTCACTTTCGCGCCGAGCGGCGCGCGCCCGGCCACGCCCTCGTCGCTCGGTCTCGGCGATCTCGTGGGCGGCAATGGCTCGGCGTTCACGGGCACTGGCACCGAGGCTTCCGGCACCTCGGTGCATGCCGCAGGCGATGTGAATGGCGACGGCTTCGGCGATTTCATCATCGGCGCGCCGAATCGAAATGGGAGCACGGGCGCGGCGTCGGTGATCTTCGGCACGGCGGCGGGTTATCCCGCGAATGTCGCGCTGGACTCGGTCTCCCTCGGCAGCACCCCGGGCTTCCAGCTCCTCGGCGAAGCGGCGGGCGATCAGGCCGGCTCCGCGGTGGGCGCGGCGGGCGATGTGAATGGCGACGGCTTCGACGATGTGATCGTCGGCGCGCCCAATGCGACCGGTGCGGCGGCGGGCTCCGGCGCGGCTTATGTGATCTTTGGGAAAGCGGGCGCGTTCAGCGCGCAGATCCCGCTCGGCTCGCTCGGGGGCGCGACTGGTTTCAAGCTGAGCGGCCGGAACGGTCTCGACGACGTCGGAGCCGCGGTGAGCGGCGCGGGCGATGTGAATGGCGATGGGCTCGACGACGTGATCGTCGGAAGCCCGAGCAGCGCCGTGGCCTTCATCGTCTTCGGGCGGGAGGACGGATTTGCCCCGGACCTCGCGCTCAGCGGGTTGACGGATACGAGTGGCGTGC
>JANPHH010000100.1:0-3782 GCA_031424375.1 Chthoniobacter sp. | reverse complement strand
TGCAGGCCGCCGTGTCCTTTGGAAAAGCGATACAGCGACAGCCCCGCCGCGGGTGTGTCGGCATTCGTGGAAAAGGTCGCATTCACGGGCTGACGGCGCTGGCCATTGGTGTCAAAGACGGTGAGGTAACGAATAAGTCCGTTGTTCTGCGTGGCCGTACCGGTGTGACAATTGCCGCACTGCGGCTCATCCAGCCATCCCGTGCGATCCGCCGCACCCACCTGGGTCATCGTGCCGTGACAGCTCTGGCATTGCATCGCCGCACTGCCATCGCTTGCCACCGCTCCACCCATCGCGCCGCGCAGGCAGCGCGTGGTCGAGCCCGGATGGCACGTGTAACATGCGCTGCGATTGGCGACACTGCTTAGTGGCAACCCATTCTCCGGATTCACCACATTGGCGTGCTTCGAGTGCATCGCGCGCGTCAGCGGCGGAGTGCCGGGCGCGCCCGCAGTGCCGAGCGCTTCGGACGCATGGCAGATCGCGCAAAGGATCGGATGCCCGCCGCTCGTCGCGGTGACATAGAGGCCGGCGGGGTCAAAGCCATTCGCTGCGAGCGCGGTTTGAAAGACAGGATTCGCGAGCTGCTTTTCGTCGTGCAGTCGCAGGGCATTCAGCCGATAGTCGCGGGATTGATGCGGATCATTCACCCAGCCCGCCGCCGGCATCGCTGCCGGGCCGGAGCCGGAGCTGTGGCACGCGCGGCAATTCATCTCACCCGAGACCGGCAGCACGACATCCGTCTTCGCCAGCACCGTGCCCGTCGCGCTTTTCGCCGTCAGCCGCATCAGCGGATAAGGGTTCGCGTGACCGTTGTCATCGATGGGTACGATCGGTGTGCCGAGCGCTTCGAACAAATTGAACGCCCCGCTGAAAAGCATCGGTTGCGGGGTATTCGCCGCACCTGGCATATGGGTACCAAAGAGCCCGCCATCCGGCGCGAGCGCGGCACCGTAGGTGGGCAACACGTAGTCCCAGAAGTTTGTCTTCCCGATCGCCGTGCGATTGATCGACCCATCGGGATCGGCCACGGCTTCAAAGGTCACCGTCACCCCCGTACCCAGTTTCACCAGCTTGCCCGTGGCATCGATGACCTGTGCATCGACAGTATTAAACGGCGGCAGGATGGAGAAGACCGAGTAATCGTCATCCATGCAATGCATCCCGAGGTTATTCCAGCCGACGATCGTCCATTGACCATTGCCGGCATCTGCGCGTGGGGCGTTGAAGCTTGTGGCGAGCACGAACGCCACCAGCACTGCGATGGGTTGTCTGGTGTGAGTCATAGGGTGGGGGGGTGATCTAGATTCGCATCGCGAGCGGGCTGTCGCTCACCGTCTCTTGTGCGGAACTACTCCGGCGTTGTTCGGTGGGGCATCGTTCTTACAGGACGGTGTAAACGCGCGGGATGATCGCGGACAGATTGCCCGCCGCGTCCTTCGCGCGGAAGCTGATGGTGACGACGCCCGGCGTGACGCCCGTGATCGGCGCGCTCCACGCAGCGGTGCCCGTAGCCGCCTGCCACGGGCCAGCGCCGATGCGGAATTCCACCGAGGCGATGCCGTTTTTATCGGTGGCGGTCCCGGTCACCGTGAATTGCGGGCCATGGACGCGAGCCCGGTTGGCAGGCAGGCGTGGAGTAATGATCGGCGGCACAAAGTCCGCGACTCCATTTACCGAACCCGCGACGCGGATCTTGGTTACTCCGAGATTGGATTCCACATACCCATCCGACGCGGCGAAGGTAAAGGAGTCCGCACCTACATAACCGGCATCCGGGAAGTAAGTGGACACGGCGCCTTGCAAGCCGACAGTGCCATGCAAAGGCTGACGCACGATGCGCCACGAGAGGCTGGTCGCTCCGAGGGGCAGCGGCTTCGACTGATCGCGCAGGGCGATCAGCGAGGCATTGCGCACCACGGGTTGCCGGTGGCCGCCACCGCCTTCATCGCCGCCATTCGGGCCGTTGTGGCAGTCGTAGCATCCGATGGTCTGCCCGCGCCAAAAGCGCTTCGACCCGGATTCCTCGAGCGCCAGCACGCGGTCGCCCTGCGCGCGGGAGAGTCTGCTGCCGCGGAAGTCCGCGCCATGACAGCTTTGGCAATTCAACGCCCCGCCATGTTCCGCGAGGTCGCCATGGCGGCTCGCCCAGACCTGGCCGAGTGGGTGCATCCCGTGCGGCCCACCCGTCACCGTATTCGGCGTCGAGGTGTGGCAGGCGGTGCATTCCGCGATTACGCCGATGTGTCCCTGAAGTTGCTTGCTTGCGAGGTTGTCATTGTCCGTCCATGTCGGGAATTCCGCATGCGTCGAGCCATGGCAGGCTTCGCATTGCAGGCCGCCGTGACCTTTGGAAAAGCGGAAGAGCGACTTACCCTGCGCCGGCGTGTTCGGATTGGTCGCGAAGGTAAGGTTGAGCGGCACGCGCTCATGTCCCGGCCGGTCAAAGACGGAGGTAAAGGCGATCTTCCCATTATTGGAAGTCGCGGTGCCGGTGTGGCAGGACTGGCAGTTTGGCTCATCGAGCCACCCCGTGCGCGTCGGCGCACCCACTTCGCTCATCGACCCATGACAGCTCTGGCATTGCATCGCCATCGAGCCATCGGTGGCCACCGCGGAACCCATGGCGCCGCGCAGACACTTGGTCGTCGAGCCAGGATGACATTGATAACACGACGTGCGATTCGCACTCGCATTGAGCGAAAGGTTGGTGGCTGGATCGACGACATTCGCGTGGAAGCCATGCACCGAAGTCGTGAGTGCCTTTACCCCCGGATAGCCACCGGTGCCCAGCGCTTCCGAAGCGTGACAGGTGGCGCAAAGGATGGGTGTCGCGCGCTGCACCACGGTCTGGTAAAGCCCCGCGCTGAGGAATTGTTTGTCCTGGAGCGCCTGCCGGTAAAGTCCCGAGCCGAGATTCTTCTCATCGTGCAGGAGGAGAATGTTCAAGCGGTGGTCGCGCTTCCCGTCACCCGTATCCACCCAGCCTGCCGCCGGCTTTGCGGCTGGGTTGGAATTCGGGGCATGGCAGACGCGGCAGTCCACCTCGGAAGACACCGGCAGCACCACATTCACCGAGGCGAGCGTCGCGCCCGCCGCGTTCTTTGCCGAGAGCTTCATCAGCGGGTAGGTATTCGTGGACTGACGATCATCCACCGGCGTGATCGGGATGCCTGTGGCGTTGAACCAGCGGAAGTTTGCGTCCCAGTCCATGGGTTGCGGCGCATTCGTCGCGCCCGGCATCTTCTTTCCGGTGAGCCCCTGGTCCGGCAGCAGATTCGCGCCGAAGAGCGCGGGGGCGTATTCCCAGAAATTCGTCTTCCCCGCGGAGGTCTTATTGATCGAGCCCTGCGGATCCGCCACCGCTTCATAGGTGAGCTTGAGCCCGGTGGGATTGGTGACCAGCTTACCCTGCGCATCCATCACTTGCACATTGATGGTATTAAACGGCGGCAGGATGGAGAAGACCGAGTAATCGTCATCCATGCAATGCATGCCGAGGTTATTCCAGCCAGTGATCGTCCATCGGCCATTCCCGGCAAATAACTCCGACTGAGCGGTGAGAAAGAAAACCGCCGCAAAGGCGGTCTTCACGATTGCGGCGGGTGTTTTCATACTTTCGGGGGAGGGGTGGGTTATGGCGTGGTGCCGAGCCTGCGGCCGGTCAGGAGTGAGCCGCGCTGGAGCACCACGCTCTGGTTCGTGCCAGCGTCGTCCAGGTAGTTGAGCTGGCCGATGCACGGCGTGGCGCTGAACTTATTGACCGTGCCTGGATTCGTGGG
>JANPHH010000099.1:0-1740 GCA_031424375.1 Chthoniobacter sp. | reverse complement strand
CGACGTGCCCGCCACCGTCCGCGGCGCCGTGGCAAATCTCGTCGGCCGTGGTGCCTACTGCTGCACGCTGCACGGGACGAGCCGCGTTTACGACGCAGTGGTAAAAGTGCGCGGCTCCATGAAGCTCCTCGCCGTGACCGTGCTCACGAGCTGCGGACCCGAGGATGTCGCGGAAATGGGCTGGCCCGGCGCGGTGGACGAACTCGTCTCGCTGCGCGCGCGGAAAGCCATCGGCGCGGGCATCGACGGTCTCATCTGCTCCGGCCGGGAAGCCTCGCGCCTCCGCCGCGAACTCGGCCCCGACCCGCTCATCATCACCCCTGGAATCCGCGCCGCGAACGAGCGCGGCGGCGACGATCAAAAGCGCACGATGTCGCTGGAAGAGGCATTCCTCTCCGGCGCCGACCACATCGTCGTCGGCCGCCCGATCCGCAATGCGCCCGATCCGCGCGCCGCCGCGCAGGCGATGCAGGATGAAATCGCGCGACTTTTCGAGCTCTGAGAAAGTCGCATCCATGAATGACCAGCATCCGAGCGGAACTTCGCTCGCTCCTCCGGGAGCAGGCCTGCCGCGGCTTGAAGCGTGGATTTCGCGGAACATCATGTTTCCGTTGTCGTGCCGGCTTCTGTCGTGGGAAAGGGCTGCCGCTCTTTTTCAAAGTGAAGGCGAGCGGTTGCTCCGGCTGATCACGCCGCTCTCTCAAGAAATCTTGCAACGCCGCGTGCTCATTCGGCGGGTGACTGGCATCGAGGACAGTTCGCGCAACTGGTCGCCAGCAATGGTACTGGAGCATCTGATCATCACGGGGCGAGCGATGGAACAGGTGATCGTGGAGTTGAGTCATGGGCGGATACCTCCGGGCGAAGTGGACATCGCAGCCGTGAAGCCCTCCGGGCAAAGAGGGAAGGAGATCATCACTGATTACCGAGCCCTGCTCGCCGGTTTCGCGCAGAAGATCGCGGAGGAAACCGGCGATCGTGCATCGGCTGCGCGGTTTGTGCATCCGTGGTTCGGTGGGATCACTGCACACCAATGGCACGTGCTCGCAGCGATGCATCAGCGGATCCACCGGCGGCAGATGGAGCGGATTCTCGCGGGCGGCTGAAGCGCCGTGATGTGCGACCTCGGTGAACTGCGCTATTTTCCCTGCGACTGCTCGAAGAGCGCGCGCCAGTAGTCGAGGCGTTCTTTCACCCGTTTCTCGTAGCCATTTTCCGACGGATCGTAGTAGCGGCGACCCTCGGGGAGGTACGCCTGCGGGATGTAGGCACCTTCGCCCTCGTGTGAATACTGGTAGCCTGTGTGGCCGAGGGTCTTCGCGGCGCGTTTGTCGCCGGTGCTGCGGAGGTGGCGCGGGACGGCGAGCGTGACGCCGCTTTTCACCTCCTCCATCGCCTTGTCGATGGCGGCATAGGCGCGGTTGGATTTCGGCGCGGTGGCGAGATAGACGGTGGCGTGCGCGAGCGTGATGCGCGCCTCGGGCATGCCGATGAATTGCACCGCCTGCTGCGCGGCGACGGCGATGGGCAGTCCCTGCGGATCGGCCATGCCGATGTCTTCGCTCGCGAGGATGACGAGCCGCCGCGCGATGAAGCGGATGTCCTCGCCAGCGTAGAGCATCTTCGCGAGCCAGTAGAGCGCGGCATCCGGGTCCGAGCCGCGCACGCTTTTGATAAATGCGGAGATGGTGTCGTAATGCCCATCGCCCGTGGCGTCGTACACCACGGCTTTTCTCTGGA
>JANPHH010000098.1:0-11830 GCA_031424375.1 Chthoniobacter sp. | reverse complement strand
TGGTCGCCCAGGCTCCCTCCATTCTGGTCGGGATGACAGGTTTCAGGGGGTTCCGGTGCATCCTCTGTCAACATCGCGGCCCGCCTCATTCCTGGGAGAGCAGGTGGCGATTCTTTTCAGCTATGCAAACGCGCCGTCCCTGAAGTGAGGATCGGGATCGGTGGTGTGGGAGTCGGAAGGGGTGTCTCACAGTGATATTACAGCAATTATCACTTAGCGCGTAAAATCATGAATCACGAGGTCTGTTAAATGCTGAATGATATGGTAAGTATGGATAAAGAGCACTCAAAACGGAGTCACACCGCCGCGCCCGCGATGCGCAATTCGCCGAAGCTCCGGCCTACCATGGGCGGATTCGGGCTGATGGAGGCTATCATGGCCATGGGTCTGATCATGCTCATCGCGCTGAGTACGACCCAGACTTTCCTCGCTTCAAATCGCATCGCCGCCTCCAACCGCGTGCTGACAGCCGCGCGGACGATCGTCCAACGAAATCTCGACATGGCCATGAGCCAGCGCTTCGACGGCAGTTCGGTGCCGCCAAATCTCGTGATCACGAGTAATGGCGGGGCGACTGCTGACGACGATGGGGGCAGCGATGGGCAGGTCAATATTCTCGTCGAGAAAAAGGCCGGCGGAACCACGGCGACGCTCGTGAAAGGCACACTGATGCGATTCGTCACCGCCGAGCCAAACTCAGTGAGCGCAGACATTCGCCGCATCACTTTCCGGCTTACCTACCAGTTTCAGCGCCGCACGGTCATCGTGGAGATGACCGGACTGCGCGCCATCGACGACTGACCCATGAGAAAAACACAATCCAGAGCGGCGATCGCCGCCCTCACCCTGGTGGAAACCCTGATTTACGCAGCGATGGGCTGCGTGGTCTCGCTCATCGCCTACAGCGCACTCCGCAGTGCGGCCATCCTCGCGGTGAAGAATACCAATCTGAACCGCTCGCACGACGATCTGCGCTCTTCGTATGACCGCCTCGCGCGGCACCTCCTCGCCGGCAGCAGTGTGCCGACCTTGATCGACACTGCGGGCGCCACGGTCTCGACGAGCTACACCGCGGCTTCCGGGAATACGGCGACCGGTCCGGCGGCCGGTTTTGTCTTCGATCGAAACATCGGGGGGCCTTACGTGCTCGATCCGGATACCGCGGCAGGTTCGCTCGCGGCCACGGCGACCTCAGCTAATTTTTGGGTTTCGACGACGGCTCTGGCGACCGCGCCGATGCCGAGTGTGGGCGAGATCTTCATCATTCCGACCCCGACCGGGAGCATCCGGGCCTCGGTCGTCTCGTGGTCCGTCTCGGGGTCGGCGGCGAATCGCCGGCGGATCCTCGTAAATTTCAGCGCGCCGGTCGGGCAGAGTCTCAGTTGGGGCGCGAACGAGCCGCAGTCCGCGCGATTGGTCAAGCGCGAGGCCTTCCTCGTGACCAACTCCCAGCTCCGCTACTACCCCGCTTTTTCGCCGATGCCGGTGCTCTCGAATTCGGCCACTTTCAGGCTGCTCACCGATCAGCTCAGCACGATGAACGGCGAGCAGACGCCATTCAGCGTGGAGCAGATCAGTGGCGACCGCATCCTCACCTCCACCCTCCAAGTGCGGGAACGGAAGGACGCGCAGTGGATCAGCAACAACGAGTCGAACTCCTACAACACCTACTTTCAGCTCCACGTAAACCTCCCGTCTCGCCTCCGTCCTGCCACCACGAATTGACCCGCATGAAAACTCCGCGCCCTGTCATTGCCTTCCAGCGTTCGACCGCCCAATCCGGTCACTCTTTCATCATCGCGATGATGGTCCTCATGGTCATCTCCTCGCTCTCTGCCCTGGCCATCGTGCGGACGACCGGCAGTGCGCGGTTGAATTCCCGTGCATCGGACTATGCGGAGGGTGAACGGGTGGCGGATGCCGTGATCGACTACGCCTACGGGGTGTGGAAAAAGGGCATCCAGAACAATGACGGCAAGCTGACCGTGGACCAGATCACGAGCCTGGCCGTGGCCACGCCAGTGATTACGAACTACGCTGAGATGCCGAACACCACGCAGGACCCCGACCGGCAGTTGAAGATTTCGCCAGTGGACTGCTATGGCAATGCGGTCACGACGCCAGTCAATTATTTCCAGTATCTGGACGATTTCCCCGGCTGGCGCGGGTTCGTCTACAACTACAGCGCCTCGGTGAAAATCAAGGCCACGAGCGGTCTTTCGAGTGGCAAGTACATCACCGGAGCGAAGCGGACGTTCCAGTACATCGAGGTGCCGCTCTTTCAGTCGATGTTCTTCTTCGAACACAATCTCGAGATTTACCGGCCGGCGCCCATGATCGTGGGCGGGCTGGTCCATACGAATCAACGGCTGATGCCCAGTGGCAGTGCGGATAGCAGCGGGGCGGAAATCACCTTCCAGGGGAATGTCTCGTATGCCGATTCGGTGCCCGCGCTCGATACGAACGGCGTGAAGAAGCCGGGCTACACCTACCAGGAGCCGCCGCTCGGTGGCGACGTGTGGGCGGGGATTTCCGCGAGCGCCGCGCCGGGCAAGATGGAGGAAGCGACCTACAGCAATGGCGGCGTCAACGTCCAACTGTCCAAACAGGGGCGCTTCGAGCCGCTCGGCAGCAAGCCGGCACAGGTCATCAACGCGACTGATTCCAGCCCGAACAACGACTCCTATCGCGAGATGATCGAGCCGCCGGTCACCTCGGGAGGAGCCACCGATCCGGCGCCGATCGCAAAACGGCGGCTCTTCAACAAAGCGGGCATCCGGGTGAATATCGCCGGGACTGCGGGAACTCCCGTCGTCACCGTGACCGAGGCGAATGGCACGACGCTGACCGCGACGCAGGTCACGAGCATCAAGGCGGCGTTTACGGGCAAGTCCACCATCTACGATGCACGGGAAGGCAAAAACGTGGACCTGGCGAACATCGATGTCTCCGCGCTGACCGCTGTGCTCAACAATGTTCCCTCTTTCAATGGGGTGTTCTACATCAACGATACGACGCCCACGGTGACCGGCGACACCGAGCCACGGGCGGTCCGACTGGCCAAGGGTGGCGTGCTCCCCAACAGCGGCCTGACCGTCGTGAGCGAGAATCCCGTTTACATCCAGGGCGACTACAATACCGGGACCACCACCAGTCCCAGCGCGGTCCCCGCCAACAACACCGGCAATCCCAACAACACGGACAGCCCCACCACGTCCTCCTACACCCGCAAGCCATCCGCAGTCGCTGCCGACGCGGTGATGTTCCTCTCGAACAATTGGGACGACTCGAACGCGAACAAGTCGCTGACCTATCGCCAGGCGACCAATACCACCTACAACACCGCGATCCTCGCCGGCTTCGTGCCCTCCGGCTACCAGCCCTCCGGCGGCGGCGCCGCCTATGGCTACTCCGGCGGCGCCAATAACTTCCCGCGCTTCCTGGAGAGTTGGAGCGGGGATACCTGCACCTACTATGGCTCCATGGTCGAGCTGTTCGAGAGCAAGACCTTCACCGGCCGCTGGGATACCGGCAGCATCTACAGCGCGCCCTCGCGGCGCTGGAACTACGACAACCTTTTCAGCAGCAAGCCGCCGCCGGGCAACGTCGACGCCGTGGTCATCAGCCGCGGTTCCTGGGCTCGCGTCGGCGCCAATTGAACTTCCATGAAACGCCACACCCTCACCGCATCCATCTGCCTCCTGCTCACCGTCGCAACCGGTTCGTCCGAGCTGAACCTCTCACCCCGACTCGTCACGCTCGACTTCGGCGGCACGCCGGTCCGCCGGGCATATTTCATGGATGGCGAAAAGAAGTTCGCCGTCTCCATCGACAATGAAACCGAGCTCATCCCCCAGGGCGAAGGGGCGCTCTTCCGCTTCGCCCGGCTCCCTCTCGCCACGGTGGAAATGAGGCGCTCGCCGATGAAAGCCGGCATCCCCTTTTCCCCGGAAATCATCGCGGAGTATGCGAAGGCCGCGCGTCAGCTCCTCGCACCGGGCGCCCAGATCTGGCCCGAAGAGCCGATGAACCTCGACCCGATGCCGATCAACGATTGGAAGACCTGCCGCTTCAACTTTTTCTACCACGTCGGCGGCTCGCCCATTAGGACCGATGTGACCTTCATCGATCTCGATGAGAAAAATCAGATCGTCGTCATCACCGGTGGCCGCGCCGACAATTACTCCGTGGTCCGCGCCCGGTCCGACGATATCATCCGCCGCTGGCACGAGGTCACGCCAGAGGAGGAACGCGGGATCAACTGATCCTTCGCCGCTTCAAAAAACTTCGATCAGCAGCGCCGTCGTATTGTCGCGCCCGGCGGCCTGGACCGCACCGTTCACGAGCAGTTGCGCGGGATTGGCCACCGCGGGCGGGGCGGCGAGAAAGTCGCCGAGGGAGCTGTCGAAAAAGCCGTCCACCAATCCATCTGTGCAGAGCAGAAAACGATCGCCCGGTTCGTAGATCACCGTTCCGACCTGCGGGTCCACGTAGCGGTTTCCCGCGCCGAGCGCCTTCTGCAGCGAACTCCGGCCGGGGTGATTGCGTGCCTCGCGCTCATTGATCCGCCCCTGGCGAAAGAGCCAGCCCACGTAGGTGTCATCGTGCGTGATCTGGAGCATCCCCGTCCCGGACGCGGGCCGGTAGTAGATGCGGCTGTCGCCGGCGTGCGCGAAGTGCATCGCCCGTGGCGTGAACCAGCAAAGACTCAGCGTGGCCCCCATGCCCGCGCATTCCTCGTAGCTGCCGCCGAGGAAGGTCAGCGCGCCGTGGATCTGCTCGAAGAGTTCGCCCAACACTTCGTCCGTGCCCTGTTCGGTGCCGGTCGCCGCTTGCGCGAAGGAGCGCGGCAACAGGCGCGTGATCTTTTCCACCGTGATGCGACTGGCAAATTCCCCCGCATTCGCCCCACCCATCCCATCGCTCACCGCGAAGACGGCGTCGCGCTCAGCCAGCGAACCTTCGCCGATCTTGCCGAGGTAGTTCATCTCCCGCGCATCGAACTGCAGCGCGACAAAGGAGTCCTCGTTGTTCTTGCGCACCCGTCCGCGGTCTGTGTGACCGAACCAGCGCAACTCGCGGGCCGGGCTAGCGGGCGGCTGCATGGTCGGGGTCCTCGAATCCGGGAAGGATGGTGGCGAACTCAAAATCGATCAGGCAGAACCGTCCGTCGGTCTTGCGATAGGTCACGTTGCGCTTGTCGATGTCCTCATGGCGGACGCCGAACGGTTCGAGCTCCGCGAAAAGCTCGTTGACGCGCGGTTCGTCGAGATGGTCGACGCGGGAGCCGCAATTCGAAGTGACGATCTTCAACTGTTCGGGAGAGGCTTCCAGAAGTTTGGGCACAAAACTACACCCCTGTCGCTCCAGGTGTTTCAAAATGCGCACCTCGTTCGCATAGCGTTCCTCCGCGTTTGGCCCGCGAAAAGTTTTATGGACCCGCCCGTCATAGCTGATTCGGACCAGCGCGCGGGCGGTATCCTTGATTTGATCCATGGCGCGCCCAAGGTGCATCTCTTTGGCGGAGGCGCCAAGCGCGGGAATGGGGCAAAAAAAGCCCTCCAATTCTCTTCCGGAAAACGGCTGCGCAGAATCGAGACCGAAAGAGCAGACTTGCGATTGGCACCCGTTTTGCTAACCCCCGCTGCGCGCTTCAATCGGAAAACAGGGACGTAACCAAACATCCTCCCGCGAGCCAACGCAGCGCAGCCCGCAGGAACAAAAAACCAACCTCAACACCACCACTAATGGCGAAGTACAAACTGGAATACCTCTGGCTCGACGGCTACACCCCCGTCGCCAATCTCCGAGGCAAAACCCAAATCAAAGAATTCAGCAGCTTCCCGAAGCTCGAAGAACTCCCCATGTGGGGCTTCGACGGCAGCTCCACCCGGCAGGCCGAGGGTCACAGCTCGGATTGCATGCTCAAGCCCGTCGCCGTCTATCCCGACAGCACGAAAAAGAACGGCGTCCTCGTCATGTGCGAAGTCATGCTGCCCGACGGCACGCCGCATCCCACCAATACCCGCGCGACCATCCCGGATGATCCCGGTGCCTGGTTCGGCTTCGAGCAGGAATACTTCCTCTACCAAAATGGCGCGCCGCTTGGCTTCCCCGAAGGCGGTGGATTTCCACCTCCACAGGGCAAATACTACACCGGCGTCGGCTACGAAAATGTGGGCGACATCGCCCGTGAGATCGTGGACACGCACCTCGACCTCTGCCTCGACGCCGGCATCAACCACGAAGGCATCAACGCCGAAGTGGCGAAGGGCCAGTGGGAGTTCCAGATCTTCGGCAAAGGCTCCAAGAACGCCGCCGATCAGATGTGGGTCGCCCGTTACCTCCTGAATCGCCTCTGCGAGAAGTACGGCGTCGTCGTGAACTATCACTGCAAGCCGCTCGGCGTGGACGTCGACTGGAACGGTTCCGGCATGCACTCCAACTTCTCCACCGAGCACCTGCGCACCGTCGGCGGGAAGCCCTACTTCGAGGCGCTCATGGCCGCGTTCGACAAATACAAAAACGAGCACATCGCCGTGTATGGCCCGGATAACCACCTGCGCCTGACCGGTCTCCACGAAACCCAGTCGATCGACAAATTCAACTACGGCATCGCCAACCGCGGCGCCTCGGTGCGCGTCCCGCACAGCTTCGTGAACAGCGGCTACCAGGGCTACCTTGAAGATCGCCGCCCGAACTCGCAGGGCGACCCGTACGCCATCGCCGGCCGCATCCTGCAGACGATCGCGACGGTGCCGACGAAGTAGTCGGTCCTCGTCCGTCGAATCAACGAAACGCCGTCCTGCTTCGTGCAGGGCGGCGTTTTGCTTTCGATCCGGGGAGTGCCCGGCGATCCCTGGCTTCCACGGGGTTGCCCTCGGTGCCAATGCGGCTACTATTGGTTCCGGTTTCCGATGATTCCCCGCCTTCTCCTCGCCGTCTTTGCCTTTGGCTCCACCGCTTTCGCCCAGATCGCGGCCACGCCGCAACCGGCGAATGAGGCCCTGCTGCACACGCTCCCTTTCTCGATGATCGGCAAGCTCATCTTCGCGCAGGGCGACGACTGGTTCCAAGGCAGCGGCACCGTGATTCGGCCCGCCGCCGTGCTCACCGCCGCGCACAATCTCTGGGACGCAAATCGCGGCTTCTCCACCGAGCTCCTCTTCGAGCGGGCGCGCGTCGGCGAGACCGCAGCCGGCACCGCCCGCCCGAGCCGCATCTACGTCCTCGGCGGATATCGCGACAGCACTCGCCGCGGCACCGCCACGGATCCACGAGCATTCGCGCAGGATCTGGGGCTCGTACTTTTCCCTCAGGCTGTGGCTTCCGGCGCCGCGGCCGGCTGGTGGGCGAATCCCACGCTTCTCCTCACCGACACTCCGACCCTCGCGCTCGGCTACGGTGCGCAAAACCACGATGGCACGCACCTGCTCTCCGTCGCCACCACCACCGCATTTGGCTCGGTGACCAGCAGCTTCTTCGCAAACCGCTCCGTTTACTATGAAGGTGGGATGAGCGGCGGTCCGCTCTTAGCGCCCGGGCTCAAAGGTGAGTGGCTCGTGGCCGGTGTCGTCGTCGCCGGTGCGGAAGACGAGCAGGGCGGGGGAATCCGCGCGCTCGATCAGGTCGCGGCCCAATTCATCCGCGCCTACGCCCGCTGAATCGGCGTCGCGTCGCACGTGAAATCGCGACTGCTCATCGCCGGTGCGCTTATTGCGCTCGCCGTGGTCGCGTTCGAGTGGTCCAGCCGCTGGCGGGATTCGCTGCGCGATGGCGACTCGTTCGCAAGCACGACGCCTCCGGGGGACGCGCTGCCTCATCGCGCCGCCGTTTCGCCACCGCAGCCGCCTCCGCTGTCCGAGCCGCTCCCACCCGCGACCAAGCCGCCGCTCGAGTCCGCCATCGATCGCCTCCTCGCCTTGCTCGAAAGAGGCGCGGCGACCGCCGAGGATTTCGCCGCCCTGAAGGCTGAATTGCTCGGCGCCGCCCCCGCGCAATCCATCGCCGCGATCCGCGCCTTTCTCCGCAGCGGCCGCAATGCGGTGACCCGCCAGGATTTTGCCATCGGCTCCGGCGGCGCGCTTGCCTCCGCGCCGACGATGCGCGTCTTCCTCCTCGACCTCCTCGGCCAGGTCGCCCGCCGCTCGCGCAGTCCCGCCGCGGCCGAGGTGTCGCGCGAAATCCTCGCCGAAAAAACCTCCGCCGATGAATGGGCACTCGCGCTCCGCAACCTCGCTTGGACCGAACCGCAAGCCCGCACCTACCTCGGCGGCAAAGTCCGCGAAATGCTCGCTTTCGCCCCATGGCGCGCTTCGCCGTCGGCAGGAATGCTGGAAGCCCTCGACGTCGTTGTCTTCACCCGTGATGCCAGTCTCATCCCCGATCTCGATGAGGCTCGCACGGCCGGCGGCGAACTCGCTCACGCGACCGACATCGCCCTCGACCGCCTCGCCGACGCCGCGCCGCTCGACGTGCTCACCTGGCTGAACACGCATCCGCGCACGCTCGATGATCGCCCGTTTCTGCGCGCCGACTATTTCGCCAAGGCGGATCTCTCCCAGGGCGCCCAACGCGCGCAGATCGAAATCTATCTCACCCGGCCCGACATCGCCGCGGCGGAAAAGACCAAGCTGCTCAAGGCCCTCACGGCGCCCGCGAGTTTCGTCAGCGAGACCCTCCTTTCGACACCCCCGCCCGCCGACGATGGTGCCCCGCGCCGCGCCGCGCTAGGCCGCGCCGTCACTGATTGGTTGAGCACCGACCGCTTTCCACTGCTCCGCGAGACGTTGCTCGAAACCCAAGCCGCGCTCGCGCCCTGAGCGGGCCGGATCACCGCGCGCGGTTCGTCGGAAAAAGAGGAAAGAGCGGTCGCCGGGGGGGCGGAGTCGCCACGGGCCGCGGAGTCTCGCGCACCGGCTCGCGCGGCTTTTCCTTGGTGGATTCACGTTTCGGCTTGGGTTCGTCGTCGTCGTCGTCGTCGCTCTTCTTTTTCTGCTTGGGCTCGTTCTTGAAAACCTCCTTGAGCACGCGGCCAATGAGGGGCGCGGCGAATGTCCCGCCATGCACGTCATCGTTGTTCGCCTCGCCTTCGTAGAGTGCCGCGAAAGCGTAGCGCGGTTTGTCCGCGGGCGCGTAGCCGGCAAACCAGGCCGCCGTGCGTTCGTTGCTTTTCGGTCCCCACTGCGCCGTGCCCGTCTTTCCCGCCACGCGCACTCCTGGGACCTGCGCCTTGCCCGCGGTGCCGAGCCGGCCTTCCACCACGCCGATGAGACCGCGCCGCAGCGCCCGCGCCGCGTCGTCATTGATCTCGATCTGCCCCCGCGCGCGCACGTTGTAAGCCGTGACGATCTGCCCATCCACGCTCTGCACCTGCGAGACGAGCCGGGTCTGGTAGAGCGTGCCGCCATTGCCCACCGTGGCCATCGCCTGCGCCATTTGCAGCGGCGTGACCAGCGTGTCGCCCTGCCCGATCGAGAGGTTCGCCACGTCCCCGCCGAAGAGGTGACGCTTGTAGACCTTCATCATGTATTCGTCATTCATCACGCGCCCGTCGGCCTCGCCATTGAGCGGAATGCCCGTGCGCTGGCCGAGTCCGAGGCGCGCGGCGTAATCCGTGATCAGCTTCGGCCCGATGCGCTGGCCAGCCTGATAAAACCAAGTGTTGCAGGACTGCGTGAGCGCTTCGGCGAAATCCAGCGAGCCCGCGTCGCTCTTTTTCCAGTTGCGGAAAGTGAGGCCGCCGATCTCGAGCGAAGGCGGGCAGGGAAGGCTCTCGTCCGTGCCGATCTTGCCGCTGTTCAGTCCCGCCAGACCCACGAAAACCTTAAACGTCGATCCTGGCGGATAGGCCGAACGAAACGCCCGCGGGAGCAGCGGGATGTCTTTGTCATCGTGGAGCACTTTGTAATCGTCGGCGGAAATGGAAGGGACGAAGGCGTTCGGATTGAGGGGCGGCCACGACGCGAGCGCAAGGATGTCGCCGTTGTTCGGATCGACGATCACGATCGCGCCGCGTTTCGTGCTCTTGGAGAGCGATTGCTCGCAGAGGCGCTGGAGGTTTTCGTCGAGCGTGGTCACGACATTGTAGCCCGGCTGTGGCGGCACACTGATCTGCTCGCTCGCCTTCCTGCCGCTTCCATCGAACGACATGTTCAACTGGCCCGGCTTGCCCTGGAGTTGATCGTCGAAAGCCTGCTCGAGGCCCTCGCGCCCCTCGGATCCCGGCCAGAGCAGGTCGTTGTTTTGCAGCACACCATCGGCCGTTCGTCCGGTGCGCCCGGCGTAGCCGATGACGTGGCCGGCGAGCGGTCCGTTCGGGTAGTGCCGTTGGTAGGTGGCCTGCAGAACGAGATTTTCCGGAGACTCGCGGCGGAACGCGTCGACCTCGTTCGGCTTCAGATCCTGGGCGATGACAAACGGGAGCACGCCGCGATTCTTGTAATGTTTCAGCGCCTGCTCGGAGTTCACCGTGATCGCGCGTCCGAGCACCGCTTGCGCCCGGCCGGCCTGCTGCTGCACAAATGGCCCCACTTCGTGGTTCGTCAGTTTCAACGGCGTGGGAAACGCGATCGCGAGATTGTAGCTCACCCGCGTCTGCGCGAGCGGCTCCCCCGTGCGATCCACGATCTGCCCGCGCGGCGCCGGGATGCCCAGCAGATAGGTGCGCGCACCCTTCTGCGTCTCCCAAGTCGGCGCCATCTTCGCTGCGTCGCCGCCGGGCGCGGCGGGCTTGGTAAATTCCTGGGGCGGCGCCAGCGCTGCCTCGGCCGCCGCGGCCGTTTGCTGACCGTGCGCGGAAAGAGCGAGGGCCACGGTGGCGATTGCGGCAAATGCGAAGTGGGACATGGACAGTTCGGCGATGTTAGCGCGTTCTCCCCTCATCTCAAGCGGCGCTCAACGCAGATGGAAGCGCGGGTTTTGCCCGAGGAAACGTACCGGATTGCCGTAGATCAACGCATCGACCGTCTCCTCGGAATGTCCGCGCCGCCGCATCTCCACCGCAGTCTTCGGCACGGCCAGCGGATCGCTCCGGCCCCAGTCGCATGCGCTGTTCAGCCACACCCGCTGCCCGCCGTAGACTTCGAACATATCGATCGCCCGCGCCGGCGTCGTCTTCGATTCCGGGTAAAGCGTGATCCCCGCCCAAAAACCCGCGTCCAGTACGAGTTGGATAGTGTGCTCCTCCACGTGGTCGATGATCACCCGGTTGCGATCGATCCGCGAATCAGCCTTTAGCGCGTCCACGATCAACCGCGTGCCCTTCAGCTTGTCCTCGAGGTGGGGCGTGTGCACGAGAATCATCTGCCCGTGGCGCGCCGCGAGGTCGATGTGCTGCTCGAGCACTTTCATCTCGTTGCGCGTATTCTTGTTCAGCCCGATCTCGCCGATCCCGAGCACGTTCGGCCGGTCGATGAATTCCGGGATGATCGCCAGCACCTCGCCCGCCAGCACCGTATCCTCCGACTCCTTCGGGTTGATGCACAGCCAGGTGAAATGCGGCAGGGCGAACTTCGCCGCCCGCTTCGGCTCGTAGTCCGTGAGTTGGCAAAAGTAGTCGCGAAAACCCTCGACCCCGCTGCGATCATAACCCGCCCAGAACGCCGGTTCGCACACGGCGCGGCACCCGGCCAGGACCATCGCTTCGTAATCGTCCGTTACCCGGCTGACCATGTGTCCGTGGGGTTCGATGTAGCGCATTGGGGAAGGTTGAGAGTTTAGGGTTTAAAGTTGTGAGGGTGTGCAAGCAGGAACGACGCTTAAGAAAATACACCGAGCGGGCAATTGAAAGGAAAAGTGGAGGACTCTCAAAACAAAACCCACAACACAC
>JANPHH010000097.1:0-2185 GCA_031424375.1 Chthoniobacter sp. | reverse complement strand
AGCCGGTGAAGTCACCCGCACCGCCGAGGCCGTGGCGGACCTCGAGTATGCCGTCCGCACGCATGAGTTTTTCAAACGCTGGTTCGCCCGCTGTCTGGCCGTGCATATCGTTCTCTCCGTCCTCCTCTACGTGCTGCTCGGCCTGCACATTTGGGCGGGCATCCATTTCGGATTGAGGTGGTTTTCATGAAGCTGCGAACAGCTTTCCTGCTCGCCGTGCTCGCATTCGCACTGCTCGCGCTCGCTTTCTTCGCCTTCTCCCCTCGCCATCGGGATAAGACGGCGCGTGCGGTTTTCCTACCCGCCTCGTGGCAGCACACGGTCCTTCCCGGCGAGTTCTCGAAAGCACACGCCTTTCTCGAAAGCAACTGCGCCGCGTGCCACACCCCGAACAAGGGAGTCGAGGCGAAGAACTGCATCGTCTGCCACGCCGACAACAAGACCGTCCTCCAACGCCAGTCGAGCGCCTTCCATGCCGACATCGCCGCCTGCACCGCCTGTCACCTTGAACATCAAGGGCGGGTGCCGAGCACGACGAAAATGGATCACGTCGCGCTCGCGCAGATCGGCTTCAAACAGCTTAAAAACGAGCCGCAGCAAGCCGGGGTGGACGTAGAGCAAATCAAACGCTGGCTTGCAAACACCACCGCCGCGCCGCAACCGGCGCTCACTCATTTGCAACCCGAAGAAGCGTTGCTGAACTGCGCGACGTGCCACCAAACCAAAGACCGGCACCGCGGCCTCTTCGGCACCGACTGCGCGCAATGCCACGGCACGACAAAATGGACGCTCCCGGAATTCCGCCATCCTTCATCCGCCTCACAGTCCGGCGCGCAGTGCCATCAAGCCCCGCCGAGCCACTACATGATGCACTTTCAAATGATCGACCAGGCAATCTGCAAACAGCCAAACGCCAAGGTGAACCAATGCTTCCTCTGCCATCAAACAACCTCGTGGAACGACATCAAAGGCATCGGCTTTTACAAACATCACTGAGGCTGAACCAAACGCGTAAACTGAAATGAAAACCATGAAAGCGACGGTGTTTCACGGGGTGAACGACATCCGGATTGAGGAAATGGACCGCCCTCATGCCGGAGCTGGGGAGGCAGTGATCCGCGTGACGTTGACCACGATCTGCGGCACCGACCTTCACATCGTGCGCGGGGAGTATCCGGTAAAGCCGGGCTTGGTCATCGGGCATGAACCGGTGGGCGTAATCGAGGAACTCGGGCCGGGCGTGACCGGCTACAACATCGGCGACCGCGTGCTGGTCGGCGCCATCACCCCATGCGGCCAATGCCGCGCCTGTCTTTCCGGGCACCTCTCTCAATGCGGACACGGCGACGGCTATGAAGCCTTGGGCGGATGGCGATTTGGCAATACCATCAACGGCGCGCAGGCTGAGTATCTTCTCGTGCCGTCCGCCCAAGCCAATCTGGCGAAGATTCCTGACGGGTTGACGGACGAGCAAGTCGTCTTGCTCTCCGACATCGCTTCGACGGGAATTTCCGGTGCGGAGGCGGCGCCAGTGCGAATCGGCGATGCCGTCGTAGTGTTCGCGCAAGGGCCGATTGGCTTGTGCGCCACAGCGGGAGCCAAGCTGATGGGTGCTTCTCTGATCATTGGAGTGGATGGCGACGAAACGCGAATGGCGATGGCGCGACGCATGGGTGCCGATGTGGTCCTCGACTACCGCGCCGTGGATGTGGTGGCCGAAGTCAAACGTCTGACCGGCGGCGGAGCGGATGTGGCGATCGAAGCCTTGGGCACGCAGCAAACCTTTGAGAGCGCGCTGCGCAGCCTGCGACCTGCCGGCACGCTTTCGAGCCTCGGCGTTTACTCCGGCAAACTCCAAATGCCCTACGACGCCTTTTCCGCCGGCCTCGGCGATCAACGAATCGTCACCACGCTTTGTCCCGGCGGGAAAGAACGGATGCGGCGGCTGCTGAGTCTGGTGCAATCCGGGCGGTTCGATCCCACTCCGCTCATCACCCACCGGTTTTCGCTCGATGAAATTCCCCAAGCCTACCAACTCTTCGGCGAACGGTCGGATGGTGTTCTCAAGGTGGCGATCAAACCGTAGATGACACATCATCAACAGAAAGCGGCGGAGCCTGAGTTGAATCAGAAGAGGCTGACGAGTCACCCTTTCCCATTGCAGCGACTCGGGGTGGTGATGGAG
>JANPHH010000096.1:0-3643 GCA_031424375.1 Chthoniobacter sp. | reverse complement strand
GACAAGGTGATCGTGCAGGAGATGACGCGCTCGGCGATCAAGGGGAGCCCGATCATTCCGGAGACAAAGATCCAAGAGTTCTACAGGGCGAACATCGACCAGTTTTCGACCGATGAATCGATGAAGCTACGCATGATCGCGATCAAGAAAGCGGATTCCAGCGCGAGCCGGCGGCGCCTCATCGAGGAGATCCGCAACAAGATCACGGAAGGCGCGGAGTTCGGCGAAATGGCCCACATGTATTCGGATCACAACACGCAGGATCAATATGGCGACTGGGGCTGGATCGATAAGAAGACGCTGAATCCGGAGCTGACCAAGGCATCCTTCGCGCTCAAGGCGGGTGAGGTGAGCCGCGTACTGGACATCGGCGACACCTACTACCTGCTCTACTCGGAGGCGAAGAAAGGCGGGACGCAGCGCCCCTTCAAGGAAGTGCGCGACGATATCGAGAAGCTGCTCATCCAGCAGGAGCGCCAGAAGCTGCGCCAGGACTGGCTCCAGAAGTTGCGCAAGAAGGCGTTCATCAAGATGTACTGAGTGGCCACGCGCTCGCGAGTGATCGGGATCACGCTGGGTGACGCGGCGGGGATCGGGCCCGAGGTGGTCGAGGCGGCGCTGGCTTCCGGGAAGCTGGACGCGGCGTGGGAGTACCGCGTGATCGGGGAACGCGGGCGCGCCCAGCCAGGCGCGCCCACACCGGAGACCGCGCGCGCGGCGATCGCCGCACTGGAGGAGGCGGCGCGGCTGGGCAATGCGGGCGAGATCGCGGCGGTCGTGACGGGTCCGATCAGCAAGGCGCTGGTTCAGCGGGAAGGCTTCGCGTTTCCGGGCCAGACCGAGTTTTTCGCCGCGCGCACCGGGACGCGAAACTACGCGATGTGCCTGACCGGCGGCGCCCTGACGGTGGCGCTGGTGACGGCGCACGTGCCGCTCCGCGAAGTAGCCGCGCGGCTCAGCGCGCCGGAGATCGTGCGGGTGGGCCGGTTGCTCGCGGAGTTCCTCGCCCAGCGACTCGGCCGTCGTCCGCGGATCGCAGTCGCGGGCCTCAACCCCCACGCCGGCGAGGACGGGGCGCTCGGGCGGGAAGAGATCGAACTCATCGCACCCGCAGCGCAGGTGCTGCGCGGGGATTGCGTCGAACTCGCCGAGGTCAGCGAACCGCTGTCGCCCGATACGGTCTTCAACCGCGCCGTCGCCGGCGAGTTCGACGGCGTGCTCTGCATGTACCACGACCAGGGCCTCATCCCGTTGAAGCTGCACGCCTTCGACTCGGGCGTGAACGTCACGCTCGGCCTCCCCTTCCCCCGCACCAGCCCGGATCACGGCACGGCGTTCGGCATCGCCGGGCGCGGGGTAGCGCGGCCGGATTCGATGATCGCGGCGATCCAACTTGCTGCCAGTCTCACGGAACCGGGCTAAGGCTGGCCCACGAAAGAGGGGGTCGGGCCGGTGAATAAGCTGGCATCCGGTTTCCAAATCCCACGAATCAATCACATGCGCCCCACCCTACTCATCCTCGCCGCGCTCGGCGTCGCCTCCATCCATGCCAGTGCCGGCGAACCCATGGCCGCTGGCATCGAACCGGCGACTGAACGATTTGAACTGATCGACCCCGCCGCACTCGGGTTCGGCTTCGCGGGTTTCACCGTCGATACGACCGTGCAGGGCGAACTCGACTACGACGACCGGCGCGGCGGCGGGCTGAAGCTTTTCGAGGTCCGCGCGATCGCCCCGTTCGCCAAGTTCGATCACGGCCACTGGACCTTCGGCGCCCAGCTCAACTACGCATGGACGCAGGCGGATTTCGGCGGTCTGCGCGAACTCGGGACCGCCGATCTGCACTCGCTCCGGACCACGCTCTTCGCCGCCTACCGCCGCGCGGACTCGCCGTGGTGGCTGCTCGGCTTTGTCAGCCCCGGCCTCGCCACGGATTTCAACGACGTGAGCGGCGACGCCTTCAACGGCAACGCCCTCGGCCTCCTCGGCTACCGCTGGAGCCCGCGGCTGGACGTGGCGATCGGCGTCTTCGCGAACTACGCGCTGAACGAAGTCACCGCGTTCGGCTCGATCGGCGTCATCTGGCGCCCGAACGATCAGTGGATCGTGCAGGCCACGCCGCCGATCGTGGCGATCGGCTTCAAGCCGGCGAGCGACTGGACGATCAGCGCGGTGACCTATCCCGGCGGCGGCAAGTGGGAAGTAGGCGGTCGCGAGGAAAACGTGCGCCAAGTCGATCTCAGCCTCTGGCGAGCCGCGATCAGCGTGGAAAAGAAGTTCGGCCCGCACTGGCGGGTCAGCGCCCGCGGCGGCATCGCCTTCGGCGGCGAACTGGAACTGCGTGACAGCCAGGAGCGCGTGCTAGTCGACCGCGACCTCGACCCCTCGCCCTTCGGCGCGGTGGCAGTGAAGTGGGCGTTTTGAGTTCGGCGTGGAGGTGAGGATGAAGGACCGCGGATTACGCGGATTGACGCGGATTTCAGATCTCTTCAAACCGCGTCAATCCGTGCTGCAACGAGCGCAGCGAGGCCAGGCTTTCAAATCCGCGGTTTCCTTTCGCCGCCTCTCGGGGCGGCCATGTTTTCATTTGCCCTCATGCCGCCTCTCGCGTGAGGTGACCGCCCGCGCATGACCCTCGCCACGTTCTGGAAGTTCTTCGACATCGGGATCCAGAACACCTTCGTCTACCGGTGGAACTTCCTGCTCCGTTCCATCTTCGGCATCGTGCCACTGGTGGGCACCGTCTTCCTCTGGCAGGCGATCTTTGCCTCCAGCGGCGGGCCGATCGAGGGCTACGAGTACAGCTCGATGATCTTCTACTTCCTCGTGACGGTGGTGCTCGATCAGCTCATCACGCCCACCGAAGACGAGTGGCAGATCGCGGCAGAGATCCGCGACGGCAAGATCAGCGCGTATCTCACCAAGCCGATGAACTTCCTCGGCTATCGCGTGGCGCTTTACCTGAGTTACCGGTTGCTCTACGTCGCGATCATCGCCGTGCCGATCGTGCTCCTCGCGTTCGTCTTCCGCGAGCATCTGCACTTTCCGGTGAATCCGGTGACCTGGCTCGCGTTCGGCGTGTCGACCGTGATGGCGGCGGGCATCCAGTTCCTCATCGCGTATGCGCTGGCCATGATCGCCTTCTGGGTGCTCGAGGTCTCGACGATCATCTTCATCCTCTACTCGTTCGAATACTTCCTGAGCGGCCACGTTTTCCCGCTCGATATCATGCCGGCATGGCTCCAGCCGTTCATCAAGTGGTCACCCTTCACCTATGAGCTGTTCTTTCCCGCGCAGATCGTGATGGAGAGAGTGGCCGGCCACGCCATGATCGAGGGGCTGTGCATTCAGGCGGGCTGGCTCGTCACCACCTATCTACTGGCCCGGCTCCTCTGGAGCCGCGGGGTGCAGAAATATCACGCAGTGGGCGGGTAGTTGATGGTTGAGAGTGGATAGTTGATAGTCCGCCGCCTTTCCGCAGAAATCCCCGCCTCGCACAGTTGGAAGATGGCCCGTTTCAGCGGCTATCAACCATTCACCCTCAACCATCAACTTGCCCCGCTACTTCGAAATCTACTGGCTGATGATCCGCAACTCGCTGATCCGGGAGATGAATTTCAAGGCGAACTTCATCCTCTGGATG
>JANPHH010000095.1:0-3690 GCA_031424375.1 Chthoniobacter sp. | reverse complement strand
TCGGCGCTTTCCAAGACGCCGGGCATGCTTTGCCTTGAATCCAAAGCCGGGGGGGGCAGACTGGCGGTTCGCGAATGGGTGCTCGGGAACGCGCTTTGCCTTGAATCCAAAGCCGGGGGGGGCAGACTGGCTGTCGGTAGGGCGTTCGTGGAGAACGCTTTACCACAGTTGGATCTGCTCGGGCATTTCCTCCGCCGCCGTTTCGGCGGCGGGGGAACCGTGGATCACAAAACTCCGCTCCCACTGTGAGCGGGTCACAAAGATCGCCCGCACGCTCCCCTCGGGCGGCAGGTTTTGCTTCACCCGCGCGATGTGCGTTTCCTGCCGGGCGAAGGTCACACAGGCCCGCGCATAGACGCTGTACTGGATCATCTGATAACCGTCATCGAGCAGGAAGCCGCGGAAATCGGTCGCCTGCTTGCGCTGCTGTTTGGTCCCCACCGGGAGGTCGAAGGTCACGATCAACCAGCCCATTTTGAATTTTTCGGTGTCCATGGCTTGTAATGTTTCGCGTCCCCGGTGAGCACGGCACGCCGGAAACCGCGCACCACTCCTTCGATGCAGCTCCGCACATCCAGCGTCAGGTCCAGATACTCGATGCGGTCCAGCGGGAAGCCGGTCACCCATTTGCGGAATTCCTGCGTCACTTCCCAACTCTCCGTCTCCGGGTGCTGCTGCACCCACTGGACGATCCGCCAATCCACGCAGGGGCGAAACGGCTCCATGAGATCGTAGGCCAGCGGGGTGCTCCGCTCGCGGGTCACATGCGAGATGCCGAAGGTGGGATCGAGCCCCACGCCGAAGAGCTTTTGCAGCACGGTCGAGAGCAGCACTGCGTAGCCGTAGTTGAGCAGGTTGTTTAGTCCCCCGCCCGACCGCTCTCGGGTGAATGCATCCGCCTGGAGCACCGCGCGATGAACGTCGGAGACATTTGCCCCGCTCCCCTCTTCCGCCGGCGGTCGCAGACCGCCGCTACAGCACCGCCCGAAGATCTGCCAGAACATCTTCGCGCAGACCGCCTCCTTGTGCGGCTTGCGACTCCACGCCGCGTCCCGCAGCGCGGCCAGCCCGCCATCCTCGGGCCGCAGGTGCGCCGCGAGCAAATGCTGGTTGCGGCACTTCGCATCGATCGTCGCCTGCCAGAAGCGCGCCACCGTCTTTGCGTCGATCTTCAGCAGCGCGCGGGTCAACAGTGTATCCGTCGAGCGATTCGCCGGCAGCACCAGGCTCACCGGCTTGAAGGCCTCGCAGATGATCAGCGCCACCCCATGCTTCGCTGCCTCCAGAAAGAGGTGCGAATGAATCTGCGCCGAAAAGCTGGTGATGATGATCGAGGCTACATCCTCGATCGGCAGCCGCCGCTCGCCTTCCGCCGTCTTGCACACCAGTTGCCCGTCGCGGCACGAGAGCGAGCACTGCGGCGAGTCGATGCTGACGATGTGGAAGGACATGGCCGCACCTCAGTCATCGGGCAGCAGGTTCTCCGGCAGGGAGATCATCTCGCTGCCCGACCCATCGGGCCGCACCGCCACGCGTCCGTCCCCAAGCACGCGGGTAATGACGCCCCGCGCCGAACCGGCGAGCGTTTTGACGCGCTGCCCGGCCCGCAGTTCCGCGGAGCGGCACAGCGTTTCGACGATCTCCACCATCGCCTCCCGGTCGAGCACGCCCGCGATGTAATGCGCCACCGCCGAAGTGATCTGCCGGAGCCGCGCAGCCGGAACCTCCGCTAAAAATGCCGCGACCACTCGCCGGCCAAAGTCGGCAAACGTATTCCCATTGAAAAAGAGAAATGGCGCAGTGCGATGGCAACCCCGCAGGAAATCGACCGCTTCACCCAGCGGCCATTCTACTCCTCCTCTTTGCCGCCACTCTCCTTCGAGCGTTCCTGCAGCTTCCGAATTAAGTCCGTGTTGCGCGCCTCCTCTTGCGCACGCTCCTCGGTTGAGGCTGACGATAAGCTCCCAACTCCCGTTTGGGAAAAATTCGGCTCGGCCTTGTAGCGGTGATTGTTCGCCAGGACTTCCTCCTGGAAGTCCTCCGCGGTCAGCAGCTTGACCAGATCGGGACGGAGTTTCATCGGGCATAGATTAGTCCTCCGTCGGTTTCGGTGCAATGCCGCAAAGGGAATTGCTGACAATCTCCAAGCCGTCCTTCAGTAGCCCGGTGATTTGCAGTCTCTTGTAGTTCTGCGGGTCATCAATTCGCCTGACGGTGTCAGGCTCGAAGAAGCGAACGAGCCCATTGTCCTGCAACCCCAACACGCGCCAAATCTTTCCAACGTGCGGGCCAGTCTTGAACCGAATGAGATGTCCCCGCCGTAAGATGGACGGGCGTTTACCACCGCTTTCCTTCTTCAAGCGTTCCATATCTTCCCACACACGGAAGAAGCGGATGGGGCGGAATTTCTCGGCGCCCTTTGGCGCGTTTGGGAAAAGCGCCATTCCGTAGTTATCGTCGATCAGCTTGCCTCCCTTGATGGCGCGCAGCTTTTTGTCTCCAACCATGCCGAGGCCAAGCACCTTCGATCGCTCAACCTCGCAATAGACCCACTTCCATTCGCGCTTTGTATCGCGGAAAACTTTTCCACCGCTGCCGCCTTCCTCGTCCTTGGCGCTCCGCCGCTTGCGCATCGTGAGCAGCACGGTCGTCGTTTTCGGATCGTCAGGGTTTGGAATGCGAACCTTGGCTTCCTTGAGCCAGCGGTGAAGGCGTCTGGCATTTGGATGCCGATCTTTCGTGTCGAAGACACGCCACACCGTTGCTTTCGTCGGCAGTCCGCCCCACTCAGCCGGCAGGTGCTGCACCACTCGCCGTTCGGCGAGGCGCGCGCGGAGTTGCCCGCGCAGTTCGTTCGGTAGTTCGCCGAGCGTCGGCTGACCCTCCGCAGAGAAAGTCACGTTCCCGCGCAGGAGCATGCGCAGTTGCGCTTGCTCGGTGGGATGGCAGCGGCGCTTCGCCAGCAGCTCGATGACCTCTCGTTTCCACACGCCGCCATCGCACGGCAGCAGGTGCGAGGTGAAGGCGATGATGCTGGCGTCGAGCGCGTGGTGCAGGTGGGTGATGCCGCGTAGCTCGGTCTTGCGATGCACGCGCGGATTCCCGTTCTCGTCGAGGTCTTCGGGATTGAGCACGTTGGGGTTGGCCGCGGCGAGGCAGCCCGCGAGGTTCCACGATTTGCGCGCGGCGGCGGTGACGCTGCCGGGCAGTGAGACGATGATCGGCGTCCTCGGAGGGACTGGCTCCCGCCTGGCCCCATCTCCCTCTGGCGGTGTGGAGGAAGTGGGACGCGCGGGAGCGCGTCCCGCCGTGTAGGCGCGTTGGAGCGCCTCCGCGCCGAGGCGCACGAGCTGCGAAGTCTTGGTGAGATCGCCGGGTGTGAATTCCTTTTCCACGTAGTCGGGCAGCTTGAGCAGCCGCTGCCGGTTCTTCTTCCGGCGCTTGTCATCGTCGTGAACTCCCTTGGTGTCGAACGCGTCCACATCCTTGAGGAAGTTCGTGAGGGTTTTCATCATCACGTTGGGCCGTCCGGGCACCGGCTTCCCTTCCTCCTCCGCCATGAACTGCACCGCGGTCCGGTTGCCCTTCCATTTGTTGATCTCTGCGAATGTGATCACGAGTGAATCGAGGCTGTCGCTCGCGCGTTGGCTGCGCGGGATGATGTGATCCTTGTCCACCCGGCGATGGAGC
>JANPHH010000094.1:0-17745 GCA_031424375.1 Chthoniobacter sp. | reverse complement strand
GCTCGCCCTCCAGGTGTGCGGCGAATACCAGCGCGAAGAAGTGGGCGGCGCCGCTGCGAAGCTGCTCCGGGACGGCATCCGGCAGGGCGACAAGTGGTTCTTCTACACGACCTACTATTACGCGCAGGGCATGTATCAGATGGGCGGAAAGTTTGCGGAAACCGGCGCGGCGCGCGTGCCGGAACTGCTGCTCCCGCTGCAATCCCGCGAAGGCTGGTGGGAAGGATCCGGCGCGGAGGAGCGGCAGGGCGGCAAGATTTACGCGACCGCCCTGGCGATGCTCAGCCTCGCGGTGAAGAATCACTTTCTCCCGATCTACCAGCGCTGAAGCCGTGGTTAGATAACCTCCCGGATTTCCAAAGCCTTTCGGAGTCGCACGGACCCGAGGAGCGGCGAAGTCCACTTCGCCGAGCCACCCCGCGCGCCGAGCGCCAATTCAAAAATGTGGACGCCTCCGGCGCCGCGGGGTTCTTCGGCGAACTGGAGTTCGCCCCTCCTTGTCCGCCCACCGGTTCATCCCACCTCCAAAAATCACGCCCGCGTGTTCTGTTCCTGAGCAAAGCGCAGCGCGGCGTGTGGCTGGTGGAAATGTGGTGGCGGGGTGGGTGGGCGAAGCGCAGTCGAGCCGAGTCTGCGCTCGGGGTGACCGTTTTTTTTGCAGCCTTCCATCACTCCCAGCGCGAGTTTTTCGAACCGAAATACGCGACGCCAAGGCCCAGCGCGATGTGGCAGAGCAGCACCCAGATGCACAGTGCTTCGCCGGAGAGTTTGGTCTGCGTAATCTTCAGCACCGCCTCGTAGAATCGCGTCTCCCGGAGCGTCAGCACGTAACCCGACCAGCCCCAGTAGGACGCGATGAACGGCCGCGTGATCCAGGCGATCGCCGAAGGCAGCGCGAGCACCGCGCCCGAGAGCGGGAGCTGAAATCCCACGAGATACACGGAGAGCAGCGACGCCTGTTCGGCATTCCGTGCCATGCTCGAGATCCCGAGGCAGACCGCGGTGAGCGCGGCATTCACCAGCGTCAGCAGCGCGAATTGACTGAGGTCCGCGCCGGGAAAATTCACGATCCACTTCACAAAAAACGTCATCCAAAACGACTGTGCGAGCACGAGGCCGCCGAGGAAGATCGCCTTTGACGCCACATACGCGGAGGGCCGCAATCCGGCGAATTTCTCCTTCTCGAAAATCAGCCGCTCGCCCGCGATCTCGCGCGCCGCGTTGTTCGAGCCGATCAGCGCGAGCAGGATGACCTGGAACATGATCAGCCCGGAAACGAGGCTGCCAGTTCGCATGAGTTCGGCTTCCTGCGTGAATTGATTTTCGAGCTGCTGGAGGAGGTTGCCGTTCAGCACGCCGTTGAGATTTTTAATCTGCGGCAGACCATCGAGGGCGAAGATGACGACGAGGATCGGGAATCCGATGAGCAGCGCCGCCTGGAGTGCGAGTTGTCCGCGGTCGCGAAAGAAAAGGCGCAGCCGGCGCGCGAGCAGCACCGCGAGTTGGGTGCGGAAGGCTGGCGTCGGTGCCTCCATCGGCAGATCCTTCGGCGGCGGTGCGTCTGCGGAAGGCTGCTGCAGACCGGCGATGAGCCGCTGCATGCGCGCGTCTTCATTTTCGACCACGGTGGGCCGATCCTCCGGTGCCTCCGCAGGCGGTGGCGTGGCCGGGACGGGCGTGCCCGCGGTCTCCTCGAAACCGAAGTGCGCGTAGTAGCTCGCGTGATGCTTGAGCCACGAACGGTGCCAATCCGCGGCGGGGCGCATCGCGAGCCGGGGGAAGAGTTCCTCGGGCTGATCAATGTTGAAGTAGTGGAAGAGAAACTCGTGCGGGCCATGGTAGGCGAGGTGTCCTTCGTGCAGCACCAGGATGCTGTCGTAGAGCGCGAGATGCCGCAGACTGTGGGTGACCGAGAGCACGATGCGCCGATCGCGACGCGAGAGGTCGTACATCAGCTTCGTGATTTCGCCCTCCGCCTTCGGGTCGAGCCCGCTGGTCACTTCATCGCAGAGGAGAAGATGCGGCGTGCTCACCATCTCGAGCGCGAGCGCGAGGCGGCGTTTTTGTCCGCCGGAAAGCACGCGCACCCGGCGGTCGGCGATTTCGGTCAGGCCCACCTCGGTGAGGATTTGCTCGACGTGTTGATCGGACTCAACGGCATCGCTTTCCACCACGCGGAGCTGCAGGGCGCTCTCCACGCTCTCGCGCACGGTGAGGAGATCGTAGGCGATGCTGAACTGCGGCACATATCCGATCTCGTGCGGATCGAGGTCCTGCTCCGCGAGGTCGCGACCTTCCCAGAGCACGTGGCCCTCGGTGACATGGAAGAGGCCGGCGATTGCTTTCAGGAGCGTGCTTTTGCCGCAGCCCGACGGGCCGACGATCGCGGCGTAATGCTGCCGCGCGAACCGCGCCGAGATTTCCGTGAGCAGCGGCGTGGCACCGTTCGATGGGCCGAGCTGGAGTGAGAGATCCCTGAGTTCAAGCATGGGGCGCGCGCGTGTTCGCCCGGAGTAATGACGGAAACGCGCCCACTGACCAAGCCTGATCCGGCGAAAGTTCGCGCCGGCGCTGCCGACTTTTTCTTCGACAATCGCCGCGCCTGCCTCGTCACTTTCCGCCATGACTCCTCCCGCGCCCCGTCTCTGGAAGAAGATCGCTCTCTGGGGCATCCCGGCGCTGCTGCTGTTGCTCGTGGGGGGGGCGATCGCCGTCCGCAGCGCGATCGACGCCTACCTCCGCAGCGAACGCTTCCGCACCTTCCTCGCGCACAAGGCCGGTGGAACCCTGCGCGCCGAGGCGGAGGTCGCGCCGCTGCACTTCGAAGGCGCGAATCTGTATGCCGACCGCTTCTCGGCCCGCGGGACGGCGGCGGCGAAATTCTCGTCGCTCCAGATCGAAGGCGCGCGCGCGGAGGTTAGCCTGCGCCATTTCTTCCAGCACGCGTGGCGGGTCGAGCAACTCGATGTGCAGCGGCTGCGCGTGGATCTCGCGGGATCGCGCCTGCCCGCCGCGGAGAGTGAACCGAAGATCGTTCAGGATCGCGTGGCTGATTCAAACCGCAGCCGCTGGCTGCCCAACCGTGTGGAGATCGGCACCGCCATCATCCGCGACGTGCAACTCACCTGGCAGGATGGCGCGCTCCGCGGCACCGCGCTGCAGCTTCAGCCGACCGACGATGGCTGGAACATCACCGGCAGCGGCGGCTCGATCGCGCACGGCGAGCTCCCGCCCCTCACCGTGCAGAAGCTGGATCTGTCGTCGCGGGGCAACGCGCTGTTTGTCCGCGCGGCGGAGTTTCGGCAGGGCGAAGGCGGCAGCGTGGTCGCGGATGGCGAGGTGAAATTCGACGAGCGGCTCGACCTCCATGCGGTCATCCGCAACGTCGCGCTCACGCCGTGGCTGGCTGGCGATTGGCGCGCGCGGATTCGCGGAGAAGCCAGCGGCGAGGTGAATGTGCGCAGCCCGCTCCCGCTGAGCGGCGCGCCGGAAATCACCGGTCGGCTCACGCTCGAAAATGGCGTGCTCGAAGCGCTCCCGGTGCTGAATGAAATCGCAGCGTTCACGAAGACGCAGCAATTTCGCCGGCTGAAGCTCACGCGGGCGTCGGCGGATTTCACGCAGCAGGAGCCGCGGCTGACGGTACGGAATCTCATCGCCGAATCCGAGGGGCTGATTCGTGTGGAGGGCGGCTTTTTCATTGAGCGCGGTGGGATCGAAGGGAACTTCCAGGTCGGCGTGACGCCGGCGAGTTTGCAGTGGTTGCCGGGATCGCAGGCGCGGGTTTTCACGGAGTCGCGCGCGGGGTATCTGTGGGCCCCGATGCATCTCGCTGGCCCGGTGGCGTCGCCCTCCGAGGATCTGACCGCGCGGCTTGTCGCGGCGGCGGGAAATGAAGTAATCGACCAGCTCGGCGGTGCCGCGAAGGATGCAACGAAGACGTTGAAAGACGCCGCGAAGAGCGCGCTCGATCTGCTGCTCGGGCCGACGCGGTAGCGTTCTTTCGCGTAACGGCGTGCCCTTCAAGGCATGTCATCCCGAGCGAAATGGAGGGAGCCTGAGCGACTGGATCCAAAAAAACGACCGGTGCCTCTTGCAAGGCACCGGCCGCCCCAACCAAGGAATCGGTGTCCGGTTACGGAGAAAGTTTTAGAACGGCGAAGGTGCGTTTGCCTTTGCGGTCGAGATTGAGCAAGACGCCCTTCGCGCGCTTTTCGCGCAGCACGAGGTCGATCGCGCGGACGCACGCGGCGGCATCGGCGACGGGTTGCGTCTCGACGGCGGTGATCACGTCGCCAGCGAGGATCTCCGCATGACCGGCAGCGCTGTCCGGTGCGATCTCGACGACGAGTGCGCCCGCCGCGGCGTCTTTGAGTTTTAGTCCGAGGGATTCGCCATCCGCACGCGGCGGGACGGCGGGCAGGACGTTGGCGACGCGGGTGAGTTCCTGCGGCAGTTCGGCGGTCGCGACCCCGATCTTCAGCGTGGCACCGCGCCGCCAGACGGTGAGTTGCAGGCTCTGCCCGATCTTCTTGCGGAGGATTTCCTTCTGCAAATCGCGGGCGGTTGCGACCTTCGTGCCGTCGACTTCGGTGATGATGTCCGCCGCGCGGAGTTCGCTGCGATAGGCGGGCGAATCCGCCTCGATGGTTTCGACGATCACACCGCGCTCGATGCCGGAGGCATGATCGCGCAGCGGGCTGTTTTCGCCGAGCGTGTCCATGCGGATGCCCAGCCACGGACGCTGCACTTTACCCCGCGCGATGAGCTGCTGCGCGACCTCCTGGAGCATCGCGGAGGGAATCGCAAAGGCGAGCCCGCGGCCGATGCCGTTGATCAGGGTATTCATGCCGACGATGCGTCCGTCGACGTCGAAGAGCGGGCCGCCGCTGTTGCCCGGATTGATAAAGGCGTCGGTCTGGATGTAGTCCTCGTAAAGGATCGAGGCCGAGGTGGGGCTGAGGAGATTCGTGCGACCTTTGCCGCTGACCCACCCGGCGGTGAAGCTGAAATCCTGGTTGAACGGCGTGCCGATCGCACAGACGAGCTGGCCCACGCGCAGGACGTCGCTGTTCCCCCACTCCACCGCGGGGAGGTCACGCGCCTCGATCCGGATCACGGCGATGTCGCTTTTGTCGTCGGTGCCCACGAGCTTCGCGGGAAAGGTGCGACCGTCCTTGAGGCGCACGCTGAGTTTCTCAGCGTCGGCGATCACGTGGTTGTTCGTGATGATGAAGCCGTCCGACTGGACGATGAAGCCGGAGCCTTCGCTGCGGGTTTGCGATCCGCCGGAGCGGTGCGAGCGCGGCTCGGTCTTTGGGACGGACTTCTCGCCTCCGGGACGCTCCTCGCCATTGCGGAAAAAGAAGTCGAAGACGTTGGCATCCGATTCATCCTCGTCGCGCGCCTTGGTCGCTTCGATGACCACCACGGCGGGCGCGACCTTTTCATAGACCTGCACGAATCCTTCATCGATCGCCTTCAGCACGCTGAGCGAAGCCGCGGCCTTTTCCGGATCAGCCCCGCGCACCTGAGTAAAGAGGGCGGTGCCGAGAAAGACGATGAGCAGGGAGCGCGACATGGCAGCAGGCACTTCGGACAGGAGCCAAAGTGGCCTGTTCAATGCCCGATGTAAAAGGGAAACAAGCCCGGTCGAGCGCTGTGCGTTGACTTCACCGGGCCGTTCCCCGACTTTCCCGACCCACTCATGGCTGGCCTCGTCATCAAACCCCGCTCGCGCCTTTTCCATGGGCACGACTGGGTCTATTCCAGCGAAGTGCTCAAAGCCTTTGGCGCGCCGAAGGATGGCGATGTCGTGTCGCTCAAGGACGGGCAGGATCGCCTGCTCGGGAGCGCGATCTACAACTCGAAGTCGCAGATCGTGGCGCGCCGGATTTCGCGGCAGCGGCAGGATTTGGATCGCGATTTCTTCGAGCGGCGCATCCGCCAAGCGGTGCAATTCCGCGACCGGCACGGGCTCGACCGGCGGCTCGGCCGGCTCGTCTGGAGCGAAAGCGATGGGCTGCCCGGCGTGATCGTGGACCGCTACGGCGATCACCTCGTCCTGCAAACGCTCACGCTCGCCATGGATCAGCGGAAAGACCTGATCGTCGAGGCGCTCCGCACGGTGCTGAATCCGGCGTCGATCACCGAGCGCAACGACGCACCGATCCGCAAAGCCGAAGGCATGGAACTGCAAACCGGCATGCTCTTTGGCGAAGCCCCAGCGCTCCAGCCGGTGGTCATCGCCGGGTTGAAATTCGAGATCGATCTGCTCCACGGACAGAAGACCGGATTCTACCTCGACCAGATCCCGAGCTACACCGCCGTGGCCGCGCACGCCAAAGGCCGCCGCGTGCTCGACTGCTTCGCCAACCAGGGCGCGTTCGCGCTGGCCTGCGCCAAAGCGGGAGCGAGCGCCGTGCAGGCGATCGAGATCAGCACGGAGTGTGTGGACCGCATCCGACGCAATGCGGAACTCAACAATCTGAAGATCGAGAGCTATGCGGCGAACGTCTTCGACATGCTGAAAGACCTCGAGCGGCAGGACGCCCGCTACGACCTGATCATCCTCGACCCGCCGTCCTTTACAAAATCCAAGGGCTCGCTGACCGACGCGATGCGCGGCTACAAAGAGATCCATCTCCGCGCGCTGAAGCTCCTCAATCCCGACGGCCTGCTCGCGACTTTCTGTTGCTCGCATCACGTGAGCCACGAGCACTTTCGCGAGATGATCAATGACGCCTCGGTGGACGCGAAACGCACGCTGCGCCAGCTCTCGATCTTTTCGCAAGCGGCTGATCACCCAATCATCTCCACGCTTCCCGAGACGGAGTATCTCAAGGGCTTCCTCTTCGAACTGGCGCCCGGCCGCTGACCGGCCGCGCGCCCATTTTCCCAGCGAGGAAATGGCGGAAGGGGTGGGATTCGAACCCACGGTTGGTTTAACCCAACGTACGATTTCGAGTCGTATGCCTTAAACCGGACTCGGCCACCCTTCCGTTTTCGCTCCCGCCGTTTCCGGCGCGAGCGGGCGTAACTATGTCCGGCGTCCGGCGCGCGGCAAGGGAGAAATCTCCGGGATTACAACCGGACGCCGAGCCGGGCGTAAGCGGACTGGATTTGCTTGGTTAGATCCGCCTCGTTGCGCCCATCGAGCAGGATCTTCAGGGTGCGCTGGCGGAATTCGTCGCGGGCGGCGTCGGATTCCAGCGCGGCAGGTGGTTTGGGCGGCTTCAGGTCGCCACGATACCGGAACCCGCCTTCGGGCAGGACCTCAACGCCGGGCTGCTTTTTGAACTCCGCGATCTCGCGACGATAGCGCTCGAAATCGTTCCGCTGCTCACCCACCTCGCGGAAGTAGCGGGCGAAGTTCTGCCCGTCGCCTTTGCCATCGAGGTGCATGAAGTAATAGACGAGCAGGTAGGAGGTGAAATAGAGCCGGCCGGACATGCGCGGGTCCTGGGTGAGGATGGAACTCCACTGCTCATTGGTGATGCCGAAAAGCTGTTCGAGCGGGTATGGCGTGGGGACGCCGTCGACGACGCGTTTTTTCAGGAAGTCGAGGTAGTCCTTCAGTCCGGTCTTGGCGGAGGCGACGCGGAAGCGCCCGGCGCGAAGCGGGAGATTGCCGGTGTATTCGGCGGTTCCTTCCACGACCCACTGGGGGAGCAGCCGCAGCGAGGCGTGCATCATCTGGTGGGTGAGTTCGTGGACCATGGTGTGCGTCTCGAACTCGTCGGTTTTCGCGTAGCTCTTGCCGACGACTTTGACGCCGATGTTTTCGAACGGAACGAGGAACAGATCCTGGCTGCCGATGTAGACTCCGCCGCTGTTCGCGGGTCCGCCGGCGGCGTGGTATGACTCGCGATCCTTCAGCAGGCGGGCGTGGAAGTAGTCGCCCTTTTCCGCTTTCGGTTCGATTCCCCACGGCAGGGCTTTCACGAGTTCGTAGGTGGCTTCGAAGCTGCGGGCGACTTCGCGGAGCAGGGTCTGGTTGAATTTGCCCTGCGACTCGAACTCAAAGTGCTGGGTGCGGTAGACGAATTTGTCCGCGGCCGGATCTTCGCTCACGACCTCGGTCTTGATCTGCGCTGCGTCCACGCCGACGACGTCCGGCAGCACGACTTTGATCGGCTGCTTTTTCTGCCACTCCGCGAGGTACTGCGTATCGGCCTCGATCAGGCGCGTAGCGGGGGCCTGGGCACGCGAGCCATTGGGCAGGCGGAAGACGACGGTGGTGCCATCGAAGCTGACCACGGAGGCTTGAAACGGCTGCCCGCCCGTAACGCTCCACTGCCGCGGCGGATCGACGGTCGGGAGTTGTGCGACGGCAGCGCACGACAGGCAGGCGGCGACGAACGGGGAGAACAGGCGGCGCATTGGCGATAGATAGCGAATGCCGAAAGAGCCGTCCAGCTACGTGAGCCATCCTGCGGCCCACGCGGAAAAAGGTTTTCGTTCCGTTTGCGGTGGGATGTGCCTATAACCGGAACGCTTTGAATCCGAACATCGTTTCTTCGAATCCGCTTCGGGAGGGGCTGTCCAACCGGCCGATGCCTCAGCCGTGCAATGTCGTCATCTTCGGTGCCTCGGGTGACCTCACGTTCCGCAAGCTGATCCCCGCCCTCTACAATCTCGCGGCTGATGGCGACCTTCCGCCCGCGACGAACATCATGGGCTTCGCCCGACGCAACAAGACCGACGAGAGTTGGCGCGCCGAGTTGAAGGAAACGACGGCGAAATGCTCGCGGTCCGGGCTTACGCCGGAAGTCTGGGAGAGTGTCGCGCCGCGCATTTTCTATCACCGGAGTGAGTTTGGAAATGCGGAGGGTTACGTCTCGCTCGCGAAGCGACTCGATGAACTCGACGCGAAAACCGGCACGCGCGGGAACCGTCTCTTTTATCTCTCCGTAGCGCCGAGCGACTTCGAGGGCATTCTCTCGAATCTCGCAGCCGCCGGCTTGAATCAGTCGCCGGCGGGTGGCTGGACGCGGGTGATCGTGGAGAAACCGTTCGGCACGGATCTCGCGACCGCGCATGAGCTCAATGAAGTCGTCGCGCGGTGCTTCCGGGAAAAGGACACCTACCGCATCGATCACTACCTCGGCAAAGAAACGGCGCAGAACATCATGGTGCTGCGTTTTGCCAATGGGATCTTCGAGCCGCTGTGGAATCACGGCTACATCGACCATGTGCAGATCACCGCGGCTGAACCGCTCGGCGTGGAGCAGCGCGGGCCGTACTACGAATCCAGCGGCGCGCTCCGCGACATGGTGCAGAACCATTTGCTCCAGCTCCTCTGCCTCACCGCGATGGAACCGCCGACGGACCTCGCCGCGGACAGCATTCGCGATGAGAAGGTGAAAGTCGTGCGGTCGCTGCGGCACATGACTCCGGAGGATGTGGCGACGAATGTGGTGCGCGGGCAGTACGCCGCAGGTGCCATCGCGGGAAAAGAAGTCAAAGCGTATCGCGATGAAGACCGCGTGAGCCCGACTTCGGAGACGGAGACTTATGTGGCGCTCAAGGTTCACGTGGATAACTGGCGCTGGGCGGGCGTGCCATTTTACATTCGCGTGGGCAAACGACTCGCCAAGGGCGGCACCGAGATCGCCATCCAGTTCAAGCAGGCGCCGAGCGTGCTCTTCAACAAGCCGGACGAACTGCTCGGGCCGAACGTGCTCGTCATCCGAATTCAGCCCGATGAAGGCATCTCGCTCCGCATGCAGTGCAAGATGCCGGGCAACACGATCCGCATCGAACCGGTCAAGATGGATTTCCGCTACGGCACCAGCTTTGGCAAAGCCTCGCCCGAAGCCTACGAACGGCTGCTGCTCGATTCGATGAGCGGCGATGCGACGCTCTTTGCCCGGCGCGACGAGGTGGAAGGCGCATGGAAGTTCATCGATGCGATCGAAGACGCCTGGCACAAGAGCGACACGCCGCCGCCGCTGTGCACTTATCCGAGCGGTTCGTGGGGGCCGCAGGAAGCGGATGAACTCCTCGAGCGCTCCGGGCACGCCTGGCGGAGGATGTAATCATGGCGCTCGACGTCGCGAATCTCGGAACGCCGGTCGAAATCGGTCAGATCGGCAAGGAACTCAAGAAGCTGTGGGAAACGGACGGCGGCACGGCGACGCGCGCGTCACTGATCAATTTCGCCGTCTACTGCGAAGGCGAGGAAGCCGGTGAGCGGAACAACGAATTCATCATCGAATTCACGCGCGACCACGCCTGCCGCGCGCTGCTCGTCATCGCGGAGCCGCGCGCCACGGAGACGAAAACTCGCGCGTGGATCAACGCCCACTGCCACATCAGCCGCGCTGGGGCGAAGCAGGTCTGCTGCGAGCAGATCTCGTTCATGCTCGAAGGCAAGGCGAGCAAGCTGATCCCGAACATCGTCTTCTCGAATCTCGATTCCGACCTCCCGCTCGTCCTCTGGTGGCAGGCGGATTTTCCCGTCCGCATCGATGGGCAGCTCCTCGACTGGGTCGACCGCCTTGTCTTCGACAGCCTGAAGTGGGCGCAACCGGCAAAGCAGCTCAACCGCCTGCTCGACTGGCTGCACCGATCGCAGTCGCACCTCGCGATGTGCGACCTGAACTGGACGCGCAGTCTGCACCTGCGGCAGGCGCTCGCGCAGATGTTCGATCATCCGAAGAATCGGCCGATCCTCGACGAGATCGCGGCAGTGACGATCTCGCACGCACCGGACAATCGATCGACCGCGTTGCTGCTCGTGGGCTGGTTCGCTGCGCAGCTCAAGCTGGAGCTGAAATCCTACGAGGCGAATAGCGTGGTGCTGCAAACCGCGGATGATCGGGAAATCGTTTTCGACCTCGTCTCCGCCGGGACCCGCTCGATCGGCTGCTGCCGAATCACTTCGCCCCAAGGCACGGTCGAAGTCGCGCGCGTCGGGGACAGCGACTTTTACTCGGTGAAAGTGGAGCTGGCGGACGGCCGCTCCTATCACCACATGCTCCCGGGCGGGAACAATCAAAGCACGAGCCTGCTCAAGGAGGAACTCGCACTCGGCGGACGCCACCGCGTTTACATCAAGGCGCTGGCGGTCGCAAAGGAACTGCTCTGAGGGGTGTAGCGGAAGTCTTCCGGCGCGCAGCGCCCAATCCAAAAAGACTGTCATCCTGAGCGGAGCGGAGGTGGGAACGAGGGCGTAGCGCAGTCGAAGGACCTCTGACCTTTGAGGGCGGAGGCGGTGCGGAGCGATCCACGGAGTCGTTACTCGGCCCGCGGATGCGAGAGGTCCTTCGACTTCGTTCCTCCCCACCTTCTCGCCCGATCACCGGCCCCCACTTGTCCCGAGCGCCGCCGCCTCGGCCCACGAGGAACTCCGCTCAGGATGACAGGTTTTTTGCCCGCTCCGCGCAGCTCCGGCTCTGCCTACGCGTGCTTCTTGTTGAAGCGCGCGATCTCGCGATCGGTTTCCCGCTTCGACGCCTTCGTCTTCAGATCCTGCCGTTTGTCGGCGGCTTCCTTTCCTTTGCCGATCCCCAGTTCGATCTTCACGCGATCATCCTTCCAGTACATCCGGAGCGCGACGAGCGTGTGCCCCTTGATCTGCGTCAGCCCGCGGATGCGGTCGATCTCCTTCTTGTGGAGCAAGAGGCGGCGGAACCGCTTCGGATCGTGCTGCTCGAAGCTCGCGCGCTCATACGGCTGCACGTCGCAGTCGTACAGAAACACCTGGTTGCCTTCCACGCGGCCGAACCCGTTGTTCAGGTTCGCATGGCCGGCGCGGATCGATTTGACCTCGGTCCCCTTCAACTCGATCCCCGCCTCGAAACGCTCGAGGATGTGATAGTCCCGCAAGGCTTTGCGGTTGACGGAAATTTCAGCGCTCATCTGGAAGGCGCTGCGGTCACGCGGCGCTTTCGCGAGGTCGCGATGCCGCTCAGCGCGCGTCTTCCGGCGCCACCGGATCGGCCAGCTCGTACTTGAGCTTCCCCTCGATGATTTCGGTGAGGGCGATATCGGAGAAGCCCATGCGGGGGCCGGTCTCCACCATCGGACGATGCCCGGCCGTGAGTTGGCGAACGCGCTTGGAGACGACGTTCACGAGCAACTGCTGGCTGGGGATCAATTTGAAGGCTTCTTCGAGGAGAGTGCTGGACATAATGCGCGGAGCCCCGGGGCGACCGGGAAAAAGGGACGCAAGGTTCGAGGGCATGTTCGGCTTTGTCAACGGGAAGTTTCCTCCATTCACTCCCGCACTCCGCGGGTGCGATTAAATGTGGTGCAGCGAAGTCTGTAGTCCCGGAGGGACAGCAGAAATTAGCCGGTGGCGTCAGCCACCGGAACCGCACGCGAAGCGAGCCCGCCCCGGAGGGGCGGTGGTGAGGTCGCGGCGGTTGAATTCCAACGCCCCTGCCGGGGCGAATTCATTTTTTCCGCGATCCGGTGGCTGACGCCACCGGCTAATTTCCATCGTCCCTCCGGGACACCGCGCGCATCCCTCATGGCACCACATTTAATCACACCCCACTCCCGCCGCCACCAAGCAGGGATCCGACCGCTTACGTCAGCCCCTTCACGTCCCAACCCTTGCGATAACTCCGGCGGACGAAGGCATTCGCCTCGGCGACGTTTTTGATCTTCATCGCCGCGGCGTCCCACTCGAGCGTGGTCTGGGGAAAGCGGGAGGCGATCCCGCCGAGCAGGATCGACTCGGTGAGCGGACCCGCGTAGCCGAAATGCGCTGAGGTCGTGCCCTCACCGCGCACGGCATCGAGGAACTGATGCCAGTGGCTCACCGGCTCGAGCGTTGGTCGCGGGTGGTCGGCGAATTTCTCCTCGGGAAGCAGAATCGGTTTCCCGATGTGCGGCAGGACCATCACGCCTTCCGTCCCGATGAAGATCGATCCCTGACCGGGGAGTTTGGTCGCGCCGAGCAGCGCCTGCACGGCCTGCGGCGGGCGCTCATCGCCGTCATACCAGGTCACCGCGACCGTCGCGTCGGCGCTGAACTGCGTGCCGGGAAAGACGTAATGCACGATGGCGTTTTCGCCCCAGTTGTCCGCGTTCGGTGCCGGACCTTCCGAACGCACGGTGAGCGGAGCGGTCAGGGCGAGCGCCTTGAAAACGGGATCGTAAATGTGACAGCCCATGTCCCCGAAGGTGCCGGTCCCGAAGTCGAGCCGTTTGCGCCAGTTACCGGGATGGTAGTAGCCGCCGCCGATGAAGGGCCGCGTCTCGCACACGCCGAGCCAGAGATCCCAGTTGAAGCCCTCCGGCGGGATGTCCGACTTGTCCGGACGCGGCAATGGATCGCTCCACTTTTTGCTGCTCCACGTATGGACCTCGCGCACCTTGCCGATCGCCCCGCCCTGGATGAGTTGCACGGCGGACCGATACTCGATGCTCGAGTGAATCTGGATGCCCATCTGGGTCACGAGCTTCTTCTCCGCGGCAAACTCCGCGAGCCTCCGCGACTCAAAGATCTCGTGCGTGAGCGGCTTCTGTCCGTAGACGTGGAGACCGAGTTGCATCGCGCTCATTCCCATCGGGGCGTGCATGTGGTCGGGCGTGGAGACGTTCACCGAGTCGAGATTCTTTTGCTCTCGGTCGAGCATCACGCGCCAGTCCTCGTAGACCTTCACGTCGGGAAAGGCTTCGTTCAGTTTTGCGATGCGGGACACGTCGAGTTCCGCCACGCAGACGAGTTGGAAGTTCGGATGCCCCTTGAATCCATTGAGATCGGCCATAGCCATGCCAGCGCCACCGAAACTCGCGTGGCGCACCACGCCGCTGGGCGGCGCGGCGAGCAGGCTGCGGGTGACAAAAGGCGCGACCGCACCGGCGGTGGCGAGTTGCTTGAGGAAGGAGCGGCGGGACTGGCGGGGGGAATGGATCATGGCAAAGGGGGAGAGGAGACGGACTTGCTTTCTACAACTGCGGGACCCGCGCAATCTTGGGGATCACCGCCACGCCGCCAGCGAACCAGACGGGACGGGAGATGTCATCGTTCGCGCGAGGGCGTGTGGAACTCTCAACGGCGTGTCATCCCGAGCGGAATAAAGGGAGCTTTAAGCGACCAAAATGGAGTCGAGGGACCTCGGATTGCCGAATCTTGTGCGATCATCCAACGGCTGAGGTCGTTGCCTGCGGCTGTCTCGCAGACTCGGCTCGACTTCGTTACACTCCGCTCAGGATCACAGGCTCTTCCGAGTTCGACTACACAGCCTGGGTTCGGCTAAACCAACATTGCGTCACGCCGCCGCGGGAGGGGGCGGGCTGGGGCGCCGCTTGAGCGTGATCCGCTTGACCCGCGCGTCATCCGGCGGGCTCCACGACATGACTTCCGGATCGTCCTTGAAGGCGTTGTGCACGATGCGGCGCTCGTAGGCATTCATCGGTTCGAGGTGGTAGGGCCGGCCGGTGGCGCGGACGGTTTCACCGATCTGGCGGACGCGATGCGCGAGACTGTCGTCGCGCATTTCGCGCCAGTGCTCGATGTCGACCTGCACCTTGCCGGCATTTTTGTCGCGAGCTTGGAGGATGCGATTCAGCAACAGTTGGATGTCCTCGAGCAATGCGCCGTTGCGCCCGAGGAGGCGTTCCTTCTCACCCGTATAGACCATGAGCGTGAGGCCGTGGTCGCGCTGGAATTCCTTGATCTCGAAAGCGAAGCCGAGCAGTCCCAACATGTTATCCAGTGTTTCGCTCGGGTTCAGGCTCATAGGGGTAAAAGCTATTTTTTCTTCGCGGTCGCCAGCTTCAGCAACTCCGGCGGCGCCTGATTTCGCGTCGCGTAGAGCTGGGCGACCGAGAAGAGATTCTGCACGGTCCAGTAGAGTGCCAGCGCAGACGCGTAGTTATAGCAAAAGAAAACAAAGATCAACGGCATGAACATGAACATGCGTTGCTGAGCCGGATCGCCGGATTTCGGCGAGATGGCCATTTGCCAGAACATGGTGCCGGCCATGACGATCGGCAGCACATTCACCGGGATGGTGCTGAGGTGGAAGATGGTGTCGGGCTGCGACAGATCCTTGATCCAGAGGAAGTGGCTGTTGCGCAGTTCCACGGCCTTTCCGAGCATGCTGTAGAAGCCGAAGAAGACCGGAATCTGGACGAACATCGGCAGGCAGCCGCTGAGCGGATTGACGCCGTAGTCCTTGTAAAGTTTGAGCGTCTCGGCATTCATCCGCGCCGGGTCGTCGGAGTACTTTTCCTTGATCTCCGTCATCTTCGGCGCGAGCAGCGACATCCGCTTCATGGAATTCGTGGCCTTGTTCTGCAGCGGCCAGAGCAGTGACTTGATGATCAGCGTGAGCACGATGATCGCGAAGGCGTAGCTGCCGAGGTAGTGGTGCAGGACATTCAGCCCATTGAGCAGCGTTTTGCTCACGATCCCGAACATGCCGAAATTCAAAATTTCCTCCTCCGTGCTCCCGAGTTTTTTCAGCCGCGAGTATTCGCCGGGGCCGGTGTAGATCGAGAAGGTCTGCGTTGCGCTTTCACCCGGCGCGAGCTTGAAGCCCGGCATACCGAGCGCCGCGCGGATCGCGAAGCGCGTGCCGCCGCCTTCCCGCGAGCGGCCGCTCTGCTCCCACTCCGCATCGGTGATTTCAAAGCGGCGGCCCCACAGTTTCGTGCCGCGCTGCGTGGCCTGATCCTTCGGATCCTTCGCGGTAACCAGCGGGCTGAGGAGCGTGGTGAAATACTGATTCGTCACGCCGAGCCACTCGATATCCGCATGGTCTTCCGCAAAGATGGGACGCACGCTGGCACCGATCCCGAAGACTCCGGAGGAAGCAAACCAGTTCACATCGTGGAAGCTGCCCTTCGACGCCTTGAGTCCGGTGTAGGTCGGCAGATCGCGCTGATGCACGGGGGCGGCTGCGCCGGTGTGGACGAAGTATCCCGCGATGTCCGCCGGCTGTGCGCCGCGGTTCGTGTAGGTGACTTCGACCTGCACGACGTATTCATCCTGCCCGCTGCCCGCCTGCGGGACGGTGAATTTCTTCCGCAACTCCCGCTGGTTCGCATCCACGCTCGTGTAGGTGATCGACGAACCGTCGCGCGTCGCGGTCTGCGGCAGATTCGTCGGCTGATCGGCAGCGTCCGTCACGGCCGCGATCGGGATGGCGCCGAATTCGTTGATGACCATCCGCTTTCCCGACTCCGCCTCGTGTTCGAGAAGCAGCGCCTTGCTGATGCCGCCGCCGAGATTGGTGAAAGTGAACTCCACCTTGGAGTTGGCGAGCGTCTCGGTTTTTTCCGGGGTCGTCGGCGTCGCCGGGACTGCTGGGGTCGCCACCGGAGCCGCGACGCTCGGAGCGGGAGCGGGCGGCGCCTCTGCCGCAGCAGCTGCTTCCTTCTGTTTTTGTTCCTCCGCCGCCACGGCACGCGCCGCAGTGATTTTCTGCATCTCGCGTTGATTGAAGACCGTCCAGGCAATGAGCAGGGCGATCGAGAGGGCGACGATGATTTTTCCGGTGCGATCCATGAGCAAAAATTATTGGGAAGAGGAGGTGTGCAGGTCTGGCTTGCGAACGCCGAGGGCGACCGCGCGCGGTGGGACAGGATCGGGCCCGAACCCACCCCAGGGGTGACAGCGGCCGATGCGCTTCAAGCCGAGCCAGGAACCGCGGGCGACGCCGTGGACTTCGCAGGCTCCGAGAAAATAGAGCGAGCAACTCGGCTCGTAGCGGCAGCCCGACCCAGGCCCGCCCGTGAGCCAGGTGAGGATGGGTGAAACGAGCAACTTGTAGCCGCGGATGAGGAAGCGAATCGCGATCATGCCGGGAGCAGGATGCCTCCCCGCCGGGCGAGGGCGAGGACTTCCGCGCGGAGGATGGAAAATTCCGCCGTGGACGCCGCGTGCCGGGCGACCAAAACGACGTGCCAGCCCCGCATCATCTGCGGTCTCACGGCACGGATGATTTCCCGCAGCCGACGCCGCACGCGGTTCCGCTGCACCGCACCACCCACGCGGCGCGAGGTGATGATTCCGATCCGCGTTTCGGTTTCAGATTCAGCTTTCAAGACGCTCAAGACGATCAGCTTCCCGTGAAAGGAGGTGCCTTCCCGCCTGAGTCGCGCAAATTCACCGGCACGCGACAGCCGGGCCGACTTGGGAAAGCGGAGCGAGGGCATTTACGATTTAAGATTCATGATTCCGTGATTTCGCCGCGAGCCCGCGGGCAAGATCCCAAATCTTAAATCCTAAATCCTAAATGGCAGATCAGGCCTGCGTGTGGCGGGCGTAGTGGATCTCCACGCCCTTCGGCAGGAGCCGCTTGCGACCACGCTGGCGACGGCGGGCGAGGATGGCGCGACCATTCTTGGTCTTCATGCGGGCGCGGAAGCCGAACTGACGCTTGCGCGTGCGCTTCGAGGGCTGATAGGTGCGTTTCATAGGGCGTAAATTCGGACGGGTTTCGGGAAAAAGGAGCGGCAGGATAGCCACTGAACCCCCGCTGTCAACGGTGGAAGCCGCTCCGGATTCACCCGCCGCCCCGCCCCGCGGAAGGTGGGAGGAAAATCCCGAAAACCTGTCATCCCGCGCGAAATCTGTCATCCCGCCTGAAATATGTCATCCCGAGCGCAATGAAGGGAGCCTAAGCGACCAGAATGAAGTCGAGGGACTTCGGAGTGCAGAATGATCCATGATCCTCCAAGGGCTGAGGTCCCTCGGCTCCGTTACACCCGCTGCCAATGAAACCGCCGGATTTTCAAAGCCATTCGGAGTCGCACTCACCCAAGGAGCGGCGAAGTCCA
>JANPHH010000093.1:0-2315 GCA_031424375.1 Chthoniobacter sp. | reverse complement strand
TGCTCAACCCCTTTGCGTGATGTCCTTCCTTCGCCGACGCCTGCCTCGTCCGCATGTTCGAATTCTAGCCCGACGCCCGGGTCTTCAAGCGCGACTCCGATTTCCGCGTCTATCGCCGCAACAAGTGCCAGTCGCTCCCTTTGATCTGTCCATAGTCACTTATGAAATCTGAATTGAAGCCGCACACGTTGCGGCGATAGACGCGGAAATCGGAGTCGCGCTTGAAGACCCGGGCGTCGGGCTAGAGTTCGAACATGCGGACGAGGCAGGCGTCGGCGAAGGAAGGACATCACGCAAAGGGGTTGAGCAGCTTCACGCCCGTTTGCGCGAAGTCGGAGGTATTCCGCGTGACTACCGTAAGTTGGTGCCGCTGCGCGGTCGCGGCGATCTGGCTGTCCAGCGACGGGATGACGATGCCGGCAGCATCCCACTTTGCTTTGAGCTGGCCCCAGACATGAGCGGTGCTGGTGTTGAAGCTGAGGACGCGGCCTTTCATGCAGTCGCAAAGCGCAACGAGCCACGCGCGGAGTTGGGTCTTGCGCCGGCCGGACGGCAGCCGCTCGATGCCGCGCCGCATTTCGCCGATCGTGATGGTGCTGACGTAAAGGCTGGTCTCGTTTTCGCGCAGCCACGCGACAACGTTTGCGTCCGGCTTGGGCTTTACCGGCTCGCTGAAGACATTCGTATCGACGAGGTAGCTCACAGCACCGGAGGCGCGGTGTCGTCGGCTTCCCGCGCCGGGATTTCAAACGCCGACGGGCAGGCGAGCAGCAAGTCCACCAGCCCACGATTCGCTGGCTGCGAGACGCGTCGAAGCGTGATCGTATCTTCGTCCTCCACGGCGACCTCAAAGTCGTCACCCGGCGACAAATGGAGCTGCTGGCGAACGGGCACCGGCAGGACGATTTGGCCTTTTTGCGAGAGCACTGTGGTCATGGTGGAAAATCTTACCGCGTCCTGCCGGATGCCGCAAGCGAAGCAACCGCACCCATTCAGCACGACGTCATGACGCGCCCGTCGTTTCTGAGGTGAGATTCGATTGCCCCCGTTTCCATTTCCACTCCTCGACGGCGCAGAAGAGTGTCGGGGCGATGAAGATGGTGACGCACAGGCTCACGGCCAGGCCGCCGACGCTCGGGATTGCCATGGGCTGCATCACGTCGGAGCCGCGGCCGTGCGTCCAGAAGATCGGCATGAGGCCGAAGACCGTGGTCGCGAGCGTCATCAGGCATGGACGGATACGCTTGAGGCCAGCTTGCACGACGGCTTCGCGGATCTCTTGCACGGAGTCGGGTTTGAGTTTGTCGAAGATGCTTTCGAGGTAAGTCGAGATCACGACGCCGTCGTCATCGGCGACGCCGAAGAGCACGAGGAAGCCGACCCACACGGCGACGGAGAGATTCGCGCCCCACCATGCGAGCATGATGAAACCGCCCGCCGCCGACGTGAGGATGCCGAAGTAGATGATCGGCGCGATCCACCAGCGCTCGAAACCGAGGTAGAGCATCACGATCATGATGAAGAGCGTCACCGGCACGAGGATTTGCATCCGTGCGGTCGCGCGTTTCTGGCTCTCGAATTGGCCGCTCCATTCCCAGTAGTAGCCGGCGGGCAGCTTCAGCTTTCCTTCACGCAGTGCGGCTTGGAGCGTGGCCTCGGCGTCTTCGACCACGCCGATTTCGTCGCGGTCGCGCGTGTTCATGGTGACGTAGCCGACGAGCAGGCCGCGCTCGCCTTTGATCTCCTGCGGGCCGAGCACGCTCTTGATGTTGACCACCTGCGCGAGCGGCACCTGCGCGCCGCTGCTTGTGGGCACGAGGATTTTTTCCAGCTCGGGAATGTCCTCGCGGAACTCGCGCAGGTAGCGCACGCGGATCGGGTAACGCTCGCGACCTTCGACGGACTCCATGAGGTTCATGCCGCCGATCGCGACCTCGATGACATCCTGCACGTCGCGGATGTTGACGCCGTAGCGTGCGATTCGGTCGCGATCGATCTCGAACTCCAGATACGGCTTTCCGACGATGCGGTCGGCGACGATGTCGGTCGCGCCGGGGACTTGCTTGAGCAGTTGTTCGATTTGCAGGCCGATGCGCTCGATCTCCTTCAAGTCGCTGCCGTAAATCTTTACGCCCATCATCGCGCGGAAGCCGGTTTGCAGCATGACTAGGCGCGTCTGGATCGGCTGGAGAAAGGTCGGGAGCACCCCGGGAATCGCGGTCTTTTGCTGAAGCTCGCTGAGGATTTCGCTCTTCGTGATCGTGCGCTGCTCCGGCGCGAAAAAGGCGAGCGGCGCTTTCAGCCACGCGGGCCAG
>JANPHH010000092.1:0-8558 GCA_031424375.1 Chthoniobacter sp. | reverse complement strand
GTTGGGCGGGTTTGTGCTGGCGAAACTCCGCGGCCGATTCGCGCGCCGCGACGAAACGATGCCCCGCGAGGGCGACGCGGGCATCGAGGAGAATGGCCGCGGTATTGAACGGCGCGCCGCCCACTTTCAGCGAAGCCTCGGTGGCGAGTCGGGCGCGGTCGAGCCACTCCATACGGCCCGTGATGCGCAGCCGGGTGAGGTAGCGATCGGCGAGTTGGTTCTGCGCGATGATGTCGTCGGGATCGTCCTTCACCTTCGCTTCGAGAAACCGCACCGCGTTGTCGAACGCCGCATCGCCCGCGAGCGCAGGCTCCGCGAGGGCGAGCGCGAGCAGCAGGCCGAGCAAGGATTGACGAACAAATGGGAGCAGCATCGGGCGTGGCAAAAAGCGTGGCAGTTCCGCAGTCTAGAAGGCCTGCCAAATTACTTTCCGCATCTCCAGCGGTGTCATCCTGAGCTTGCGAAGGATCTCCCAAGCTAACGGAGAGATCCCTCGGTCCTCGGGATGACACATCGGGAAATGAGTTTCGGCAGTCGCTCTAAATCACTTCTCCGGGAACCGTTCCCGGCAGAAAAAAGCCGTGCCGGCCACAGCAGACGCTGCGACCGGCACGGCGTGATTTTCTAGCTCAACTTAGTTGCGCGTATTGTCGTCGATATTACCCGCACCTTCACGCGGCTGCTGCGGCAGGGCGAGGAAGGGGAAGACGGTCAGCGGTGCCACGTCGCTGGCGTTCACCTTGTCGCCAGCGGTGATGACCCCGTTGGTCACGAGGTTCAGCACCGTGTCGATGACGTCGTCGGTCAAACGGCGCCCATTCGGGAAGCCATTCGCGCCCGTACCAGTGTTCGGAGCGAGGGCCTTGTCCGTCTCCAGGCGGAGGAAATCGCCGAGACCGAACTTGGTTTTGTCCTTGAGGATCGAACCGGGCGCCGGGCCGTTGGCCGGGGTCGGCAGACCTGCGACGCTGGCGAGGATGCCGATGTTCGCGGCATTCGTGCCGAGGGCGGTGAGAGTCGCAGCGATGTCGTTGAAGAACGCACCTTTCGCGTCATCGAGCGTCGAAGCGCCATTGTAGGCATTCTTCCGGTTGAAGCCGATGAAGGCGACATTCACGCCGGGGGCGCCCATACGGTCTACCTGCGCGGGAGCGCCGGAGGCGACGGTCACACCCTTCACCGTGCGACTGCTGCCGCGACTGGTAGAGAAGTTGATGCCGAGCTTGGTGCTTGGGGTCTCACCCTTCTTCGGTTTCGCATTTTTTAGCAGCGCGGCGGGCACCTTGATGGAAATGCCGAGCACGTTGTAACCAGCGAAGCTGTCGCGAGCGCGGTCGAGGAACGCCGGATTGACACCAGCACCGCCGGGGGGATTTAGCACGCTGCCCACGAAACGGTTGAAGCCCGGGATGTCGAAGAAGAACGGATCGTCGGCGATGCCGGCGAAGAATTTGATCTTCGTCGTAGCGGCGTCGTTCGCCGCATTGGACAGATCCTTGATGAAATCAGTCTGGGCTGGCGCGACGGTCGCGAGGGATGGCTGGTAAACGGGCACTGGCTCGAACTTGCCTTTTTTACCCGCGAAGTTCGAAGGCACTACACCGCGCAAGCTGACGACGGCGTCCTGCGATGGCGTGGTCGCCGGAGCAACGATCGAACGCGGTCCGAAATCCACATCGATGAAGAGGTCGGGAATGGAGTCGCCCGTATTCTCGATGGCGAAGGTGTAGCGGACATTCGGGTCGAACGTCCCGAAATTCGAGTTCTCCGAAGGAACGATGAACCCGCGGCTGGTGCCGACCAGAACGACGTCGTCGTTATTCGCGGGATCGAGGAACGCATAGATATCGGCGATGTCTGCGCCCTGATCGGGGCCGACGTTGGGTCCATCACCGTGATCGGCGGCGCGGACATTGGGGGCGACAGCAAGCACGAGTGCCGCGATGCCGCCGAGGAGGATTCCAGTTTTTTTCATAGCTAGTGGTTTTTGTTTGATGAACTGCGGTGAGCGGACGGATGGTCCGCTCAAACTTCTGCGATGATGAGGCACGATTTGGATGCAGGTCAAAACCAATTCTTTTGGCGCGGCGTCATTTTGGCGCTCGGGCTGATGACTGGCGCTGTCGTCATCGGCGCCCTTTGGTATCTGCACGAAGATCCCCATCCCTCGTCGACGATCCTCCCGGAAACGCCGCTCCCGGTCGCCGCGCCGCCCGCTGCACGGGAACCGCTGCCCGCCCTCATCGTCGACACTCCCGTGCCGGACCCGCCCGCACCCTCGCCTGCGCCTGCGCCAACGACGAACGAACCGGAAACGCCGCTGGCGCACCTCGAGCAGCGGTTTCACAACTCCAGGGACAAAGAGGCCCGGATCGAGGTCGCCGCCGAAATCGCCGGGCGGAGCGATGCCGCCGCCGTCGCGGCGCTCGGGCGGCTCTTCCAGGCCGAGCGGCATCCCGCGGTGAAAGTCGCGCTGCTCGCCGACCTCAACGACATCAGCCACGACACCGCGCCCGAGCAGCGCCTGCGCATGCTCACCGCCGCCCTGCGCGGCCAGCCGCGCGACGTCCGCACCACCGCGCTCGACGTGCTGGCGCAACTCGACGACCCGCAGGTGGCCCCGCTGCTGAAGCAGGCGATGACTTCCGACCCAGATCACGAGGTGCGCGAGATCGCCGCCGCAATCTTCCACGCCCGCTTTCCCCCCGACCCGTAGTCGCGGCTCCGCCCGAGCGCAGGGTTGATGCTCTACCTTCACGCCCTGGCCATTCCAGTGCGGTTCAGGCGGACAAACCATCGTCGTCGCTCGATTGCTAAACCTCTCGGCGGGCATGAAACAGCCCGTGCTCAATCACTTCGCCGTGAACGGATGCAGACTGGCGCCTGCGAGACGGAGCGACTCCACATGGAAATCGAACCACGTCGCCTTCCTGCCCTCGATCATCTTCTTCTGATTGTGATCGAGCCCCTCGACTTCAAAATAGCTGTGCTCCATTCCCGCGTCGGTGAGCGCGCGGTGGTAGTCGCGCACGGTCTTCAGATGATCCGGATCGGCCGTGCCGCAGGCGACCTGGATGCGCAGGCCGCTTTTGATCTGCGCGAGGTTCTTGCGCAGGTTTGCGAAGGCGTCGTTCTCCAGCAGACGCTGCGGATCGGAGCCGAGATAGCTCAGCGGATACTCGCCCGTCTTCCCCTCCTTCGCCGTCTCGGAGACCGGATAGACATTGCCCGATTGATTGAAGAGTGAGCAGAACGTCCCTGGGAATTTCATTGCGAGATTCGTCGAGCCACGCCCGCCCATCGAGAAGCCCTCGATGCAGCGCCCCTTGCGATCCGCGATGGTGCGATACGTGGCGTCGATGTGCGGGATCAATTCGCGCCTGAAAGTCGTCTCCGCCATGAAACGTCCGTCCGCGGAATCCTGATACATCGTCGAGCGCCCGCCATTCGGGAAGACCATGATCATCTCCGGCCAGCGCCCTGCGAGAATTCCCTCGTGCAACACCTGCGCCGAAAACACCGACTTGGTCTCATTCCCACCCGCACCGTGCAGTTCATAGATCACCGGATACCGACGTGCCGCATCGCGCTCATACCCTGGCGGAAGATAGATGCAGTAGCCCACAGCCCGTTTCATCGCCGCGCTGGGATACGTGTGATGCGTCACCCGGTCCGGCAACGATCCATCCTTCGGCTCCACGACCCACATGTCGTCAGAGTTTGCCTGATTCGCCTTCGCCGGCGGTTGCTTCTCGGCGACGGAGAACACCGTGAAGAAAACTCCCGTCACCAAACTGACAAGGGCCGCGGGCAGAGATCGGGCAACGAGACGCATCTTGGGATTGTGAAATGCCAGGCGGCCCATGGCGAACCAAGAGTGCGGCGAGGGCGGGTTGCTCGCGGGTGTCGAGGACGCGGGCGTGGCCGAGGATTTTCAGGCGCTCGCGATTCGGGTAGTCCATGAGGAAGAGCGCGACGCGGTGAAGGAACATTCCAGCAAGGACGGTTGCCATCCGTCGATCAACGAATGCACTCCCTCGCACCCTTCTGAAACGCATGTTCCATCTACCAAAGGAAGAAAACTACGGGCTCACCATCTCCACCCAGAAATGACGCAATTCGATGACTCCCCCGAACCCTGCGCTTCGGTCGTGTTTGGACCTCAAACTCACAACTCGAGTGGCTTTGTCGTGATGGATGAGCACAAGCTCCTCTGCCGGCGTCCAGTTCTCATCCAGTGGCAGCGAATCAGTGAGTTCGGCAATCCATCCATTGATGCGTTCGCGCCATTGAGAAGGAACTCCCTTTTGGATGTAGCCCACCATCGCTGCGACGAGCAGTTTATCGCCGTGCAGACCGAGCTTGAATCGCTGGATGCCGCCGCTTCGCTCCTCGCCGCCCGTCACGTATTCGCGCTCGCGGGCTTTCCCGCCGGGTGTTGGCAGGCGCTTGCCTTCGATGACGATGAATGGGTCATCAATCGAATGATACGTCGTGCCGATGAAGTCGCCCTCTGTGAGCCCGGCGGAGAGATCCACGCGACGTCCTGCGGTCTGCTTTTCTTCGTGGTGAAATTGCACGACAGGGAGGCTGCGGCGCGCCGCTGAGTTAAGGTGTTTGCAGAGTTGTGCGTTGAGCCGCTCCTCGGCGGACTCGTGGCGGCGGTCGGAGCGATCGCGCCATCGCGGAAGCTCGCCGCGGATGAACTCAAGGGTTCGCTCGATGAGCGCGTTCGCCTCGGGGCCGTGTGTGATGCGGCCCTGCGCTGCCGAAAAATCGTCCCGTGCGCCCGCCACGTTAGAATCCCTGTTTACGAAGGTCCTCCAGCGTCTCGTCGGCGTCGCGAATCGCCGTCGAGCGAATCCAGTATCGGAGGCGGTCGGGCTTCACGATCAGGATGACGTTACTTTCATAGAAACGCAGCACCCGCACTGTGCGCAACGCGGCTCCATGGCGGACATAGACGAGTTTATGTAGCGGCACCGTCCAATCATCGGGCCAATCCAAGTCGGGTTGCTCGCCGAAATGGAACGCCTGACACGCGAGGCCACCGAAAAGCATTGCCCGGCCTGCGTGGAGATTGCGGTGAACGCCACAGAGCATCCCGATGAATGTCTCAGCGTAGTCGCGGAGTCCTTCTGTTTTGACGGCGTCCTGAAGGAGCTTTGAATCCTGTCCGAGCCGAACGTATTCCGCCATGTAGTTCACGACATCCTCGCAGAGCGTCGTTTCCCAAGGCGCCAAGTCCCACGACTCGCCGTTGTCTGGCCAAGGAAGATTGTCTACGTCCGTCTTGTTGATGGCAGTTGCCTTGCCAGCGAGCGCGCGGGTTCCCAGCAGCAGGCAAAACGCTCGCAACACAGGGCGGTTCTCTTGAAAATTACGGAACACTCGTAGCAGTCGTTCCCGATCTCCTTTCCCACAACGAATACCAACAATTTGCGCCTTGTATGCGAGAAAGCCGTCTTCCCAGAAAGCGCATTGCAGCCTTTCATTTTCACGAATCAGAATGAGCGGCGGTTTGTATCGGGTTTTGGCTCGAGTCGCCTCGAACAGCTTCTCTGAGACCTTTGAGAGTTTGCTCATCAGAATCCCATTTTCGGCCAGCGCAGTAGATGGCAGAAAACGTTTCGCTGTGAGCCACGATGCTTTTTGCCGTTTGTCTCCCACAATAAAACCCTCTCCCGCATCCCACCCCTTAGCTGTGATGAAACTACCGAATGTCTTCATTTCCTTCAGCCGCGCCGCGAGCGGCGCAAGCCGTCCGCCGCCGAGGAGATTCACCTTCCAGATGAACGGCGCGGAAATCGCCTGCTGCTGCGGCACAGGATGGCGGTCGTAGTGGTCCAGTTCGAAGCCAAGTTGCTCGCCGACGCTGAACGTTCGGCGGAATGTGAGATGTGAAATCCGATGGCGCAGTCCCGGTGCAGCGCGGCGTGCGACGAAGGCGACTATCTTCGTATCCGCCTTGTCGAATAGTCCGCGCACTGAAGTGAAATCGAGGACGTGCGCGAATTCATTTTCCGACAGCAAGCGACGAAGGAACGCGCGCGGATTTTCGTTGTAGAACAGGCCGGAAGGCTGGATGAGACAAATGCGTCCGCCATCCTTCAGTAACGTCATCGCCTCCTCGGCCACGAGATAAGCTGCTTGCGTGTCGGGCAGTGTGCCGCGCGTCTGCTCTGCCTTCGCATTCACCCGCGCGCCTGGAGCGGTGAGCTTCGATTGAAATGGTGGGTTTCCAATGCACACATCGAACCGTGCCGTCTGTCCTTCCGCGAAATCGAAGAAGTCGCCCTCAACGAGATTCTCGGGCACAAGCTTGTCAAAACGCAGTTCTTTCCAAATGACGTTCGGCTTGAGGGCGTCGCAGACCGCGAGTGCGAGGCTGAACGCCGCGAGGTGCAGCGCCTCCCCCTGAAGCTCCACACCAAAAATGCTTCGCTTCAGAATCGCCTTCAGCGTCTTCACGTCGGGCTGCCGCCAACCGTGCCTGCTACGCCAGTGATTTACGAGCCGCCGGAACGTGCCGACTAGAAACACACCCGAGCCACAAGTCGGGTCGAGCACCCGCTCGCGGCCCGTCATCGAGTCGTAGGGCATCGCGTAGTCGAGCAACAGCGATGCGACGAACGGTGGCGTGAAGATGGCCCCTTTCCCGCGCTGCGCGAATCGCTGGTAAAGGTGGCTGAGCACCTCCACCGGGATGTGACGAAACGAATACTGCTCCCAAAGGTATTGCTGCTTCTTCACCGTCCGCTTGTCCACCAACGCGGCAAAATGGCGGAGGTTCGCGGTTGTGAGAGTCTGACCAGGCTCCTCTCGTAAACGGAAAATATCGCCATTGAATCGCTGTTCCAAGGTGCCGAGCAGCCGTCTAACTTCGTCTGGTGTCCCGTGCTGGAGCACGTCGAGAAAGCATCGTGCGCCTCCATGAAATGTTCCGAACCAACCAGGCCCCGGGAAAACTTCGCGGTCTTCGAGGTATTTGATCAGCACCGTGAGCAAAAGCAGGCGGCGCAGCACCGGGTTCTTGTGGCCTTCAATCGCATCATCCGCGTCCACGACGGCCTCGATAAGCCGCCGATGAGCTGCCTTGTCGGCACGGGCGAGGGAGAAGTTGCGCGGATCATCCCAAAACGTTCCGTCACTTAGCTTCAGTGCCGAGAACCGGCGCTGCTTTTCCAGCGCATCGGAAATCTCGGCGGATGTGGAGGCAAGCCGCGAGAGATTTCCGGCAGAGACGGGAATCCTTTCCGCGGGCTGGTAACGACAGGCGTCGTTCTTCCAAAAATCCGCATCGCGCGCACAACTCAAGATGTCCACGCGAGTCGGCCAGCCGACGTAAAGGAGAGGCGCGCTTCCATTCAGCCAGACCTCCTTGTGGATGAGGGCGAGCGCGGCTTCGTCCAGATGCTCGTCCGAATTCTCGATAACGTACGCGGCCACTTGTGACGACCGCCCATCGGCGAACCGACGGAAGAAAACGTAGTCCAAGCCTTCGATTCCTTCGGCGGCGCGCAAGGCCGCTTCTTCGGCGACGATGAGCTCTTCTTTCCGTCCACGAATACGCACAAGGCCCGGCACATTGGTGCTGGATTCTGGTGTGAAATCAAAGGCGTGAAGCGACGAGGCCATGAACTGAAAGCGACGCTATTGCCCCAACCGTGGAAAACAAGACTCAGCGTCCGCGGATTTCAGATTCCAACTCCGCAATCCGCGCCTTCAGCGGCGCGACCGCCTGCTCCACCTCCGCCTCGGTGAAGCGCGGGGTGATGTATTGCGGGCAGTTCCAGTCGAAGCTCACGACTTCGATGAGGAAGAGGCGCTCGATTTTACTGCGAAGCTCGGGCGATGGCGTGAGTTGACCGGCGAGGGATGCGTGCTCGCGGGCGTCGAGCACGCGCGCGTGGCCGAGGATTTTCAGGCGCTCGCGATTTGGGTAGTCCATGAGGAAGAGCGCGACGCGGTCGTTGCCGTCGAGGTTGCCGGTGGTGAGCATCTGGCGGTTGCCTTTGAAATCGGCGAAGCCGAGCTGGTGCGGGCCGAGGACTCTCAGGAAGCCGGGCGGGCCGCCGCGGTGCTGCAAATACGGCCAGCCGTCGCTGTTCGTCGTGGCCATGTAGAAGCTGTCGCGGCGCGCGATGAAGGCGGCTTCGTCGTCGGTGAATGGGTCGCGCACGGGTGCGCCGGCGCCGGTCTGGTGCTTGCCAAAGTATCGCTCCTGCGCGGCCTGCACGGCGGGCGTGAGGACGAGCTGCATGAATTTTGCGGCCATGGTGCGGGAGAAAGTTACGCCGTGCGTTCCCAGCGAAATTTGCGCTCCGATTCGGCGATGGGCTGGTCGTTGATGCTCGCGTAGCGCTTCGCCATATAGCCGTCGGCGTCGAACTCCCAGTTCTCATTCCCGTGCGCGCGCCACCATTGGCCGGCCTCGTCGCGCCACTCGTATTCGAAGCGCACGGCGATGCGATTTCCGGTGAAAGCCCACAGCGTTTTGCGCAGGCGATAGTCGTGTTCCTTCGCCCATTTGCGGCGGAGAAAAGCGACGACTTCCT
>JANPHH010000091.1:0-1761 GCA_031424375.1 Chthoniobacter sp. | reverse complement strand
GGCGGAACTCGTGCCGGGTGATGTGATTCTGCTCGAGGCGGGCGACATCCTGCCCGCGGATTGCCGGCTCGTGGAGGCTTTCGGCGTGCGGGTGAATAACGCGACGGTGACCGGCGAATCGCTGCCCGCCTCGCGCGACGCTGAGCCGTGTGAAGAGCCCGAGCCGATGCACGCGCGCAACACGCTCCTCGCCGGCACGTCGCTCGTCTCCGGCGAGGCAAAGGCGCTCGTCTTCGCGACCGGCTCGCACTCCGCGTTTGGGAAAATCGCGCAGCTCACGCAGGCGACCGCGGACACCATTTCGCCGCTGCAGCTTGAGATTGTTCGCGTCAGCCGCATCGTCGCGGGACTCGCGCTCGCGCTGGGCGTGATCTTTTTTTTCGTCGGGCAGGCCATCGGGCTGCCGTTTTGGGCGACCTTCATTTTCGCCATTGGCATCATCGTGGCCAACGTGCCCGAGGGGTTGCTCCCGACCGTGACACTCGCGCTGGCGATGGGTTCGCAACGCATGGCAAAACGCAACGCGCTGATCCGCCATCTGCCAGCGGTCGAAGCGCTTGGCTGCACCACGGTCATCTGCACGGATAAGACCGGCACGCTCACGCAAAACTGCATGTCGGCAAAGCGGCTCTTCATTGCCGGAAAAATGTATGAAACGATCCCGGATCAACTCGCGGCGCTGATCGAACCGCATCGGCGCTTCTTCGAGGTCGCCGCGTGCTGCCACGATCTGAAAGACGCGCGCGCCGCGGCCGGACCGGGCTGGCTCGGGGACCCGATGGAAGTAGCGATCGTCCAGCTCGCCGCCGAGGCGATGCCCACGCTGCCCCGCAGCCGGCGCGTGAGCGAGATTCCATTCGATTCGCAGCGCAAGCGGCTCTCGACGGTGCATGCGGCGCCGGAGGGCCAGGTGCTTTACTGCAAAGGTGCGCCGGAGGTCGTGCTCCCGCGCTGCACGCGCGCGACGATGAATGGCGGTAGCGTCGAACTTTCGGATGAGTTGGCCGCCACCTTCCGCACGGCGGCGGAGGCCATGGCGGAGAAAGGCTTGCGTGTGCTCGCCTTCGCCTGGCGCGGGTTGCCGGAGACCTTCGAGCTGGAAAATGCGGAAGCGGAGATGACCCTCGCCGGCCTCATCGGCCTCGAAGATCCGCCGCGCCCGGAAGTGGCCGATGCGCTTCAAAAATGCCGCGAGGCCGGCATCAAGGTGATCATGGTCACCGGCGATCACCCGCACACGGCGACGGCGATCGCTCGCGAGATCGGCCTGGTGCGCTCCGCCGCGCCCGTCGTCATCACCGGCGACCAACTCGGGCACCTCTCCGACATCCAGCTCCAGATCGCGCTCGACGCCCCGGAAATCATTTTCGCGCGCGTGCTCGCGGAGCAAAAGATGCGCATCGTTGGCGCGCTGAAAAAGAAGCGCGAGATCGTCGCCGTGACGGGCGACGGCGTGAACGACGCGCCCGCCTTGCGCAAGGCCGACGTCGGCATCGCCATGGGCCGCAGCGGGACGGACGTGGCCCGCGAAGCCGCGGACATGGTCCTGCTCGACGACAACTTCGCCTCGATCGTCGCCGCCATCGAGGAAGGCCGCGCCGTCTTCACGAACATCCGCAATTTCCTCACCTACATCCTCACCTCGAACGTCCCGGAGCTGATCCCGTATCTCGCCTTCGTCGTCTTCCGCATTCCGCTACCGCTCACGATCATTCAAATCCTCGCCGTCGATCTCGGCACCGACATGCTCCCCGCACTCGG
>JANPHH010000090.1:0-2055 GCA_031424375.1 Chthoniobacter sp. | reverse complement strand
GCCTGCTTTTCGCGATCGAGCGCCAGACCTGTGACCGTCAGCTCTTCACCACCCTGCCAAACGAGCGTCCAATTTCCGCTGCTCGCGATGCGCTCGCGCACTCGGTCCACTTTCGCCGTCCCGTGAACTTCGGTGCCCGCCGGAATGATAAGCCGCCCATTGTGCCAGATGTCATCGGTAACTAGGCCGATGATCGGCGTATTGATCGACGACGAATCAACCGTGACGATCAACTCGCACTGCACGAGCCGGCCAAACGGTGCGTAATCACTGCCGAGGGTTTCCACAGGTTTTTCCGCACTGGCAGATTCCGCGTAGAGGCTGATTGGGGGCAGCGTCGGCGGCTGCTCCTGTTTCCTTTTCTCCGGCATCGGCGCTGGCGTCACCGGTGCTGGTGTGTCCTTCGGCGGATTGAAGGCCGTCATGTCGCGCGTCACCGTTTCGACCACCTGTGACTTTCGTTCCGTCTTGTCCGTGCCTTTGGCGAGCGGTTTCGCCAGCACACTCATATCCGGTGCTTTGAAGCCATTGACGAGGACGTAGGCGATGCCCAGGAGCAGCAGAAAAAGCAGGAACGCACCGGTGCGGCTGCGAAAGAAATTGAGCAAGCCGCGCGGAGTCATTTCGAGAGTCCTTCGCGTTTGCCGGCGGAAACCTTGCGGTCTTCTCGCGGTGCATTTGGTGCAACTCTCGGCCCCGCTTCTTCGAGCGTGGTGAGCAGCACGGTGAAATCGTTCTTCGTCGAGACATCATTGCGCCCGCCGCTCGGCGACCCGGTGATGGCGAAGTAGGCCGGGGTATCGCTCTTCGGCGGCATTACCCCGCTCGCATCGCCAATCGACTGTGAGTAAAGCCGTTCACCCACGCGCAGAGAGAACCCTTGAGGCTGATAGCGAATCTCTTTGTCCGTCTTATTTCGCAGCACGATGCGAAACACGAGCGTATCCTGCGGATCGAAACGGAAAACCTCTTCGATGCGAACTTCGTAGGAGTTGTAATCCATCACGCGCGGCGTCTCGCCGTAGTTCACATAGTCCACTTGTTCGACCGCTTCGGGATGGCTCGCTTTCAAGACTGGATAAGCCTTCGCCTTATCGAGCAAACCGACGAGTGAACCCGGTGTGACTAACCTTTTCGTCAGCGAAGATTTCCCCATATCCGCGGGATACTTGAAGATCACCGAGAGCTGCGGCGTGGGGCTATCCTGCAATTCCAGAACATAGGTTTTGTTGTTCCAGCGGACGTTGACGTTCGTCGTTGCTCCTTTCACGAGGCTTCGCACCGAAAAGAAGTAGGAGCCCGGTTTGTGCGCGAGTTGGAACAAGCCTGCCGTCTTCCCATCTGTCGTTACGAGCGCCGCATCTATCGCGGAGATCGGTCCCGGAAAACTCACTGTCGTCACTCGTGAGAACGAAACAGGAACCGTGTAGATGGAGTGTTCATCCAGCTCCGTTTCTTGAATCTGCTTGGTCTCACCCGCCATCGCGATGGCGTGGGCGAAGGCCAGCGTGGCGAGCGAGAGGAGAGGATGCTTAGTGCGCCGGTTCATACTTGAAATCGCTGACAGCGGTGGGGAAGCGGCCGTTCCTCGTCATGTCGGGGTTCCGCCGCATCTTGAACGACAGCTTGAATGGAATGGATTCGCCGAAAGCCTTCTGCTCGAAGATGCCGGTGCGAATGAGTTGTCCGGTCACTTGCGTCATCACGAAATCCTCCCGCGTTTCGAGAATGTCTATCTTCGCAACCTCGGGCTTTTGGTGAAGCTGCTTGGATTTGAGTTCTTCCGCCTCGGTGAAAATCTGCTTCTGCGCTTTCTCGAAGGCGTATTTTAGGAACACCTGTTTGAGTAGTTCGGGATTGTCGAAGCCCTTCGGGTTGCGCTCCAGAAAGGCCATCGCGGCAAGCGTGCTCTGCTGCGCATGAAAATCCTTCGCCTCCTGGAAATCCATCAGTGGCGAGACGTAATAGGTGCCCGCTGGATCGACGATTACCACGCGCTCACGCTGCTTGAATTTCTGAATCAGAAAGTAGGGCTGTGCGGCAGCGAAGATGACC
>JANPHH010000089.1:0-3976 GCA_031424375.1 Chthoniobacter sp. | reverse complement strand
CGCCCCCCCCCACCAACCCCCCCCCCCCCGCGCCGCAGCTGCCCTGGGCGATTAACAATCCCCTTTCTTTTCTTTCACACCGTAAAGCCAAACGACTCCGGGTGGAGCACTCGACTCGAGTGCCGTTTCCGGCGACCCGCCGGAAATGACCGGGGAACAATGCCTGCGAGCGCTGGGCGGAATCACGGTCATCCACGCGTCACGGTCCTCTGCGGCGAGTCGCCGCAGAGGGCACTCGGGTCGAGTGCTCCACCCGGAATCGTATGCGCCGCCGCTTCCGGTGTGATGCGCCGCGGCTCGCTGGTGGGTGGCTCGGCGGCCATGCGGTGGACGTTGACCGATTCCGGGATTGCCGCGCCCCGGCTTCATGTGCGACGAGCACGCCATGGCCGATTCCATCGTCATCCTCGACGCCTTCACCGCAAATCCCGGCGACCTCGCCTGGGATTCCCTCGCTGCTCTCGCTCCGCTCACGACTCATGATCGTACGCCGCCAGCAGAAATCGCAGCCCGCGCGTCGAGTGCCACGATTCTCCTCACCAACAAAACGCCGATCACCGCCGAGACAATCGCCTCACTGCCGAAGCTCCGTTACATCGGCGTCCTCGCCACCGGCTACAACGTCGTCGACACCGCCGCCGCGCGCGCCCGCGGCATCCCGGTCTGTAACGTGCCCGCCTACTCCACGCCGAGCGTCGCGCAGGTCGTCTTCGCGCTGCTGCTCGAACTCACCCATCGCACTGGTCATCACTCCGACGCCGTGCGCGCCGGTCGCTGGAGCGCCTGTGCAGACTTCGCGTTCTGGGATTTTCCCCTCGTCGAACTCGCGGGCCGCACCTTCGGCATCGTGGGCTACGGGCAGATCGGGAAAGCGGTCGCTGGCATCGCGCTTGCGCTCGGGATGAAGGTGATCGCGACGAAGAGCGATGAGCGCACCGGGCAGGATGGCGAAGTGGAACTCGTCTCGAACGAACGGCTCTTCCGCGAGGCCGACGTGATCTCGCTGCACTGCCCCCTGACTCCGAAAACCAACGGCCTGATCAACGCCGCGCGCCTTGCTGCGATGAAGCCGACCGCGTTCCTCATCAACACCGGCCGCGGTCCGTTGATCGTCGAAAGCGACCTCGCCGATGCGCTCAACGCCGGCCGCCTCGCCGGTGCCGGCCTCGATGTTCTTTCCGCCGAACCGCCGCCGCCCACGAATCCGCTCCTCACCGCGAAAAACGCGATCATCACGCCGCATTTCGCGTGGGCCTCGCGAGAGGCGCGGGCGCGGCTCATCGAGACCGCGACGCGCAATGTGCAGGCCTTTATCGCGGGGGCGCCGCGCAATGTGGTGAACTAGTCGCCCATGAAACTCGGCTTCTGCTCTGCCATCCTCCCCGACCTCCCGCTCCCCGAAGTCCTCGCCTTCGCTGCCGCCGAGCGTTTCCGCTGCGTGGAGGTGATGTGCTGGCCGCCGAGCAAGGCGGATCGCCGCTTCTCGGGTGTGACGCACCTGGACGTCACCGACTTCACCAGCGCGCGCGCGGACGACACTCGCGCCCTCGCCGCACACCATGGCGTCGAGATTTCCGCCCTCGGCTATTATCCGAATCCGCTCGACCCCGATCCCGCCGTTGCCACGCACGCCGTCGAGCACATCCGCCGCGTCATCCGCGCCGCCGCGTTGCTCGGGTTAAAGAACGTCAACACCTTCGTCGGGCGCGACTGGCACCGGAGCGTCGATGAAAACTGGCCGCGCTTTCTCGACACCTGGCGCCCGCTCATCGCGCTCGCCGAGGAGCACGACGTGAAGATCGGCATCGAAAACTGCCCGATGCTTTTCACCCGCGACGAGTGGCCCGGCGGCAAAAATCTCGCCACGTCCGCGCCCATCTGGCGCCGGATGTTTGCCGACATTCCAAGCCCGCACTTCGGCCTGAACTTCGATCCTTCGCACTTCGTCTTTCAACAACTCGACTGGATGAAAGCCCTGCGCGAATTCGCCCCGCGCCTGCACCACATCCATGCGAAGGACATGTGGCTGCATCGCGACAAACTCGCCGAGGTCGGCGTGCTCGCGCTGCCTACCGAATACTACCTCCCGCGCATCCCCGGTTTCGGCGAAGTGAATTGGGCGCTCTACATCGGCACGCTCATCGAAGTGGGCTACACCGGCGCCGTCTGCATCGAGGTCGAGGACGACACCTTCGGCCCCACGCTCGAGGGCCGAAAAAATTCCCTGCGCATCTCTCGCAACGTCCTCGCACCTTACTTCCCCGACTGCTGAGGTGCGAAGCTACGGCGGCGGCGGGGGGCGATAGATGCGGATCCCGGGGTGAAGGTAGATCACTGTCCCGCGGTCGCGCTCCCAGAGGAGTTCGCCATCGCGGAGCAGCGATTCGTAGAACGCTTTGCGCCGCTCGAAATCCGTGCGTTCGCCTTCCTGCGGCCGCAACCCGGAGAGAAAGAAGCGGCCGTAGTCGCTCTCGGAGACGATGATGTGCGTAACGCCTTTCGCGCGCAGTTCCTCCATCGTTCCGAGATCCGCGGCGAAGCGTTCGCTCAGCACTTTTTGTGGCAGCGTGCCGAGCCGTTTGACGTCCCGTTTTTTGGTCGGGTCCGGGAGCAGGATTCGATTGTCTTTCGCGATCACCGCGCTGTGGCGCAGGTTACTTACCCACTTCCGGAGGGCCGCGTGGTCGTCGATCTGGAAGGCGCGCCAGTATTCCGCGAAGCATGGCCAGTCGAGAGGACGTGGGAGAGAGATGAGTTGCGTGGCGACGAGTCCGGCGACGGCGGCTGCCATCCAGCGCGATCTCATCTGGCGAGCCGTGTAGTAACGCACGAGGTCCACGGCGCCGATCGCGGCCTGCAGGGTGAAGAGCGCGGTGGCGGGCAAAAAGTAGCGATCGTTCGTCTTCGGCGAAAACGAGAGCGTGATGGCGTAGGCGAAGGGGAACGCGATGATGATCCACTCGGCGAGCGAAAGGGTGCGGCGCTCGCGCCAGCGGGCGTGGAGGAAGGCGCCGAGCAGCAGCCAGATGAAGGGCGTGGTGTTGTCGCGGAAGACATTCCAGTACTGCGTGTGCGGGACGCTGCGGGTCAGCCCGCGCTGCCCTTTGACCACGAATTCCATCTCCCGCCCGAAACTTTCCCGAAACGTCGCGAGGTGCAGGAGCAGCGGCAGATTGACGATGACGAAGGTCGCCACGAGCGCGCCGGCAAACACCGCGAACCGCAGCCCCCGCCGCTCGGGTTCGCGCCAGAGGACGGGCACGGTGATGGCGATCGCGATCACGCCGAGGTATTTTCCCGACACTGCGAGACCGCACGCCACACCGAGCAGCGCCGCCCGCCACGGGGTCGCCTGCCAGGAGCAGGCGAGCAGCATCATGAAGGTGAGCGCAAGCCCGGCGAGCAGCGCGGGGTCTTCCTTGAAATAGTGCGAAAGCTCAAAAAGCTGGTGATGCGTGAGCAGCGCTGCGCCGGTGGCGATCCCCGCGCCCCAGCCGCGCCACGCGAAGGCGAGCACCGAGAGTGCGACGACCGCCGTGGCCGTGAACCCGGCGGAAACCCAGCGGCCGGTCTCGACTACTGTCTGCTCGTTCATCGGCACGCCCGAGCACTGCATCACGGCGCGGGTCGTGGAGAGGAGCAGCATCGGATGGTGAAAATTCCACTCGCCGGTGAGCACCTGCTCGACCTTCCCCGGTTCGTCGGGGTGGTAGTAGTAGGGAAATGAATTGTGCCGCGTATGCAGGAACAACGTCGCGGCAAAGAGCGCCAGCGCCCACACGACCAATTCCCACCGCTCGAATCCCACCGCGATCGGTTCCCGGTCGCTCATTGATTTTTGACCGGGCGAATCCAGGCCAGCAGTGCATCGGCGGGCACGGCGAGGAGAACGATCAGCACCGGCCAGGTGGGGCCGAAGTAGCGGGCGTTCTGCTGCGAGACGACGAAGACGCCGAGTTCGTAACTCGCCGCGAGC
>JANPHH010000088.1:0-20802 GCA_031424375.1 Chthoniobacter sp. | reverse complement strand
CACCCTGTCATTTAATGTCGGGCCGGTCATCCATCTTCAGAGTGTGACGTTTTTAAATATGAACAGCGCGGATCAGGTCACGCTCGTCACTTCCGCACCGGAGAAGGATTTCAGCGAAGCGGCACACCGCAGCTACCAGATTTTTCGGACGTGGCAGGAGATGCTGCCCGGCGATGAGAAACCAGTTCTGCACAATTGATCGCGGGCCCGACCCTGGGCACCCCGATTTCTCGCTCCCCAACTGAACGCCCCCGGCCCAAGGTGAGGTCTTCATGGCACTCCTCGGTCGTTTCAATACCCTTCCCGCAGTCCGTCTTGCTCCCCCCGGGGCCTACCTCGATGGGGGATCGATGGGCGAGATCCTGCTCCCGCGCAAATACCTTCCGGCCAGCGCGACGCCCGGCCAGACGTTCGACGTTTTCATTTACCGCGACTCGGAGGATCGACTCGTCGCCACGACCGAGCGCCCGTTTGTAATCGTCGGCCAGTGCGCGTTCCTCCGAGTTGTGTCGGTAAAGCCGGGAGTGGGCGCATTTCTTGATTGGGGCCTCTCGAAGGATCTGCTGCTCCCGCTCCGCGAACAGACGCGCGAGCCGCGGCCCCTCGACTGGCTGGTCGTCCACGTCGCGCTGGATGAAAAATCCGATCGCATCATGGCCAGCGCGCGGCTCGATCGCTGGCTGGACAAAGCGCCGCCTGATTTCCATCCGGGCCAGGGCGTGCAACTGCTCGTCGAGTGCGAGACGCCGCTCGGCTACCGCGCGATCATCGACCATACCCACCGCGGTCTGCTCTACCGCAGCGATCTTAGCCGGCCCTTGGTGATCGGGCAGTCACTGCCCGGTTTCATCCGCACCGTCCGCACCGATGGCAAGATCGACCTCTCACTCGATCCCGCCGGTTACCGCCGGATCGCGCCGGTTACCGAGCAGATTCTCGAGAAGCTGGCCGCCGCCGGTGGTCACCTGCCGTTTCACGATGGGAGCAGCCCGGATGAGATTCGCGCGGCGTTCGGGATCAGCAAGAAGACCTTCAAGCAAGCGCTCGGCGCACTCTATCGGGAGCGGCGGATCGAGATGGAGCCGCAGGGCATAAAGCTGGCCGCGGACGCCAAAAGCACCCCGCAAAAGCGCCGCGCCCACTGAGTTCTAAATGCCTTGAGGTACGGGGCGTGCAGTGTTGGATTGCCTCGGCCCGCGGGTAGCCTCGCCGCGACTCCCGTGCCATCCGCTCCTTTTCGATGCCGCCCAACGATTCGCTGATTTCGACCGCCGCGCGCAACCCGCAACCGCTGGCCGCGCCCCGAACGCTGGACCTCGAAGCGAGCGGCGACGTTCGCGAATTCATGGCGCGCCCGCCGCACTGGTTGCTCCGTGCGGGCACGACGGTCCTCGCCTCGGTGATGTCCTTGTTGGTCATCCTTTCCATCGTGATCAAGTATCCGGACACGATCCGCGGGCGCGTGGTCGTCACGGGCACGCAACCGGTCATGGAAGTCGTGGCGCGCCAGAATGGTCATCTCGAAACTCTGAGCGTGAAGGAAGGCCAGAGCGTGCGGCGCGGCGAGGTCCTGGCCATCCTGAAAAATGCCTCGCGCCCCTATGTGGTCTTTACGATTGCGGAAAAGCTCATTCATGTTTCGCGGGAGCTAACAAAGGATGAGCCGGCGTTGCAGGCGGAATTCCAATCCGAGGAAGACCTGGGGCGCTTGCAGACCAGTTACGCCGACTTTCTCCACGCCTATCTGCAGTTCCGCAGCCGGCTCGCGGATGACTACGCGGCGAAAGCCGGCGGACTCCTGCGCGCGGGCATGGACGGCAAACGCTCGCAAATCGAGTCGCTGCAGAAGCAGGCGGAAATGTCGCGGCGCGAACTGCAACTGGCGAAGTCGAAGTACGAGCGGGTGAAGCAACTCCACGATGGAAAATCCGTGAGCACGGCGGAACTGCAGGAACAGGAAATGGCGCTGCTCGCGCAGATGCGCGCGGAGACCCTCGGCCAGCGCGCGCTCGCCGATGCCCAGATCGAACAAGCCAAGCTGGAGAAAGACCTCCGCGATTTGGAACACCAGCGCGCGGAAGCCCTGCTGGTAAGCCGCGAGGAGTTGCGCTCGAGATTGAACAAACTGCGCGGCGAAATCGACCTGTGGGAATCCGATTTCGTGCTGCGGGCGCCCGGCGACGGGCAGGTGGCGTTCTACGACTTCTGGAGCGACCAGCAGTACGTCACCGCGGGCCGTCAGGTGTTCCTCATCGTCCCGGAGACGACGCGCCTCATCGGTCGCCTGCCCGTGAGCCCGGGGGGCGCGGGCAAAATCAAAACCGGGCAGGCCGTGCGCATCCGGCTGGACGATTTTCCCTACAAGGAATTCGGTATCGTGTCGGGCCGCGTGCAGTCCATCTCGATGGTGGCGCGCGACGGCGCGAACCTCGTGCTGGTCGACGTTCCCCACCCGCTCGTGACGAGCTTCCAGCGCCCGCTTCGTTTCAAGCAAGAGATGACCGGTGAAGCGCAGATCGTCACGGAAGACATCCGACTGCTCGGCCGCGTCCTCTACGAGATCCGCCGCGCGTTCGTGAACAATATCGAGAGCTAAGCGGATGGAGGAAATGGTCGCGCTCAAAGTGCAGCGGCGGCGTTACGCCCGGCAGGCGGCGCGCGAAGTCTCCGTGCACGAGCAACTCCGTGAAGCCGGCGCCTGCTTGGAGATCGCACAACTGCGCGAAGCCTTCCTCCACGACGGCCACGTCTGCATGGCCTACGACCTCTACGGTGGAAACCTCGAAGACGCACTCGATGCCGGCCCGCTCCCGATCTCGCGCGTCCGCCACGCCACCCGGCAACTGCTCACCGCGCTCGAGCGCCTTCACCGCTGTGGCCTGACTCACACGGATGTGAAACCCGACAACATCCTGCTCGATCCGGCGACCGGCGACGTGCGCCTCGCCGACCTCGGCAGCGCCAAGACGAAGCTGCGGCGGGGCGCGGTGATCGGCACCCGCGAATACGTGCCGCCGGAAGCCATCATCGGCGCTCCCCTTTCCCAGCAGGTGGACATTTGGGCTCTCGGCTGCACGCTCTGCGAGATGCTCACGGGAAAAGTCCTCTTTTCACCCCGCCGCGCCGCGGCCCGAAAGTATCGCGAGTTTAGCGACGGCCCCGACGCATTGGTGACGGAACTCCACCCCACAGTCACCAGGGACGAGGCCGAAGAAGCAGCGGAGCAGCTCGCTGAAGGTTCACTGGTGGCCGGAAAATACCTCGTCGAGAAAGTGCTCGGCTGCGGGCGATTCGCCACCGTCTGGTCAGCGCGGGTGGTCGCAGCGACGGATCTCGGCACCAGCGCCGACACCCTGATGGAGTTTGCGCGCACCGTTCCCGAGGAAGATGACGCCGAGGCGGAACTCGATCGGCAGGCGAGCGAATGGCAGGAGGCCCGCGGTGCGACCGATCTGCTCGACCTCACCCTGAAATACGAACACCTGCTGCTGATCGCCCAACTCGCCGGCCGATTTCCGAAGCCGTGGGTGCGGACCGGCGCATTCGTCGCCGCGTATTTCGAAGCGGATGGCGAGTTGCGCTTTCGACCACGCCTGCGTCGGCGGTCGCTCACCGCGCGGTTGTCTCCGCGATTGGGCGCGACGGAAGCGGCAGCCGCATCCGAGTTTCTCAGCGGATTCTTTCACCACGATCCAGACGAAAGAATGACCCCTGCCGCGGCGCTTCACCACGCGTGGTTGAGGTCCCCTTAAAAATCTTCTGGAAATTATATTTCCCCTTGACCGATCCGTGACTTTTTGATGTCGTTTCCGCCGCAGCATTCCGCTGCGTAAACCTCAAACTGAAATCCAAAAATGAAGAAAAGCATCCTCGATCAGTTCGCATCCGACGCCATCAGCGCTCCCGCATCCGTGACCGGTGGCGGTGGAAAAGGCGTCCCTTCCAAGTCCGGCTCGGGCAAATCCAAGAAGTCCAAGAAATCAAAGAAGTCGAAGAAGAGCGGCGGCGGAAAGTGCGACTGCTTCTGCAAGTAACCAGCGGACCGGAGCGCTAGACTTCGCAAACCGCGGGTCTGCTCCGAAATCAGTCTCTCACACAGGAGGGCTCACCCGAGCCCTCCTGTTTTTTTTGTGGAGGCATCCTTTCTGCGTCGCTAAACCGTCCGGCGTTGTGCCCTCCCCGCCGCGAGTTGGGCGACGGGCGACACCCGACCCGCGGCGATCCGCGCCTTCGTCGATGAAAAAATCCTTCCCATTCTTCGCCCAACTCGACGCGATGGATTGCGGACCGGCGGCGCTCCGGATGATCTGCGCGTACTACGGGCGGGAGATGTCCCAGGCGCTCGTGCGCGACCTTTGCCAGATCGGCCGCGGCGGGGTGAATCTCCTCGGCATCTCGGAAGCCGCCGAGCGCCTCGGCCTGCGGTCGCTCGCCGTGCGGCTCACCTTTCGCCGCCTGCGCGACGAAGCTCCCCTGCCCTGCATCGCCCATTGGCAGAACGATCACTTCGTCGTGGTCTACGCGATCACGAAGAAAAAGGTGCGCGTCGCCGACCCCGCTTACGGCCTGGTGGACTACGATCACGCCGAGTTCATCCGCGCCAGCGCCCCGCCCGATGCGCCGGCCAATGAGCACGCGCCCGGCATTTACCTGCTCGTGGAGGACACACCGGCTTTCCACGAGGTGCCGCTCGATGTCCCGGACGACGGCCAGGAGCCGCCGCGCGGGATGTTCTTTTTCTTCAGCTACCTGCGGCCCCACCAGCGGCTGCTCGTCCAGGTCGGCCTCGGAATGTGCGTCGGGCTGCTCATCGAGCTGATCCTGCCCTTTCTCGCCCAAGCCGTGGTCGACCGCGGCATCGGCAATCTCGACCTCAACTTCATCTACCTCATCCTCGGCGCGCAGCTCGTCCTTTCGCTCAGCGAGACGGGCGCGAACATGATCCGGAGCTGGCTGCTGCTCCACATCGGCTCGCGCGTCAGCGTGGCGATGATCTCCGATTTCCTCGGCAAGCTCCTCCGCCTGCCGCTGCCTTTCTTCGACAGCCGCACCGCCGGCGACATCCTGCAGCGCGTGGGCGACCACCGCCGCGTGAAGACCTTCCTAATGTCGTCGTCGCTCGACATCGTTTTCTCCGCACTAACGTTCGTCGTCTTCGCGATCGTCCTCGCGCTTTACAGCCTGCTCATCCTCGCGGTCTTCTGCTTTTTCACCGCCTGCTCCGTGGGCTGGCTGCTCTTCTTTTTGAAAAGGCGGCGCATGCTCGATTACAAGCGCTTCGCCGTGGAGGCCAAGGAACGCGACGCACTTTACGAGATCCTCCAGGCCATGCCCGAGATCAAGATCCACGGCCTCCAGCGCGAGAAGCGCTGGACCTGGGAACGCCTCGCCGTGCGCGCCTTCCGCATCGAGTCCAAGGAACTCGCCCTCCGCCAGGCTCAGCGCCTCGGCGTCTCGCTCGCCTCGAATTTCCGCAACATCGCCATCACCCTCCTCGCCGCCCGCGCCGTCATCAATGGCCAGATGACCCTCGGCATGATGCTCGCCACCCAATACATCGTCGGCCAGCTCACCGCACCGATCGCCAGCCTCATCGACTTCCTCCACGACGCGCAGGACGCCCGCCTCAGCCTCGAGCGCATGCGCGAAATCTATACCCACCGCGACGAGGAGGATCAGCAGCTCGGCCGCCAGCAGATCCCTCCATCGGAAACCGACGCACTCCAGCTCGTCGACCTGTCCTTCCGCTATCCCGGCGCTGGTCAGGCGGATGTCCTCCGCGGCGTCGACCTCGTCATTCCCCGGGGAAAAGTCACCGCCATCGTCGGCGCGAGCGGCAGCGGCAAGACCACGCTGCTCAAGCTCCTGCTCGGCCTCTACCCCGCGAGTTCCGGCGAAATCTTCCTCGGCCACATCCCCCTCCGCGCGCTCGACTCCCACGCCTGGCGCTCCCGCTGCGGTGTCGTGCTCCAGGATGGCCACATCTTCTCCGCTTCCATCACCCGCAATATCGCCCCCGGCGGCGAGACCATCGACCCGCTGCGACTCAGCCTCGCCATTTATCTCGCGAATCTTTCCGACTACCTGCGCGAGCTGCCCAACGGCGCCGAAACCATGGTCGGCGCCGCCGGCCAGGGACTCTCCGGCGGACAAAAGCAGCGCATCCTCCTCGCCCGCGCCATCTATCGCATGCCTGATTTCGTCTTCCTCGACGAAGCGACCAGCGCGCTCGATGCCGAGAATGAAAGCACCGTGATGACCAACCTCCGCGAGTTCGTCGAGGGGCGCACCGTCGTCGTCATCGCCCACCGGCTCAGCACCGTCCGCCACGCAGATCAGATCGTCGTCCTCGACCGCGGCCGCATCGTCGAGACCGGCACCCATGACGATCTCGTCCGCCAGGCCGGCGCCTACTACCACCTCGTCCGCAACCAACTCGACCTTGAGCACGGCATTCCGCCAGCCCTCGAATGACGCCGCCCTGCGTCGATCGCTTGAATCAGAGCAGTTTCCTCCTCACCGCGAGGATGGCCGCATCCAGCGCAGCGAGCGGGAAGGGCTTGATGAGGACCGTCGCGCTCACCCGCTGGAAGAAGCTCCGGATCTTCGGGTCATTCTGATGGCCGGTGAAGAAAAGAAACCGCAGGCGAGCGGCCGGTCGAACCCGCGTCACAGCCCAATAAAACATCTCCCCGCCAACCTGAGGCATCATCATGTCGCAGACGATCAAGTCGAAGCCGTCCTTCATGATCTCCCGAAGGCCCTCGGCCCCATTCCGGACCGACGTGACCTGGTAGTTTTGCGAGACGAGATACTCCTCGAGCACCCCGCGGAAATCATCGAGATCATCGAGGAGCAGCGCATTTTTTCGGGAAGAATTCTGATCGTTCTCGGGGACTTCGGCCTCCGGAACGGTCGGATCCGGAAACTCGAGATCGATCGTCGCAGGTTCCTCAGGGCAAGGATTTTGGCGTTTGAATAGCATGAACGGAAGCTCAACAAGCAGAAGGAATACCGCCGCAAGGCATCCATTGATCGGACGACGATGCGCATCCCATCTGGTAATTCCCCACCCGCCCGACCCGCGCTAGAATGCCTGAATGTGCGCCGCGCTTGAACTGAGTGATACCCACCTCCGCCCCGGAAAAATCGTTCCCGCCTGGGGCCGACTCGGGGTGGTGCGGCTGGTTTGGGCCGGTTTCGCCCGGAGCGAAAGTCTCGGCTGGTGGAAACGCCAGGGCGGCGAATTGCTCGACGTCCCCGCGCATCGCTTCGCCGAGCGCTCGGACCGCGACCGGCAACTCCGCTGGGACGCACTGCCCGCAGGGCTCGTCGTCCGCGGCCTGCTCGATCCGCACGACGGCCAGCCACTGCTCAAAATCGTTACCCGCGCGTCCACGGCGGAAGAACTGGCCCGCTTGGAGCATCCGCGCATGCCCCTGCTCGAGACGCCGCTCTTCAGCAGCGAAATCATCGTGCCGCTTCCCGATCCGGCCCGCGCACGGCAGGGCGAACTCTTCCCATGAGTGACCTCGCGCACTGCGTTTCCGCAGCCGATTTCGACCAGCACGTCGCCCACACCAACGCCGCTTTCGACGCACTGAACTCCCGAACGCTCGCCTCCTCCGCCACCACCCTCGCGTGCCGCGCCGGCTGCTCGCTTTGCTGCTCGCTGCGCGTCGATGTCTTCGCCCACGAAGTCCTCCATCTCGCCGCACATCTTCGCGTCACTCGCACTCCGGAGGACCTCGCCGCACTACAAAACCGCCTCGCGACGCATGCGGAAAAAGTCCGCCCGCTGACCCCGTTCGCCCACGCCACCCAGAACATCCCCTGCCCGCTGCTCCACGCGGATGGCCGCTGCAGCGCCTACGCGGCCCGCCCGCAGTCCTGCCGCCGGCATCATTCCCGTGAACTGGCCGCCTGCGAATACACCTACGACCATCCGGACGATCTCGACACCCCCGCCGCGCACGATCGCGAACTCTACCGCACCCTCACCGCGCCGATGCAGCAGAACATCGACGCCTATTTCGACGCCGGCTTCGACGTCACGATCTACGAGCTGAGCACCGCGCTCGAAGAAGCGCTGCGCGATCCCGCCTGCTGGTCGCGATGGCTCGCCCGTGAGCAGACATTTCTCCACGCGTCGATCACTCCGGCCGGCTGAGAGACCGTGTAGAAAGTCCACGTCGCGGGTTGTAGGGCGTCTGTGTCAGACGCCGGAGCGGGGAGTTTCTCGGGGCGACGCCCGACCGTCACCCCCTTTGCCGACTCATTTCACAGTCACTGAACCCGCCGCTACTCCGCCACCCGCACCCGGAGGTATCGCGACGGAACACTGCCCACGGGCACCGAGTCGCGCACGCGCAACGTCGTCGGGGTATTCGCCTCGATGATCAGCCCGCTGGATGACCATGCGGCGGGATTGCTGAGTCCCCCCGCGCCTTGGATTTCGAGTTGCATGCCCGTCGCACTCGGGTTGCGGCTCACGCTGAGGCGGAGGAATCGATCGGGTCCCACGGTGGCGAAGTCGGACACGACCGGCATCGGGTTGGCGACCAGCGGCGACGTGCCCACGGTGTATTCGAAAATGTTCTTCAAGCCATCGCCGTCCGGGTCCGCACCGGGCAGCGAATTCACATTGTCCAATCCACCGCTGCCCGCCCACTGCTGGCCGCGCCAGACATCGAACGCGGTGAGGTAACCGGTGACGCTGAGATCGCGGAAGGTCTCCACGCTGCCGTCGTCCGCCTGGAGTCGCAGGACGTAGCTGCCGGCGGCGGAAAGCGCGACGCTGGTGTCGATCGCGGCGGCATTCGTGAAGGTCGCGGTGCCGGGACCCGAGCGTTTGCTCCATGCGGTCGTAACGGTGGGCGGTGCGGGGAAATTGTCGTCCGTGACGGTGCCGTCGAGCGTCAGCGGGGAGAGCGCGTAGTTTGCGGGCGGTGCGATGTTCACGTTCGGCGCGGTGTTCAGCGGCACGATGCTGAGATTCGTGAAGGTCACGGTGTTCAGGCCGACGCCGCTCGCGTTATCGACCCAGAAGCCGACGAAGACCGGCGTGGTCATGATCACCGTCTGCGGCTGGCCGAGCTGTGCCCAGGTGCCGGGATTTCCGGAGACATCCGCGGCGTGGAAAGCGGTAATCGCATTCCCCAGCCGGATGATACGAATCCAACGCGTCGCGCCGGTGAAGCTCGGCACGCCGCCGGTGCCACCGCCGGCGATCGAGCGCCAGTAGTAGCCGTTGTAGGAGCCGGTCGGAATCCGACCGGCGTGCGCGTAGCCGCCGTTTTCGAGATTCTCCGAAACGCGGATGCCGCTCGTCGCCGAGCCCGCACCGGACGTCGCCGTGGCGTGCTTCACGGTGAGCATCATGTCGCCGTTGAACTGCCAGCCGTGGTAGTAGCCGCTGGTGCTGCCGGAGATCGTGTAGGTGCTGCCCACGAGGCTGGCGCTGCCCGCCGCGGCGGGCGTATTGCCGCTATCCTCGGAGAGCAAGGCAGGACCGACGGGCGCGGGCGTGAGCGTCACGTTGTCGATCACCGCCGTCGCCGTGCTCGCGGTGGAATTGCTCGTCGCCGTCAGCCCCACATCCGCGCGGGCATCCATCGGCACGACCGTCGGCGTGCCGAGCTGCGTCCACGCGCCGGGTGAGCCGGAAGCGTCGGAGGCATACGACGCCGTGATTTCGTTCGTCGTGGCGTTGCGCTCCAGCTTTAGCCAGATGGGAAGGGTCACGCTGGACTGAGTCACGACGGTGTCGTTGGTGTTCACGGTCGTCCGCGTGCGGAATTGCAACGCTGGTACCGTCCCCGGCACGTAGCCGAGCACGGCGCGCGTCGCGGCGCGCATTATCGAGTCGCGCATCGTGATTCCAGCGAGCGTGCCGTTCGTCGGCAGACTCGTCACGCGCGCGACGATACTCGTATCGCCATCCACCGCGCGCACCATCACATGTGCTTGGTCCGACGTGGTCCCGTAGCCCACACCCGTTCCGGAGATGCTGAAGAGGCTGCCGGTCTGCAGACCCTGTCCGCGCCGCGAAGACGACGGCCCGAGATCCTGCGTGATCCAATCCGCCGCGACGATCGATGAGCCGACGACCACCGTCGCCTGATCGCTCACCGTGAACTGCCCATCGGTCGCGGTCACCCGCAGCACATACGTGCCCGGCGCGCTGAAAGTCACCGCCGTGGTCGCATTCGTCGGCGATTCGATCGTCGCCGTGCCCGGTCCCGCGGCCTGCGTCCAGACCAGCGTCGTCGGCTGCGGCGCGCCGTCGTCCGTCACCGTCGCGGAGACGATCACGCCATTGCCCGTGGCGATCAGCGGTCCTTGCGCCGAAGGGCTCGCGATGAAGATCGTCGGCGGGCTGTCGTTGTCCGCGATGGTCACGTTCGCGAAGGACGCTGCGCCAATGTCGTAGGTGCCGCTCGAGATCGAGATCGTCATGTCCTCGGGGCCTTCGGTGGGGCTGTCATTCACCGGCAGGATGTCGATCGTTCGTGTGCTCTGGCCTGCGGTAAAAGAGAGCGTCGTCACGGTGGTCGGGCTCGTCGTGTAGTCGGTGCCGCTAGTCGCCGTACCGGAGACCGTGAGGTTCACCGTGAGGCTCGCGGTGGTTGGCGCCGTGCGGGTCACGGTGAACTGCCCCGGACTCCCCGGCGTCTCCGAAGCAGCGGGATCGTTCGCCACGATGGTGACCGTGCTACGATCGTCGTCCGCGATCGTCACCGTCGCAGTGGTCGGCGTGCCGAGCGTGTAACTGGCTGGCGTCGCCGTGAGCGTGAGGATCACCGTGTCATTGCCTTCGCTCGTCGCGTCCTGAATCGGCGACACCGTCACCGTCCCGCTCGACTGGCCCGAGAGAATGGTCACGCTGCCCGGCGTGGCGATCGCCGCGTAATCGGTGCCGCTCGTCGCCGTGCCGCTGCGGGTGAAATTCACCACCAGATCACCCGCCAGCGAGCCGGCACGCGTGATCGTGAAAGTGCCGGGGTCTCCGCTCTCCGCCGCGCTCGGGTCCGTCGCGGCGATGCTCACCGCCGGGAAGTCATCGTCGGCGATCGTGAGCGTGTGCGTGGTCACGCTGCCGAACTGCGCTCCGCTGACGTTCGAGAGCGTGACGACCACCGTCTCGCTCGGCTCGACCAGAATGTCGGGCAGGATCGTCACCGGGATCGCCTTCACACTTTCGCCCACGGCGAAACTCACGGAACCATCCGCCAAGGTGAAGTCTGCGTCGGCCGTCGCCGTGCTGCTGTTGCTCACCGTGTAGTCGAGTGTCACCGCCGCGGTCGCCGGCGTGCTGAGGCTCACGAGCAGGTTCGTGTTGGCCGCGCTTTCACCGACGCTGCTCGTCGCCGCGGCGAAGCCCGCGAAAGGCAGCGCGGCCGGCGCATCGTTGTCGATGATCGTGTAGGTGAACTGCGAGAGCGCGCCCATCGTCGCGCCGTTCGGATTGCGCAGCACGATCGTGATGTTGTCGTCCGGCTCGACCATCGAGTCGTCGGTGATGGCGAGCGTGATGTTCTTGGTCTGCTCGCCGATGGCAAAATTCAGCACGCCCGCGCCGAGCGTGTAATCGACACCGGAGCCGAAGGCGTTCGTGATCGAAGATTCGCGCGTGATGAATTCGCTGCCCGCATTCGCCACGCTGCCGAGGTAGAGATTGCGCACGCGGAAGCCGCCGCTCTCCCGCACCATCACGCCGGCCTGCGCATTCGCATTGCCACCACTCTGCGTCAGCACACGCGCGATGAGCGTGAAGTTCCCCGTCACCGGCGCGGCGACGAAGTGGCATTCGTCCTCACTGCCGCCAATCTGCGCGCCGGAGGCGGCGATCGTGTAGGTGCCCCCCGCCACGCTGTCGGAACCTTCCGTGTTCACATAGCCGACCGTCCGCCCGAGAAGCGTGGGCGAGCCCGTGAGCGAAACGCTGTCGAACGTCGCCGTGGTCACCGTGCTGTCATTGCGCGCGCTCACCGCGAGGCCGGCGAGCACCTCGGTGGAAAGCGCCATCGTCTTCGGCGTGCCGACCGTGGTCCACGTCGCGCCATCGGGCGATTGCGACGCGGTGAAGAGATTCCCCGCGCGCTCGAGCCGCACCCACAGCGGACGAAGCAACGCCGTGGTGTTCGTCACCGCGATCGAACTCCCGCTCGTCGTCCCGCGATATTGGTAAGCTCGGCCATTGCCCGGCGTCGCCGCGGTCATGGCCTGGCGCGAACCGGCGGCGCTGCTCTCGCGGATCATCACGCCCGACTTCGCCCACGCGGTCGTGTTGGTTTGCGAAATCACCCGCGCAGTGATCGTGCAATTTGCCGACGCCGTGATCGGAAACCACACGTAGCGAAATTCATCCAAGGTATTCCAAATGTCCGCGCCCGAGCCAGTGACCGTGTAGGTGCCAGCGTTGACCGAGTAGCTCCCCGTGGCGGCGACCGCACCGATGTCGGCACTCGTCACCGCACCCGGCGAACCGCTGGTCAGCCCAGAGATGCTCACGTTATCGAACACGGCGGTTCCAAGGGTGCCATCGACTCCGGAGGTCACGCACAGGCCCGCGAGGTAGCTGGTGGAGCCGAAAGTAATCGTCTGCGTGGTGCCGAGTTGCACCCACGTCTGCCCGTCATTCGAGCAGTAGGAGGCGAAGCTCGTCCCCGTCTTCACCATCCGCACCCAGTAGGGCAGCGCCTGTGTGTTGTTCGTCGCGGAAGCCGACGTGCGCGTGCCGCTGTCCGCCGCGTATTCCACCGTCACCGGCGCGGTCGCCGGGGTCGCGAGGGACACAGGCACCTGCACCGTCGCCACATTCTCCAAGCCCGCCGCGCTGCCGCTCGCAAAGCCGATCGTTTGCGCGCTCGTTTCGTTGTCGGCGATATACATTACCGCTCCAGGTCCGGCCGCATACGCGCCGGCTGCGAAGTCGAAGGTGATCGTTTCGGTGCCCTCGAAGCTCGTGTCGTTCGTGATCACGACCGGCACATCCGCGCCGAGCGATCCGGCCGCGATGGTCACGCTGCCGCTCAGCGCGGTGAAGTCGGAGCCGCTCGTGGCGGTTCCGCCGATGGTGTAGTTCACGGTCAACGCCGCCGTGGTGCTGCCGGTGCGGGAGACGTAGAATTTCACCGGACTCGTCGAGGCACCCTCGGTGAAGGTATTGATCATCGCCGCGTTCGTGCCGACCTGCGTGTCCACATAGACCGTCGGCTGGTCGTCATCGCGCATCCACATCGTCGCGGAGGCCGTCGGCGCGAAGGTCGAGTAAGCCGCGCCGGGCGTCAGGGTCAGCGTCACACTTTCCAACTCCTCGGCCGTCGCGTCGTTCATCGGCGTCACCACCACGTCCTTCGTCACCGTCGCGCCGTTATTCAGCGTGATCGTCGTCCCCGTCGTGGTGTTGCTCGTGCCGGTGATCGTGTAGTCCGTGCCGGTGGTCGCGGTGCCGCTGAGGGCGTAGCTCACCGCGAAGGTGCCGGTCCCCGTGCCGCCGCGGCAGGTGATGCGGAAGCTGCCGCTGGTGCCTGGTTCCGCGGCTTTCGAAATGTTCACCACGTCGATGTAAGGCACGTCGGTCGCGGCGTCGGCGTTGGTCACCGTCGCGGAGCTGGCTGTGCCGAGGATGAAGTTCGTCGAGCCCGCGCCGAGCGTGAGCAGCACGGTCTCCGGCCCTTCGCCGATCGCGTCGTAGCGCGGGATGATCGTCACCGCCGCCTGCGTCGCTCCGGCGGGAATGGTGAGCACGCCGGGCAGCGCCTCGTAATCCACGCCATGAAGTGCGGTGACGCCCGTGGCCGGCGTGCCGGTGACGGCGTAGTAAACGGTCAGGAGGTTCGTCGTGTCGCCGCTCCGCGTGATGACGAACGTGCCCGTGTCTGCGACCGCGCCGGGTTGGGTGAGATCGACTTCTTTCGCACTCGGATCCGTGGCGACCACGCTCACCGTCTGCACATCATCGTCGATCAAGCTGACCGTCGCATTCGTCGCGATCGGGTCGATGAGGTAGGCCGCGTTGGCGGTCGTGGTGAGCTTGACCGTCTCCAGCGGCTCGGACACGGCATCATCGATCGGCGCGATATTCACCACCGCCGACGCCGCATTGATCGGAATGACCACACTGCCGCTCAGCGCCGTGAAATCCGCGCCGCTCGTCGCCGTGCCGCTCACGGTGTAGTTCACCGTCAGCGGGCTCGTGACCGCGCCGGTGCGGGTGAAGGTGAGCACCGCGGGCTGGCCCGAGTTTTCCACCGTAGTTAGCGTCGTCACCGCGATCGAGACCTTCGGCAGCGCGGTGTCGTCGTCATTGATCACCACCGTCGCGGTCGACTGCGTGCCCACGAGGTAACCGTTGCCCGGCCCCACTTGCAGGATCACCGTCTCCGGTCCTTCCACCGAGGTATCAGTGTTTGGCGTGACGTTCACATCGAATGAGGCCGAGCCCGCCGGGATCGTGAACGTGCTGAAGCCCTGGCTCCCGGCCACATAGTCGGGCGTGAAGTAGTAGTCGCCCGTCGGCGCCGATGTTCCTTTCGTCGCGCTGCCCAGAGCGGTGTTCACATTCACCACGAGATCCTGGCTGATGTCGCCCGTACGCGTGAAGGTGAAGCGGCCCGCGGTCACCGGCGCGAGTTCGTTCGCGTTCGGCAACGAGGCCGCGATCGCCACACTCGGCGTCGGCGTCGCCTCGAAGTCCGCGCCGCCGGAGCTCGGGCCCACGGTCACGCTGTTATTGAAGAGTTCGCCAAACGTGTAGCCGTAAAGCAGCGGCGTCATCGTGTAGGTATTCGCGGTGAGATTCGGGATCGTGTAGTAGCCGCCCGCGTCGGTCACCACGCCGTTTGCGCCATTGGCGGTGATCACCACATCCTGCAGGCCCACGCCGAGCAACGTCACCCGACCGCTGATCGTGAAGCGCCCATTGCCATTCCCCACCGTGATCAGCTTCGTCCGCGTGGTCGTGCCGCCTTTCATGTCGCTCGCCGTGCAGCTCACCACGTAGGTTCCGGCGGTGGGGAAAGTGCGCGTGATCACCGGCGAATTTCCCGCGACCACCTTCACGCTGGTGTCGCCGAAATTCTGCCAGGAATACGCGAGCGTGTCGCCGTCCTCGTCGCTCGCCGTGGCGGTGAAGGTCACGGTCGCGCCGGTCGGCACCACTTCGGCGGAAGCCGCGAGCGCCAGCACGGGATCGTGGTTGCCGGGAAACTGCCCGAAGTTCACCACCACATCCGCGTAACGCGGCGAATCATTCACCCCGACCGTGGTGATGTGAATGCCGCTCTCGCGATCCGAAAAGGTGAGCCCGAGCGACACGGGCGCGTCTTCCTTGCTGAAGGGCGAGCCGGGCGTCACGTCGATGCGCTGGAGATTGCTCCCGCTGCCATTCGGGTAGCGCCAACCGAGCAGCACGCCGTTTTTCACCCACGGGTTCGTGTCGTAGAGCGAACGCACCTCCGCCCAGTAGGTCTTCTGCGCGTCCTTCACGATCGTCATCGCGTAGTCGCGGTTCGGCAGGAGCACGCCCTGATCGAAGGCGTAGAGCCGATACAGTCCGCTCTGCGAAACGGCGCGAGTGAAGTTCGACGGCAGCCATTTGATCTGCGTCTTGGCCTGCGCGTTGTAATGCCCGGCGGCGTAGGGTCCGCCGCCCATGATGTCGTAGCTGTCGCCGTATTCCTGATTCGTCCCCGCACCGATCGCGCTGGTGCCCGCGGTGTCCCAGAAGTTCGAGTGGCCGAGGCCGAAGCAGTGCCCGATCTCGTGCGCCCAGAGCGAAACGCTATCGCCGCGGACCCACACACTGCTGCCTCCGCCGAGCCCGCCGTAGCTGCCCGGCCCGCCATTGTGCCGCACCACGATGCAGTCGTAGTCGTTCGAATCGTAGCCCAGCTTGCGCGCCTCGTCGCGCGCGTGGACGTGCTCGGTGCCCTCGCCGTCGATGTCGCCCCCGTTGCTCGTGTCACGATTCACATACCACGCCTCATTATGCGGCAGCTTCACCGGAGGCGTGACCACGCCGACCAGAGAGATGCGGCCGAAGGAAGCCTTCGCATAAAAATCGCCCACATCGCGCAACGTGGCCGAGAGCTGCGCCTCGGTGCTCGGCACGGTGGCCTGATCGGCGAAGGTCATCGGGATCGCTAGCACCTTCACATTGCCCAACGCCGGCGTCGGCGCGGAAGGCAGGATACCGGTGAAGCCAAACGCCCCGCCGCTCACGCCTTCGCCCATGATCAGTGTCTGGTTGTAGGGATCGATGTGCATCGAGCCGCAGAAACTCACGATCTGCGTCGCCGTCTCGACGGCCGGCGTGTGCTCACTCACCGCGTCGGCCGCGGCGAGCGCCGTCGTTTTGCCGGAGACCGGGCAGACCGTCACCGCCGGCTTGTTTACATTCGGAATCTCGCCGACCTCGAGCGTGCGCGACGGCTGTTCATTCACCGCAAAGTCCGTCTCCAGCGCCACACCATTGAGCGAAGCGCCCGCCGTCCAAGTCAGCTTCGCCGCGCGCTCACTGTAAACGTAAGCGCGATACGTCTTCCCATCGGCAAACTCCGCCACGCGATGCGTCAGCGACTTCACCGGCCGCGGCTCACCCGGCAGCGGCACGCCCTGCATCACGCGGATCGCGGCCACGCCATTCACCCGCGTCTCCAGGCGCTGCACGATCTGCTCGGGGAGCTGCTGCCGCACCACCATGGGCACCGCTTCATCCAAGGCCCGGCGCGGATCCTCCACGATCACCGCGCGAAACTCCGCCCGCCGCGCTTCCGCCAGTCGCCGGCCTTCCGCCGTCAAGCGCGGACGTTCCGCCGCATCCGCCGCGAGATACGCCGCCGCCCAACCATAAAACGCCGCACTCTTCTCCCCGCGCACCGTCGTCGCGAGCTGACGCACCCGCTCCACCGGGGGCACCGGCATTGGCGCATCAACGACGCCGGACGGCTGATCCGCCACCGGTAACGCTGCTGGCGACGGAGGGGGCGCCGCGGCAACGACTGGAGGCGCAACGGGATGATCGCGCAACAGCCAGGCGGCGACACAAACGATAAACACGGCGCAGGACAACGCGACGACGAGGAAGGACTTTCGGGGGGACATGCGTGGGGAAAAAGCGCACCACCCCGAGGTCACCGGGAGGCGCAGCGCGGCACGATGCTTTCGACCACCCTCCCTGTCTAGAACGAGAAAGGGGCCGAAAATGATGATTTTCGACCAGACCCCGCATCGGCTGACGGCTCAGGAAACTGGCCGCTACCCGGTCTATTCCTGCCAATGAAACTTCGCCGGCACCTCCAGCTCCGCAGGCAAGCTGCGCGCCACCGGGCAGCCGAGCGCGGCCCGTTCCAGCGCTTCACGCTGCGGATGCGTCGCCGGCAGCGGCACATGCACTTCGGTGTTCAGCCGCACGATCCGCCGCGGCGCGTCTGCCGACATTTCCTTCTCCACCGTCACCCGCAGCCCGCGCAGATCGATCTCATGCCGCTGCGCCACGATCCCCATCGTCGTGGCCATGCAAGTCCCCAGCGCCGTGGCCACGAGATCCGTCGGCGAAAACGACTCGCCCTTGCCCCGGTTATCCACCGGCGCATCGGTCAGCAGTTTCCCCTGCGACGGTCCGTGGGTCGCTTCGCACCGCAGTTCGCCGAGATAGGTCGTGGAAATGTGAACGCTCATCCCGCGGGTTTCCCTGCTTCTGCGGTCGGCGTCGAGCGCGCAGTTCGTCTCGCACCCGATCTCTCGCTACGCCGACTCTACACCTTCAACCCACGATTTTCTGACAATCCCGATTCCGCATTGCGACGTGTGGAGGTGTAACCCAACTCCTCAATCCAAATCAAAATGAACAAAACACACTCCACGACCACCGCACTGCTGGGCCTCTTCGCTCTGGCAGCCACTACATTCACCGCCAGCATGGCTACCGCCGAGGAGCCGTCGCTGAAAGGCTGGTCCCGCACTCCGGCACGCGAATACAGAAGCGGGATCGATCCCGAGATGCAGCGGAATGGAAAACCCTCGGCCTTTATGGAGTCGATGCCCGGCAAGGCGCTGGGGTTTGGCACACTGTCGAAGTTCTTCAAGGCGGAGGACTACGTGGGCAAGCGCGTGCAATTCAAAGGTTTCATGAAGACGCGCGATGTCAGCGGCACCGGCGCGGGTCTGTGGCTGCGGATCGACTCGGCGAACATGGAGCCGCTGGGATTCGACAACATGTCGGAGCGCTCCTTAAAAGGCACGACTGACTGGACGGAAGTATCCGTCGTCCTCGATGTGCCTGCGAATGCAAACGGCATCGCGATGGGTGTCCTGCTCGCCGGCACAGGTCGCTATTGGGTCAACGGTCTTACGTTTGAGGTGGTGGATAAGTCGGTGCCGGTGACTGTCGCCACCAAGACTTACGTTTTGCCGAAGGGGCCTGGCAAACTCGACTTCACGGAATAACTTCACTCAACCCACTCCTGGGTAACAGCCTTCCTTCCGCCGACCGGAGGGAAGGCTGTGACCTTTCTCCCGGCATCGCCATGCCTCCCATTTCCAACCGGCTCATCTCATTTCCGTCGGACTCCGGATCGGATGAACGCGCGGATGCGGAGGTGCTTTGGGAGGCTTGTGTGCGGTGGGCGCATCAGCCGCGCGACGGGCTGCGCCTTCCCATGGAGATCGCCGCGGAGATCGGCCGTGCCGTGATGGAGGCAGCCTTGCGCGAACTTCCGGCGGATACCGCGCCGATCGCCATTTCCGCATTCTGCCAGCGCTGCGCACGGGAACTCGCGGTGGAGCGAGTGGCTCGCGAAAGAGCGCAGCAAAGTGACGTGTGTCTCTGGCACGATGCCGCTTGGCATCCTGATGAACCCGTGATGGATCTCCACCAACTCCAGACGCATGGCCATGCCGGATGGCTGGCGGCCGTGCCGGTGCTGCGCCAGCTCGCGTTGCCCGTGATCCGTGGTTGTGACGTGCCGGCGGAAGATGTGGAGGACGTGCTCGCCGAGACGCTCGCCGCGCTGATCCAGCCGGATGCGCGAGCGCAGCGTCCGCTCGATGCGCTGCTCGTTGCGGAGCAATTGCCCGCGCTTTGCAAAGTCATCGCCCGGCGCCGGTCCGCGGACTTTCTGCGCCGCTGCTTCGCGGAGAAGCGTGCCGTGAATTTGGAAGTGGCCATCGACTCGATGGAGCACGGCGGTGTGGCTACGGCGATGGCCACGGCCGCGCCGGAGTTCGATCTGCACGACATCCTCGAGCAGAGCGCCCATGCCGTCTCCCCGGCGCAATGGGAACTCATCACCCGGCTCATCATCCATCCGAGCGATACCCACACCAGTCTCATCGCCGATGAGCGGCTGATGTCCGCGCTCTTCATCGACCCACAAAGCTCAGAAGCCACGCGCCGCCGCCGACTGCACGAGGCGCTTGACCTTGCGCTCAAACAAATCCGCCAACATCTCGACCTGCCGTGAACACCGAAGACGAATCCCATCTAACTCCCGTGCAACGCCTGCTGGAAAGCCAGCGACCGCCGCCTGCGAACGAGCCGCTGCCCGCTCTGCCGGACGATTTGCGTCGCCAATGGTCAGCGCATTTTGGCGCCCCCGTCCGGGCGACGAGAACCCACCGCTGGGCATGGGTGACCGGCCTCGCCGCCGCCGCTGCGATCGTGGTGGGGTATGTCTGTTTCACGCAGGTCTCGCCGAAGTTACCTCCGTCATCGGCATCTGAAGCGAACGCCGGGCTGTTAGCGCGCTCCACCGGACCGCTGGAGACCGATGAAGCGCGACCGATATCTGCCGTCACTCTCGCTTTGCTCCACTATCAAGACCCATCGACCGCGGGGCTCTACGTGCGTCACTGATCGTGTCGGCAACGGCGTCCTGCCGAATTGCCCACACGAGGTCATCGCATTTTTCGAGAATCTCCGGGGGATAACGGACGTGGCGGGCGTTTCCATGTTGAAGGTGGCCGGCGATTCGGCTGTCGCACAAAGGCTCATCTACAAAATCATGAACACAACGAATCCAAATCCTCTCAACAAACGCCCGCTCGCTCGCCGCGCCCCCATTCTCGCCGCTGCCGCATCGCTGCTCCTCGCGCCGTGCCTCTATGCGCAGACGCCCGCTCCAGTGGCAAACGAAGCCGCGGTGACTGCCGGTCCCGCGCTGGGCAACGTCGCCCATCCCGCAACCGGAAGCGGGGCACGGCTCCACACCATGAAATTCGACGGCGGCAGGATTCCGGGGCTGTGCGAGACGCTGCGGAAGGCGTTTCCCGGAGACAACGTGGTCGTGAGTGATTCCTTGGAAAACACGAGACTGCCCGCATTTGAACTGCGCAACGTGCGCCTCACGGAAATCGGACGGACCATGGAATTCCTGAGCGAAGGCCGGTTGAGTGTCGAGGTGGTGGAGAATGCCGGGGCCGGCAACATCTGGCGCATTGGCCGCAAGAGTGCGGCCGAAGCCGCCGCTTACGTAAAGATGCGCTCGGTCGCCGCGCCACACCTTTTTGCCGATGAGGAAAAGGTGAAAGAAATTACCGAGTCCGCCAGAGAGATGGAAATGCAGCGACTCGATGCGAATGGGGTGATTGGGGGAGCGGGCGGCGAGTTCCGAGGCGCAGATGTGAGGCCGCTGAAGAGTCAGGGGATCTTCGTCATCATCGGCGACGAGGATGGAGTTGCCGGGCTGGAGAGTCTCATCAAAGCCGCCGAGCAGCTCGCCATGGAGGAAGCCAGGAAAAGGAGGCGCTGGCCGCGTCCCTCGCGCCGAAGATGCGCGCCGTCTTGGCACCTCACTT
>JANPHH010000087.1:0-25012 GCA_031424375.1 Chthoniobacter sp. | reverse complement strand
TTCCTACAACGACTACGACGGCGTGCCGATCTCGGGCAGCACGGATTTTCTCATCGAGCGGCTGCGCAAGCAGTGGGGCTTCAAAGGCTACGTCGTCTCCGACAGCGAGGCGGTGGAGTATCTTTTCACGAAGCATCACGTGGCGTCGTCGGCTGATGACGCGGCGGCGATGTTCCTGCGCGCGGGTGGCAACGTGCGCACGCACTTCAAGACGCCGGACACTTTCATCCTGCCCGTGCGACGCGAGATCGCGGCAGGGCGGTTGTCGATGGACGTGGTGGATGCGCGCGTGCGCGATGTGTTGCGCGTGAAGTTCATCGAGGGACTTTTCGATTCGCCCTACATCGACCCCGAGGCGGCGGGCAAGGAGATCGGCGCGCCGGAATCGAAACAAGTCGCCCTGCGTGCAGCGCGCGAGTCGCTCGTGCTTTTGAAAAACGACAAGCGCACGTTGCCGCTGAGCAATAGCCTCAAGCGCGTGCTCGTCTGCGGACCGACGGCGACGATGACTGAGACCTCCTACGATCGCTACGGCTCGAATGGCGGCGCGGTGATCTCGCCGCTCGAAGGCATCCAGACATTTCTGAAAGGCAGCGGCGCCGAGGTCGTGTTCGCGCAGGGCTGTGAAGTGACCGACAAGCACTGGCCCGAGTCGGAGCTGTTCCCCGAGCCGCCCTCGGGCGACGAAGCCGCGCAAATCGCCGACGCCGCTGAAAAGGCGAAGAGCGCGGATGCCGTCATCGTGTTCGTCGGCGATTCCGATGCGACGATCGGTGAATCGAAAAGCCGCACGAGCCTCGACCTCCCCGGACATCAAAACGATCTCGTGCGCGAGCTGTTAAATGCCGGGAAGCCCGTCGTGACTGTGCTGCTCATCGGCAAGCCGGCATCGATCAACTTCATCCAGCGCAACGTCCCCGCCGTGCTCAACGCCGGCATTCCCGGCGAGTCCGGCGGCATCGCCATCGCTGAGGCGCTCTTCGGCGACTACAACCCCGGTGGCCGGCTCCCCGTGACCTTCCCAAAGACCGTCGGACAGTTGCCCTTCAACTTCCCCTTCAAGCCCGCGAGCCACGCGTCGCAGTCGAAGAAGGTGGACCCCAACGGCTTCGGCAACAGCATGGCCGAAGGCGCGCTGTATCCCTTCGGCTTCGGCCTCAGCTACACCACGTTCGAATACAGCGGACTCAAAGTGTCGCCCGCACAAATCCCGCCGAACGGCGAAGTCACCGTGACGTGCGAAATCAAGAACACCGGCGACCGCGCCGGCGATGAAGTCGCACAGCTCTACTTCCGCCAGGAAACCGCGAGCGTGACCACCTACGAACTCAACCTCTGCGGCTTCGAGCGCGTGCATCTGAAGCCCCGCGAAACGAAAGCCGTGAGCTACAAACTCCCAGCATCCGCGCTGGAGCTGATCAATCGCGAAGGCAAGCGTGTGGTCGAGCCGGGCGCGTTTAAGGTCATGATCGGCAGTTCGTCGGAGAACATGAAACTCACTGGAGGGTTCGAGGTCACAAGAAACGCGAAGTGAAAAGTCCGCGCGCGATTCTTATCGTGATGCTGCTGGCGTCGCTCGCCGGAATGCATGGTGCGGGACCCGCGAAGCGCGTCGGCACCGATGGCATCGTGGGCACACTTGCGAATCCCAAGATCGTGAGCCGTCTCGAGATCACGAAACCCGGCGTGTATGAAAACTTCCTCGTCGATGCACAGGGCGCGGGCGGGAATATCGTCAAGATCGCCGCGAACGATGTGACGCTGCGCAACTGCGAGATTCGCAACGCCACCGGCAACGGCGTTGGAGTCTTCGGGACGAACGTGGTGATCGAGAACTGCCGCATCCATCACCTGCTCAAGGGCACCTTCAGAGCACAGGACGATGCGCACGGCGTGACCGGTCGTTGGGGCGATGTCACGATTCGCAACTGCGACATTTCCCATGTCTCGGGCGATTGCGTTCAATTCGATCCGGATCGCCGCTCGCAAGGCAGCGTGGTGATTGAGAGTTGTCACCTGTGGACCGGCACGCTGTCGGCCGATGCGCTGGGCTTCAAGGCGGGCGAGCGGCCCGGCGAGAATGCCGTGGACACCAAGACGAAACCCGATGGCGAAAGCTGCAAGCTCACGATCCGGAATTGCCACCTGCACGGCTTCAACCAGCCGTCACAAATCGAGAACATGGCCGCGTTGAATTTGAAGGAAAATGTCGCTGCGGAGATCACGCACTGCGTGTTCGCGGACAACGAGATCGCCTTCCGCGTGCGCGGCCCCGGCAAACGCGGCGGTGCACACGTCGTCATTAAGGATTGCGCAATCTACGACACGCAGGTCGGAGTGCGGGCGGAGGACAAGATCGAGCAACTTACCCTGAGCGGTCTTGCTTTCGGCAAAGGTGTCGCGGACCGCATTCACTTTCATAATGGCGACGCCACAGCTGGCTTCGTGAATACCGGTGATCGCACCGCGCCGCCGATGGAAACCTTGCTCGAGAATGGTTTTCCCGCGCACTGACAGACGCGTGAATCCGGCGAAATCAGCGGCGTTGCCTTGTTGCCAACGGCTACGGTCTTGATCCCGCACGAAGATTCGGCCTTTTCGGAGGCACCGCGCCGGCATGAAAACCACGATCAATCACTTCGTCGGGATGCAGCAGCACTCTACCCCAGCCCTTCATTGATCGCCCCGGGCCACGACTCCGCGTCGGATGTGGACCCGGATCTCTCTAAAAACGCGCCGAGAGTATTCGTTGGCGGTGTGGAAGGAGACGCTGAGGTTGGCGGCGGCTTCCTTGTCAGATCCTTACGCCATTCGTTTCGATCTGCTCGAATCGGGGCGCGAGCAGATGGTTGAGGCCGAACGCCACAAGATAGGCCAGCGCGCAAATGCCGAAGAGAATCCCGTAGCCGGTATTCACACTCCCAGTCGCCGTGAAGCGGTCGAGCAATCGTCCACTGAAGATCGGGAACAACATTCCGCCGATGGAACCCGCCATCCCACCGAGACCGATCACCGAGCCGATCGCACGCTTGGGAAACATGTCCGAAACAGTCGTGAAAAGATTCGCCGACCATGCCTGGTGGGCTGCCCCGGCGATGCCGATCAGTGTCACGGCACCCCACAGGCCCGCACCTTTCACCGCGAGGATGGGCAGCACGCAGAGTGCGAAGAGAAGCATGCAGGTCTTGCGGGTGCGGTTGTTGGTCCAACCGCGCTGCACCAACGCATTGGTCAGCCAGCCACCCGCGATGCTCAACACGGTGACGATGACATAGATGACCACGAGCGGCACGCCGAGCTTCTTGATGTTCAGGCCCTGCGTCTTGTTGAAGTAATCGGGCAGCCAGATGAGGAAGAACCACCAGACGGGGTCGGTAAGAAATTTCGCCGCAATGAATGCCCAAGTTTGCCGGAATTTCAGCAAGCTCGCCCAGGACACGCCCGCGCCGCCGACCGCTTCGCGATCGGAAAGAATGTGGGTCAACTCTCCCTCGCTAACGCGCGAATGTTTCTCCGGCACGTCGTAGAAGAGCTTCCAAAAAATCAACCAAACAAAACCCGCCGCCCCTGCCGCGATGAAGGCCGCTTTCCAACCCCAGGTCGCCGCGATAATCGGCACCGTGGCGGGGGCGAAAATCGCGCCGACATTGGCGCCGGAGTTGAAAAGGCTGGTAGCAAACGCGCGTTCCTTGCGCGGAAACCATTGGGCCACCGCCTTGATTGCCGATGGGAAATTTCCCGCCTCGCTCACCCCGAGAAAGATGCGCGCATAGGTGAAACCGGCAATGCTGCCGACCAGCGCATGGCACATCGCCGCGATGCTCCAGAAGGTGATCGAAACGCCGTAGCCAATCTTCGTCCCGAAGCGATCAATAAACCACCCGAAGAAAAGCAGACCCACCGCATAAGCGGCCTGGAACGCGGAGTTTACCATCCCGAATTGCTCGTTGGTCCAATGCAGTTCCTGGTCGAGTAGTGGCTTTACCAGCGAAAGAATCTGCCGGTCGATGTAGTTGATCGTTGTCCCAGCGAAGAGGAGCGCGCAGATGATCCAGCGGTAGCGGGTGGTGGTGGCGGCATGCATGGGGTGGAGCGATGGAGGGGGGCTTCATTGCAGCCACACTTTCAATCGGTAGAAACCATTGGGACTAGGGATTGGCCGAGTGACTGTCACGGTCTGATTTGCGCCCACGACGTCGGAGTAGCCCACGATGGAAACCCAAGAGGACGCATTGGCAAGCTCGGGGGTCCATTCCACAGCATAGTGCCGGGTGAGACCGGCGTAACCCGCACCGGCGGCTTGCCGGGCAACGAAAGTGAGCAGGAAGTTCGTGCCGGATGACGATGCGCCGAGGGGTGACCTGGCGTCAGCCGTGGTGGGCAGCATGCCGAAGCGGTATTCCTGCGCGTTGGTGAAGCCATCGCCGTCGGGGTCGGCGGAGTCCGCTGCGTTTCCGGTGTCTGCCGTGGTGGAGAAATAAAGCTGCCGCCAACTGGTGACCGCTTCGGCAATGACGAGCGTGCCGGTCGCCGAGCCGCTGTAGCTCCCGGAATTGACCGAGCCGACGACCGTGTAACTGCCGGCGGTGGTCGGTGGAGTCGCTGAGCCGTTGTAGGTGAAAGTGACGGGGAGGCCACTCGGCGTGGTCGTGGCAGTCGCGGCTTTCGGTGTGCCGTCATAGGTCGTCGCGAGGCCGCCAAGTGTGACCGTGGCGAGGAGTTTCTTCACGGTGACGATCACCGCGCCATTGCCACCTGCTCCTCCGAGGGACTGGGTGCTGGTCGCTGAGGCGCGCGCTCCACCACCGCCACCGCCGGGAATACTGCCAACCAGGCCATTGCCATTCCCACCAGATTTACCTGCCCCACCCGCACCACCACCTGGCACCGCCGGAGCTCCAGGATAATCCGTCGCATTGATGCCAGCGCTACCGGTGCCAGCGCTACCGCCGCCGCCGCCGCCGGAACTCACCGTGGGGCTGCCGCTGCTCCCCTGGCCGGCGTATCCACTGCCACCGGCATAGACGGTGTCGCCAATGTTTCCCGCCGCGCTGCCGATCCCGGCCAGCCCCGCTCTGCCACTCGCCCCGAGATTGATGATCGTCTGGCCACCCGCCCCCCCCTTGGCGACACCATAAGTCGTCGCACCGAATCCGAACGACGAATCGTTGCCGGCAGCGCTCGCCAGATCGGGTGTTGTCAGGCTGAGTCCGCCCGCACCCACCGTAACGATATAGCTTGCGCCGGGTGTCACCGTTACTGAATTGACCTTGGAATACGAGCCACCCGCTCCACCACCGGCAAAGGCGTTGGAGGTCGCTTTATATGCGCTTCCCCCAGCACCTCCACCACCCCAGCATTCGATTTGGATGACGGCCACGTTTGCGGGGCACGTCCATGTGCCGGTCGTGGAAAAGCTCGACACCACGTCGGAGAGGACGAGCGTGGCGGAGCCCGTACCGCCGGCGTTGGTCGCCGTGAGGATGATATTCGTGGGGAAGGTCATCCCGGTCGGCGTCCCAGAGATCACGCCGGTGGAGGTATTAATACTGAGGCCGGTCGGCAATCCGGTTGCACCATAACTCGAGGGCGCGCTGGTCGCGGTGATCTGGTAAGTGAATGCCTGCCCGTTGCCTCCCACCAGATTCAGGCTGCTGGTGATCGATGGAATGGGCGGCGCAATGGTGATCGTCAGCGAAGCGCTGCCGGTGCTGCCTGGGTTGGTCGCGCTGATGGTGGACGTGAATGTGCCAGTCTGCGTGGGATTCCCGCTGATCAGGCCAGTAGCTGTGTTCACGCTTAGACCGGGTGGTAATCCAGTCGCGCCATAACTCGTTGGCGCGTTGCTTGACGTGATTTGATAACTAAAGGTGGCGCCTTGGTTGCCATTCGCCGTGAGGACGCTTGTAATAACGGGCGACTGCGGTGCCTGCGAAAATGAAGCCTGGAACGTCTTCCCTTTCGCCGCATTCACATTGACGGTGAAGATGATTTTCGGCGTCAACTGCGTCACGGTGATCCCCGGATCTACGGAAATGGCGCCGGTGCCCGCGCGGTTTAAGGTGACGGTAATCGGCGTGGTGATGCTTTGGGTCGGATCGGAGATGCCGACGGTGATGCCATTGAACGTCTCCAGCGTGACCACCGATGCCCGCTTATTCACGGTGATCCAGTCGGCCGTGCCCCCCGCCGTCGCCCAGAAGTTCGCGCTAACCACACCGAGGCCGACACTCTTCACCGCATGGATGTTCGTCGTATTGGCAACGATCGCGACGTCCGGATTCTGCGCGTAAGCACTCGTCGCACTCGCATTCCTGCCAGGCAGTATCACGTAGGCATAGCTGGCATTGGATGGAGCAACACCGTGGCTAAACCACAACTTCAGGTAGTTGTCGTTATACGTGGTGGTGTCGCTGTCATCCGGCCGGATTTGCGTCCAAGAGCCGGACCTGGCCACAAACGAAGCGTTCAGGTTGCTCGTGCTGCTCGGGAAGTAATAGCCGCCAACGCCGTCGAGGGTGCACCAGGTCGATCCTGACAGCGATGCACTCCATCCTGCCGTGGGCGGATACGTCACGCCATTGACGGTGAAATTGCTCGTGGGCACTGCGCCGAGGCGCCGATTCTCCACGGTGGTGTCCACCGCATTGCCCGTCGTGCAAGAAATCCCCGAGCCGAGGCAAACGATCTTATTGTCGAGCATGAACCACGACTTTTTTCCATTCAAAGTCGAACTGGCGGTGGAACTGGCCGCCGGATGCAATGCCATGCCGGCTGAGCCATACGTGCCCGCCACCTGTGCACCACCGACCCAGCTTTGATCCGTGACACTCGGCTGCGGCACATAGCCCTGTTCCACCGTCGTTCCGGGGAGATGGGTGTAATCGACCGTCGGCCAAAAGGTGTCAGTGAACTGCGTGTCCGTTTCCCCCACATAGAGATACGTCATGCCATCGCCGGTAAACCAACCTTTCAGATTGGAGCTACTAAACAGGTTTTCGAAGTTCCCGATGCGGCTCGATGACATGCTCAGCCCAAAACCAAATCCACTGCGCAGCGCCACCACGCGATCCATCCCCGCGAAATGAAACTGCCCCGATGCCAGGCGCGGCGAATTCGCGAAGTTCGTCAGCGCCGTGGCGGTGGCGGGCGGGGCAAAGGTGGCGACTTTCCGGATCGCGGCGATCACCTCGACGCCGACGTCGTATTCGGTCGCGGACGACCACGACGCGGACCGCCCCCGCACCATGTCCATGAAAGCACCGTTATAGAGGAAAGGCTCAAAACCCTTCGTGATCCAGTCATAGACGTTGGCAAGCTCGGGATCTGAGATCGCCCAAGTTGAGCCGTTCAAGAGGCTCACAATGTCCGCCACATCTTCCAGCAGCGTTTTCCCATACTGCCCGGTGTAGGCGATGTTGCCGTGGAACACGAACGAACCGTCGGCATAAAAGCCATCACCTGAAGTCACATAGTCGAAGACACTCTTGCCGCTGAAGTCGCCCGGGTTTTGCCCGCTCAGGTTGCCTCTGGCTTCCGCCAGCAATGAACTGCCGCTGATCGCGACGCTCGAGGTGGTGTTGGTGGTGTGAGTGAACCGGGTCACGGTTGTTGTTTCGGTTCCCATCAAGGCGCCTTGGAGCGCCATCAGCAGAACGCAGTTCGTCGTGTTCGACCCCGTCAATGGGCCGCACCAGAAATAGTCTTTCTGGTTCACGCTGTTCGGGCAGAAGTTGTAATAGGCCCGGCAGTAATTGGTAATCTGCGTGGTGGTTAGTGCGGTGGGGTTGGAAAGCAGAAGCACCTCGGTGTTGGTCAGGGCTTTTGCACCGCCGACCTCCCAGTCATACCAGTTGCCATACAGCGTGGTGGTCGGGGAGTAGAACGTGGTTGTCATCCAATCCAACCCGTTGGTCACCGAGGCCAGCAATGCGGCATTTTGGTAAAGCGCACAGCCGGGTGTCGCATACGCCAGCGCCATGGACTCCAAGCGCTTAAAGCTCGATACAATGTTCCCCGAAGCGGTGTCCGCCGCAGCGCCGGTCGCGAGGGAGTTCAGTGGAAGGTCGCTCCACAAGTATCCCGTTGTGGCCGACGTCATCGTGCCCCCCGGGACCATCGAGCTTTGGTAAGTAACCGCTTTGCTGTTGATGCTCGTCAGGCTCGATGAACTGGTCGCATCGCTGACCAGTTTGTTCTGCCATGAGATCCGCAGCGTGTCGTATTCGTCGGCGAATCCCTGCATCGCCAGGCAGACGTAAAGAACAAAGGCGACTGGGGCGATCGTGAATACTGCCCTCCCGACCATTTTGGCGGTTTGAAGATGGGTGGTCATCGTGGAGTGGGGGGAAGAACAGGTCTGAGGTCCGAAACTTCAGAACGTACAGTGCTGATCCCTGGTGCATCTGGCCATTGGCCATGTGGCCAATGCGCCGATCAACCACCGGAGTTCTCACTGATAGATTTTCGATCGTCTCGATCCCATGCGTTGGGCCGCGGTGCCTGCGAGCCTCGCTGGCATGACGTCTTTATGCCCGACGTCCGACTTGACCCGCCGGCCCATGCTGCCGCCGCGCGAGGCTTTACGGAGCGGTGATCCTCACGTGGAAGAATCGGGGCTTCGCACCCGATTGCAGCAAGAGTGGGTAGGGCACCGTGACCGCATCCATCAATGCATCGGATGCTACGACCGTGGGAATTTACATGCTGCTTTCCCATGTGGTGAGATCCGCGCTGAATTGGACCGTATAGGTGGGCCCTGCGGCCCGGTAATCCTTCCGCCGCGCGAGGAGCGCGCGGTACTCCACGCCAAGCGCGGTGTTGGGGACGGCCACGATCGGCGTGCCGCGCCGGGTGATGGTGTTGCCCGTCAGGACGATTGCGCCGCCGTCGTTCACCGTCGGATCGAGACCGAAGTCCGACACCGAGGCGCAGCGCCGCCACGCCGCTTGGAAGGAAGCGGTCCGCGCGCTCGATCACGACCCGGCGACGCTCGTGCATTACACCTTCGACCACCAAAACGCGTGGGACGGCGTGCTCGTGAATCGCGCGACGCAAGCCGATCCCGGCACGCAAGGCGGCATCGTCGGCGCAGCGTGGACGGAAGGCCGCTGGCCGGGGAAAGGCGCGCTGGAGTTCAAGGGCGCGAGCGACCGCGTGCGGCTGCGCGTGCCTGGCGAATATCGCGCTCTCACGTATCTCGCCTGGGTCCGCACCGACGGTCTGCCGAACGCTGCGAACTCCCTGCTCGCCGCCGTGCAGAGCGGCCTCGGCGCCGCAGATTGGGACCTCACCGGCGCCGGCGGGCTTTCGTACCGCGTGCGTGCAGCGTGTGGCAAGACGCCGGTTCACTTCTACGGCGGCGTGATTTCGGGTGCCCTCACGCCGCTCAATCGCGGCCAGTGGCTGCATCTCGTCACGGTCTATGACGTGGATGCAGGGAGCATCACCCACTATGTGGGCGGCCAGCCGGTCGGCACCCTGCTGCCGAAGAAAGTCGTGCCCGTGACGCTCGCAGAACTCGAACTCGGCAACTCGGCGCCCTCCTCCGCGGCGCGCAAATACTGGCCCGCCTCGCGCCCCATCCCGCAGCGGAATTTCGTCGGCCGCATCGACGAAGTAGCGATCGTCGCGCGGGCGATGACGCGGGAGGAGATCGGCCGGCACTACGAGGACGGAAAACCGTGAGAATCTTTGTCCCGGAGGGACGACGGAAATTAGCCGGTGGTGAAGCGTAGCGAAACCACCGGACTGCCAGCAGAATCGGCCCGCACCCCGGAGGGGTGCCGGAACCTCTCGACCATCTCCAGCACCCCTCCGGGGTGCGACCGTTTTCCAATTTGATCCGGTGGTTCCGCTCGTTCCTCGCTTCACCAACGGCTAATGTCCGTCAGCCCTCCGGGCTGGAACTGACGGCCGGGAAGAGCGCCAACCTACCAATGATGTGCATCGCATGACGAAGTCCCGCCTGTTCTCACGCCGCAACTTCCTGCACCACACGCTCGCATTGAGTGCGGGACTTTCGTTCGCGCCTCGGTTGCATGCAAAATCCATACGCACGATCGAGGCCGCGCTGAAACCGAACGAACCGTGGAAGAAATTCGCGACACGCACGCTCGACGATCTGCCGAAGCTCGCGCCGGACACGGGCCTGGATCGCTTCGGCGGATCGCTGGCGCGGCACGGGAAAAAGACCGGCTTCTTTCACCCGGAGAAGATCGGCGCTCGCTGGTGGCTGATCACACCGGACGGGGGCGCCTTTCTTCATCGCGGCGTCGTCTCCGTGCGCAAGACGCGCACCGCGGAGGGTGACGCGGCTTTGCTGAAAAAATTTGGCAGCGACGCGAAATGGGCCGCCGCCACCCAGGACTTGCTGGTCGAAGCGGGATTCAACGGCGTTGGCTCGTGGTCGGACCTCGAACTCCTCGGCGCCGTGGAGCCACGCCGGCTCGTGACCACCAAGCTGTGGAGTTTCATGTCGAGCTTTGGAAAGAAGCGCGGCGTCACCTTTCAACAGCCGGGACACACCGGCTATCGCGGCGATGCGATCCCGGTCTTCGATCCCGAGTGGGAGCCCTTCTGCCGGGAGTATGCGAAGCAGCTCGCGCCGATGCGCGACGATCCGTGGCTGCTCGGACATTTCTCCGACAACGAAATGCCCCTCACCCGCGCCGCGCTCCGCGACTTCCTCGCGCTGCCGAAGCACGACGCCGGACAGCGTGCGGCGATAAAGTTCCTCGCGCAGCGGCACGGCGCGAATGCCGGAGTGAGCGACATCACCGAAATCGACGAGCAGGATTTCCTCGCGCTCGTCGTCGAGCGCTACTGCCGCGCGGTCGCGGCGGCGATCCGCGAACACGACCCGAATCACCTCTACCTCGGCGCGCGTTTTCACTCCGACAAAAACGGCGACACGCTCGGCTTCCCGGAAGTCTTCCGCGCCGCCGGCCCGCATCTCGATGTGGTCAGCGTGAACTACTATCGCGCCTGGACGCCCAGCGCGAAGAAGCTCGCGATGTGGGAACGCGAGTCGGGCAAGCCCAGCATGATCACCGAGTGGTATGCGAAGGCGCTCGACAGCGGCATGGCGAACACCGGCGGCGCCGGCTGGCTCGTCCGCACGCAGGCGGAGCGCGGACTTTTCTATCAGCACTTCGCGCTCGCGCTCCTCGAGGCGCGGACCTGCGTCGGCTGGCATTGGTTCAAATACAGCGACAACGATCCCGCCGACAAAGGCGCCGACCCCTCGAATCGCGACAGCAACAAGGGAATCGTGAACGCCCGCTATGAACCGTACGCGCCGCTCCTCGCCGCGATGCAGCCGCTCAACGAACGCGCCTATGCGCTCGCCGACTATTTCGACCGCCAACCCTGATGAACTATCACGACATGAAAATGTTCGCGAAGACGCGCGAGGAAGCGCCCGAACTCTACAAGGCTGCGTCGCCCACCACCTACGTTCACAAAGCCGCCGCGCCCATGCTTCTCATCCACGGCACCGCCGACGAAACGGTAGCCGCCAGCCAGAGCGAGACCTTCGCCGCCGCGCTGCGCAAAGCCGGCGCCGATCATGAACTCGTCATCATCCCCGGCGCCCCGCACAGCTTCCACCTCCAACCCACCGAGCGCGACCGGCGCCCGCTGGTGCTCGGCTTTCTCGCAAAGGACCTCGGCCGGCCCTAAAATGATTGGCGGCTGCTCGTTCCCGACACGCAGACCGCGGTCCTCGTTATGCACTTTTGATTCGGCCTGAGCAGAGGGCCAAAGGCCCTCAGACAAGCAACCCTTGGGCAGCGCTTTGGGTATCATGTCCTGAAAGGGCGACACACGTTGCCACGCCCACGTCAGCGTTGCGCTTTGGTGGGAGAATATTTCCCGGGGCGTTGCCCCATAAGCGCTAACTTAGCGATGGACAAGTTTGCGGTATCTGGCATGTGCCGGGCATCGCTCAACCCCGCATGCTGGCCGATGAGAACTGGGACTATCTTCTCTCCCTGCTCCCACAGGACTGGTAAGCGCAGGCCAAGGCCACGGGGGCCGTGCGGCGGCTGCGCGGGGCCAGTTCGCTGGGCAGTTTGTTGCGGGTGCTGCTCCTGCACATCGGGCACGGCTGCTCCCTGCGCACGGCCTCCGTGGTCGGCAAGGCCGCAGGCTGGATCAGCATGTCGGATGTGGCGCTGCATAAAAAGCAGGGCAATCGCGTCAAATTGCGAGCAGCTTGACGAGGTAGCGGTGATCCCATGCGGCGATTTTCTGTTTGGTGCGGATGCCGCGCTTCTTGGTGGTGTCTTTGCGCAGGAGATTGAGGGCGAGGTGGCGCAGGGTGGCGAGGTTGGTGGCGGCATGGCCGGTGCGCACGCGGCAGTCGTCTTCGCGCAGGGCGACATCGAGCACCCAGTGCAGGGAGTTTTCCACGCCTCAGTGGCCGCGGATGGCGCGGGCCAGTTCCGGGGCATCGGGCGGCAGGCTGCTCAGGTAGTAGCACCGTTCGCGCGTGGTCTTTTAGCCGATGGTGCGCTCGGCTTCGATCACGGCGACGCTGCGTAGCGCGGCCCATTGTTCGCGGTCGGCCAGCCAGTCGAGTTTGCCGGTGCACAGGTAGCGGCGGGTTTCGATGCGCCCGTGGTCTTTTTCCACGGTCTGGTGGCGGCTGGCCCCGGGCAGGTGCGCGGGGTTTTCCAGCGCGTCGTCGAGGAAGGCTTGGATCTCTCCGTGCAGGACTTCGTGGTTGGCTTTGAGCGCGAGCACGTAGTCTGCGTCGGCCTCGTGGATTTCGCGCGCGATGGTTTTCATAGCAGCCCATTGCTTCGAGGGTCACGATGCAGCCGGCCAGTTCGAGCCGGCGCAGCAGTTCGGGGACGGCGGTGATTTCGTTGCTCTTTTGCGCGGTGCGAAGCTGGCCGAGGACGAGCCGGTTGCCCGCCGCCCACGCGCTGACCAGATGCACGGGGCTTTGCTCCGCGCCGCCGCTGCGCCGCAGGGTCTCTCGCCCATCCACCAGCCTTCCTATTCCCCTCCGCCTCCTCGGCCGTCCACGGCGACGATCTCCCCGGCCAGCGTCTCGCGCAGGCTCTGCGTCCACGCCGTGAAGGCCTCGGCGAACTGTGCGGGGTCCAGCGCGGTGAAGACCCGACCGAAGGTGACGTGGCTGGGGATGCCCTTGGGCAGCGCGAGCAGTTTCTTGAGCCACCCGCGTTGGGCCTTGCCGAATTCCTCCATGTCCACGAAACCCTCCGCGCCGCAGAGCAGCGCGCAGACTGTGATGATGAGCAGGTCGTGCAGGCTGTGAAACTTGCCGCGCTCAATGCGCGGGTCTTCGAGTTGACGGAAATAGTGACTCAGGCTGTGGGTGTCGGGCATCCCGAGCTTCTGCCAACCTCGCTCTCAAAAGTACATTTATAATCTCCAAAATCTTGCGCGGGTTTTGGTGCGATTGCCCCGAATTCGGTGAAGGGTTGACCATCGATCTCGACACGCAGTCCGGCGTCGCTGGGTATAACGGTGACAGTTTGCGCGTGTAGCGCTGCGAGCGTCGACAGCACCAGGGCGGTAAGAACAAAAATAGATTGCTTCATATGAGTGAAGTGAGTGCCGCCATTTGTCTTTCGGCGCCTTCCAAACCGCAACGCCCATGTGGTAGCGGTCGTGGTTGTCCACGGCCTCGGAATTGTAGGTGGTGAGGACCTTGCCGTCGGGGCGTTGCGCGCTGCTGGGGTAGCCGCAATCGGACGCAAGGCTATGGACGATGCGCGAAGGAGCGCCCTGCGCTTTTTCAAGGCGTATCGCCAGTCGCTGCGCTTGTTCGCGACCTTCATCTGATACGGGGACACTGATCGAACCACTGAACGGGTCATCAGCAGTCTCGATGGTGCTCCGTGACGGATTAAGAAATCGTTTTCAGTAAGCTCCCACCCAAGCCGCGTCCGAGACGTTTACGGTTCCTTCAGCACGTCCCGCAGAGTGTCCGCGAGACGATGACCCGCCAGGGCGATTTGCCGGTTCGCAATAACGCGCGCCTTTTCTTCGTAGTCGGCGGGGAGCGTGCCGGCGGTGGATTCGGTGAGACCGTAAGCAAGCGTGTGCTTGCGCCAGCCGTCGCTGATCGCGAGTGCGCGGCTCTCGAGGCTCCAGCTTACGGGGGTCGGGTGCGCGGTGAGTTCGGGCAATGCGGTGCGAGGGAATTTTTGCGCGAGCTCCTTCGTCCGGTGCTCCGAGGCGAGGATCATGGTCAGCGGAACGGGACGGAAAAGCTGACCGCCGGGACCGAAGAGCTGATCCCAGAAGGCGTGCAGCTTGATCGCGTGGCCGCCGGGCGCTTTCACCCAGGCGTTGTTGCCGCCGCGGTCGCCTTCGGGAGCGAGGAACTTGTCATCGAAGAGCGTCTCGCAATGCATTGGCTGGTGGATGTCGCCGACGAGGTGCAGCAGATAGCTGAGCATTTTAGCGCGGGTGCGCGTGTCGTAGGTCTTGGTCAGACCGCGCACGGCCTTGGCAGATTTGGCGATGCCGGTGAGCACATCGTCGCCGGGTGTGGGCGCGGGTTTCATCGGGAAATCCGGCGGGATGAGCGGGTAATCGATGTAGTGCCACTCGGGGAAAGTTTCCGGGTTGTCGTGGTTGCGGATGTCGTCGGGGTACAAGCTGGCGAGCATTGCGATGAATTTTCCGAGCGGCAGTTCCGGCAGTCCGGCATCGGGATACGTTTTCTTCCACGTCTCGTACTTCGTGTGGTCGAGGAGGATCGTATCGAGTTTCGCGCGCTCCGTTTCATTGAGTTGATCGTAGGCTAGCGAGGCCGAGATCATATGTCCGGGCGCGCTCCACGCGGACGCGCGCGGGCAGAGGGCGAGCAGGAAGAGGGAGCAGACGGCGAGAAGGTGTTTCATGGGGGGCGGAGAAAAGGATCAATGGCCCGTCTTCGATGCCTTCGTGATCCGTCCGTGGCTCCACAGCATGAGCAGGCCGCCGATCACCCCGAACGGGGCCATGAAGTAGAAGTAGTAGTCCCAGCTTTTGTCGAGGAGCCGGCCGAGGAAGAACCCCGCGAGGCTGCCGCCGAAGTATTGAAATGAATCAATGAGGCCCGAGGCGAAGCCCGCGCGGCGCGCCCCGCCGATGTCCATCGCGGCGGCGGTGCCGAGGATGGAATGCGTGGCGTTCGCAGTGAGCGAGATCAGCACGAGGAAAAACAGCGCGGCATTCACGGAGTGAAATTGCGCGGCCGCAAGAATCACGGCGGTCTCGATGAAGTAGAGTCCGGCGGCGACCGGCGTCCGGCGGCCATTGAAAAGCGTGTCCGAGACGTAGCCGGAGAGTAGCGAGCCGACGGATGCGACAAACGGGATGAGGAAGCCCACCCATTGAAATTCCACGGAATCGAGCTTCACGTGATGCACGTCTTCGAGGAAACGCGGGAACCATTGATCCACTCCCTGCCGCACCGCGCCGGTGCAGGCATACGCGCTCGCGGTGAGCCAGACGATCGGCTGGCGGACGATGGTGAAAAAGACCTCGCGGATGGACATCTCCACATGGTCGGTGTGCGGTTCGTCGGGGTTCACGCAGGGGAAGCCCGTCTGCTCCGGCGTGTCCTTCACCACCATCGCCATGACGATCGCCGCGATCGTGGCCACGCCTGCGGGGATCCAGAACAGCCAGCGCCAATGCAGCGGCGGCACGTGCCACATTCCGAGGAAGACAAACCCGGCGAGCAGAGCGGGGCCGAGTTTGAAAATCCCGAAGCGCCCGAGATTGATCATGAAGCCGAAGATGCCCGCGAACCGCCCGCGCTCGGTGTGCGCGAACCACGCGGCGTTGATCTTGATCATGCCCGGCGCACCGAAGGCCTGGAAGTAGCCGTCGATGCCGCGCAGGGCGACGAACAGGCCGAGCATGCCCCAAAACGAGGCGACGCCGAAAAGGATGTTCATCACGACGGTGCCGGCCGCGCCGATGAGCATCGCGCGCTTGCCGCCGAAATGATCGGTGAGCAGACCGTTGATGATCTGCCCGAAGGCATACGCCATCATCGCCGTGGTGATGATCCACCCCATGTCGCCTTTTGAAAAACCGAACTCCGTGCTGATCGCCTTGTTCGCGAGCGGCAGGTTGTACCGGCACATGTAGAACGACGTGTAGAGCAGGCCGATGAAGCCCCAGTTCAGCCCGCGGCGCGCGCGGAATCCAGGGGGATAATCGGGACGGTGCCCGGTCGATGGAAGATCGTTGGAGGAGATGGCGGCCATGGGGGGAGGATTAGGACTCCGTCGTGGTCGAGGGATGGTGGACGACTTCGCCATGCGAGTCGGCGCTCTCGAGTTCCCACAGGAGCCAGTCGTCGTTCGTCACATATTTTTTCAGCTTCGGATCCCAGCGCTCGGGAATTTTGCGGGCGAGTTGTTCGAGAAAGGGAAGGAGCGGCTTCTTCGGCGGCAGACGGCGTTCGACTTCGTCCGCCGGCGTTTGCTCCCATCCAAAGCGTTCGGCGTATTCGGCGAATCCGAAGCCGTCGAAAAACCCGCCGCCATCGATGAGCGGCATGTACCACAGGCTCGGAATGCCGCGCGGATTCGGCTTGATGGGCACCTCGGAGGCCAGGCGGTCGAGCAGCGCGAGACCTTTCGCATCACCACTCAGATGCGCGCGCAGTTCATCGTGCGCTGGGAACGTCACGGGCGGACTGACAAACAACACCGGCTTCAACTGCTGCCGCGCGAGCACGATCTCATGCACGGTACCGACGCTGTAGATGTTCGTGGGGACGTAGGCGACGGTGAAGTCGCTGGTGTCCACCATGCGGAGGTCGATGTGGAGCGTCTCCCAGAACTTCTCCGCGCACGCGGAGCGCGCCTCATCGCCGGCCTGGCCCTGCTCGTAGGTCCAGTTCTGGCGCACGTCGATGGTGTTCAGGTCTTCGATTCCGTATTCGAGGAAACCGCGCACACTTGGCTTGAACCACGGATCGAAAACGACGGCTCCGTGCGAGCGCAGCAGGTCGCCCACGCGATTGCGCCAGCCGAGCCGCTTTTCATCGGCGCGCGACGCGACGAAATCCATGGGACCGGAAAGGTAAACGCGTGCGCCGCGCAGGAGGTCGTGGGGGGGCATGGGTCTGGGGGGAGAACGTGCGGGGTGCGACTCAGGCACCGATGGGATGCCAGGTCGTCTTGAACTCAACGAAGTCGCGGATTTGGAAAAGCCCCTCGGCCGTCTTCGCCGTCCAGTCGTTCTCGTCCTCCGCCTTCCGCAACTGCACGCGCTTCACGCTGTCCGCTGCGCCGGTCTTGAGGATTTTGCGTTCAGCGGCAGTCGCGACGCCACTGATGCCGCGCAGGTGCCGGTGGGTGGCAAAGGCGGGGATCAACTCGTCACGCACGCCAGTCAGGATATTCACCACGCCGCCGGGAAGATCGCTCGTGGCGAGCATCTCGCCGAGCAGGATCGCGGGATAAGGTTGCGCCGACGACGCGAGCGCGATGACTGCATTGCCGCTCGTGATCACCGGCATGATGAGCGAGACGAGACCGAGCAGCGGCGCCGTCTCGGGCGCGATCACGCCCACCACACCCATCGGCTCCGTGACGGTGAAATTGAAATGCGATGACGCGACCGGGTTCACGTTGCCGAGGAGCTGTTCGTACTTGTCCGTCCAGCCGGCGTAGTGGACCACGCGTTCGATGCACGCGGCCACTTCGCTCGCGGCCTGCTTTGCTGTGGCGCCGCCGAGCATCAGGGCGCGCTCCAGTTCGGCGGAGCGCGCTTCGATCATCTCGGCCAGCCGGTAGAGGATCTGTCCGCGATTGAATGCCGTGCGCCGCGCCCAGCCGGCTCCGGCTTTGGCGGCGGCTTCCACGGCGTTGCGCAGATCCTTCCGCGAGCAGCGCGGGATGTTGGCGAAGAACGTGCCGTTGCTGTCATTCAGCGCCGTGACGCGTCCGCTCTCGCTGCGGATGAATGCGCCGCCGACGTAGCACTTGGGAGTTTTGGTGATGGGAAGACGATCAGTCATGGTGGGTGGCTAGATGAGTTTGCAGTAGTCGAGCAGTCCCTGGCGTCCGCCCTCGCGGCCGAAGCCGCTTTCCTTGAAACCACCGAACGGGCTGGTGGGATCGAACTTGTTGAAAGTGTTTGCCCACACGACGCCCGCCTTCAGCTCCGTGCTCATTTTTAGGATGCGCGAGCCTTTGTCCGTCCACACGCCGGCGGAGAGTCCGTAGTCCGTGTTGTTCGCCTTCTCGACGGCTTCATCCACGGTGCGGAAGGTGAGCACGCTGAGCACCGGGCCGAAGATTTCCTCCCGGGCGACGCGGTGGCTCATCGTCACGTTCGAGAAGATGGTCGGGCGGAAATAGAATCCCTTCGCCGGCAGCTTGCAGGGCGACTGATGCATCTCCGCGCCTTCCGTCACGCCGCTCTGCACCAGTTCCGTGATGCGGCCGTGTTGCTCGCGCGAATTGATCGCGCCCAGGTCGGTGTTCTTGTCCAGCGGATCGCCGACCCGCAAAACGGCCATGCGCTGTTTCAGTTTCGCGAGCACTTCCGCGGCCACACTTTCCTGCACGAGCAGGCGCGAGCCCGCACAGCACACGTGGCCCTGGTTGAAAAAGATGCCGTTCACGATGCCCTCGACTGCCTGATCGAGCGGCGCGTCCTCGAAGACGATGTTCGCCGCCTTGCCGCCGAGTTCCATCGTCATCCTTTTGTCGGTGCCTGCGAGCGAACGCATGATGATCTTCCCCACCTCGGTGCTGCCCGTGAACGCAACCTTCGCGGGGATCGGATGATTCATCACCGCCGCGCCGGTCTCACCCGCGCCGCTCACGATGTTCACCACGCCCGCCGGCAGGCCGGCTTCCTGCAGGATCTCGGCACACATTAGCGCCGTGATGCTCGTGGTCTCGGCGGGTTTGATCACCACGGTGTTTCCCGCGGCGAGCGCCGGCGCGATTTTCCACGCGAGCATGAGGAGAGGAAAATTCCACGGGATCACCTGGCCCACGACGCCGAGCGACGCCACTGCGCGACCGGGCGCGAGGCAGTCGAGCTTGTCCGCCCAGCCGGCGTGATAGAAGAAATGCGCGGCCGCCATCGGCACGTCGAAGTCGCGCGATTCCTTGATCGGCTTCCCGCCATCCATCGTCTCCGCCACGGCAAACTCACGCGCCCGATCCTGCAGCAGCCGCGCGATGCGGAAGAGATATTTTCCGCGCTCGCGGCCCGGCATCGTACTCCACGTTTTGGTGAACGCGCGTTGCGCCGCCTGATACGCCGCGTCCACCTCCGCCGCGCCCGCGAGCGCGATGTCGGCGAGCTTCTTCTCGTTGCCTGGATTGATCGTGGAAAAGTATTTACCGGAAGCTGGCGCGACGAACTTGCCATCGATGAACAGGTCGTAGCGCTCGCGCAGACGCGGATCGGCGGTTTCCGGCGCGGGATCGAATTCCCACAGATTGCCGAAGATCAGCTCGCGGGCCGGGGCGCGCCGGGCGGGGGTGCTTTTGGGAGCGGTTTTTTTCATGGGTTAGTATCCTTCCGTGGCATCACTGAATGAGTAAGGGGCCTGGTAGGCTCCGGTGCGTTCCTTCTCGCACTGGCGCAGCAGATCATTGAGCAGCGACGAAGCGCCGAAGCGGTAGCGCGAGTTGTTCAGCCACGCGTCGCCGAGCGTTTCCTTCACCGCGACGAGAAAGTGCAGCGCCTGCTTCGCGGTGCGGATGCCGCCGGCGGGCTTCATCGCGATCTCGGTGCCCGTTTCGAAATAGAAATCGCGGATGGCTTCGATCATCACCTGATTGTTGCCCAGCGTGGCGTTGGCCGAAGTCTTGCCCGTGCTGGTCTTGATGAAGTCCCCGGGGCGGAGCACGCGCATCGCGAGGAAGGAGGCGGCGCGGATGTTATCGTAAGTTTCCAACTCGCTCGTTTCGAGAATGACCTTGAGCGTCGCGCGACCGCAGGCCTCGGCGACCTGCGCGATTTCGTCCTGCACCCGTGCCAACTCACCGGCGAGGAAGGCGCCGCGATTGATCACCATGTCGATCTCGTCCGCGCCATCGGCCACGGCGCCGCGCACCTCGGCAAGCCGGGTCTTCAGCGGTGCCTGGCCGCTGGGGAATGCCGTCGCGACCGACGCGATTTTCACCTTCGCGCCATTCAGAAAGCGCTTCGCATGCTTCACCATCGCGGGATAGACGCACACCGCCGCCGTGCTCGGGAGGTCCGCGCCCGGATGCGGGACGACCGCCTTCTGGCAGAGCGACGCCACCTTGCCCGGCGTGTCCTTTCCCTCGAGCGTCGTGAGGTCGATCATCGAGATCGCGAGCTTCAGGCCGAAGACCTTCGACTGCTTCTTAATGCTGCGCGTGGTGAACTTGGCCACGCGTTCCTCGACGCCGGTGGCGTCCACCGGGCCGACTTCGGCGATCAGGCGTTGCAGGGAGGGTGAGGGGACGGGGTGCATGCGCCCGCATCTTCTCCGATCTCCGCCGGGCCTCAATCCCAACGATCCGCGAACCGCACCCAAAAACCCGCAACGCTCAATCCAGCACCTGCCGCTGCCGGCGCTCGCGCGACTTCTGCCGGAACTCCGAAGCGCTCACTCCATGCTTGAGATGGAGGAAGCGCGCCAGACTCTTCACATCCGCCATGCCCGACTCCACGGCGACGGCGTCGAGCTTCAGGTCCGTGTCCTTGAGCAGCCGCTCGGCGCAGGCCATGCGGTGGAATTGCAATTCATCCCGCATCGTGTGGCCGATTACTCGCTTGAACTCACTCTGCAGCGAGCGCATCGACATGCCGGCCTGGCGGGCCAGATCCTCGAGTTGCAATGCTTCGCGGAATCCGCTGCGGATGCGGCACACCACGGCCGACACGCGTGGGTCATCGCACATGAACATCGCCGTCGAATCCCGACCGACCACCCCGCGCATCGGAACCACCACCGGCGCGGCGGGCGGCGGCCCGCCATCGAGCAGCGACTGCATCAGCTCCGCAGCGCGATAGCCGATGCCTTGGAGATTCGGATCCACCGACGAGAGCGACACCGGGGCCATGCGCACGTCCGGCATTTGATTATCGCAGCCGAGCACCGACAAATCATCGGGTACGCGAAAACCCAGCCGCTGCGCCTGACGGATGATCTGCACGCCATAGCGATCGTCCTCGGCCATGATCGCGCACGGCTTTGGCAGCGCTTTCAGTTTCCGGTCCACATGGGCCATCATCGCCTCCAGCGACAGCCCGCCCTTTACGTGATGATCCGTGCGGCCCGGGAAGTCGGCGGGAAAATCGATCATGCGAACCTCGCGCCCCGCCGCCGCCATCACCTCGCGAAAACCCGCGCAAATCGCGCGACTGCCCGGCAGATCGTGCCGCAGAAAGAAGGCCACATTCGGTCGTCCCATCTGAAGAAGATGCCGGCCTCCCGCGCGACCGCACTCCGCGAAATCCGGCACCACGGCGGGCCAGGGCGCTCTCGTGCGGTTGAGTCCCTCGAGCATCCGCACCACAGGCACCTTCATTCGCGCCAGCCGGTCGCGAAGTTCCGCGTCCACTACCGTCGCGAGCACACCATCCGGCTTCACATAATCGGGAAACGTTCCCTTCCGGCGCATCGAGGTGACCAGCTTCCAATCCCGTTTCCGCGAGAACTCGATCACCCCGTCGAGCAACGGCTCAACGTAGGGATTCGTGGCGAAGAGGATCATCGGCATGGCAGGCGAGGGTTTAGGTGAAAGTCGTGGTCCGTGGGAGCAAAGAAGCGGACGCCATTTCCTTCCGGTGCTCGTGAATCGAATCGCCCCAATATTTCCCCTTTTCACCACAGCTTCGCAAACTTCTCCGGCACGTAGACGTTTTCCTTGCCCGTCGCGGAATCAGCTGCGCGCTCCATGGTCGTGCCGCGCACGCGTTGGCGGCAGACGCTGACTGCCAAGGGCATAAATCCTTGGGGCATGGCGCCGTCGATCAGGAATCGAGTGAGGTGGTGGAGTGAGCGAGTTCACAGCGGCAGGCAACTTAAGAGATGAAACCGAACCGGGAGGGTGTGATCAAATGTGGTGCAGCAAAGTCTGTAGTCCCGGAGGGACAGCGGAAATTAGCCGGTGGCGTCAGCCACCGGAACCGCACGGCGGGGCGAACCCGCCCGGAGGGGCGGTGGAGTGGTCTCGGCGGTTGAATTCCAACGCCCCTGCCGGGGCGAACTCATTTTTTCCGCAATCCGGTGGCTGACGCCACCGGCTAATTTCCATCGTCCCTCCGGGACACCGTGCGCATCCCGCATGGCACCACATTTAATCACACCCGAACCGGGATGTCGCCGTAGTGGCGGCTTTGACTTTCGGTGGGGTGGTGTTGCACTAAGCATTCATCTTCCCTCTGGCTGAAGCAGGTTGCGATGCCCTAAACAGTGAACCCGTGGCAATCCCCGCGTCCATGTGCGTGGTCACGCCGGGTCTCAATGGGTTGGCTTTTGCTTCTTCCCGCCGTTGCTGATGTATTCGTCGCGCGTGACGATGCCGTCCTTGTTCACATCCATCTTCTCAAAGCGCTGCGCGGCGGCTTCGGCATCGGACTGATTGGTGGTGTAATCTTCGCGCGTGAGCTTGCCGGTCTTACCTTTGTTGAGCCGGTCAAACTTCGCAGCCCGCTCGGCAGTCGCTGGATCCCCAGACTGGCTCGTGGTGGGTGAAGTGGTGGGATCTGGTTTGGTCTCAGGCTTTTCCGGCTCGTCGCCCTTCTTCTTTTTCTTCTCCGCCTTGCTCGCGTGGCGGCCGGAGCCGTCGCCGCTGTCGGGGATTCCGCCGGCGGGGTTCAGCTTCGCGAGCACGGCGGTGAGGCGGGTGCGGGCGGCTTTGCTCGCATCGGTGTCGGCGGAGGCGGCGACGAGCGTTTCGGTATAGGGCGCGCCGCTCATGTCGAAGAGTTCGCCTTTCTCGTTCAGCTTCGAACCGGCTTCGCGGACATACCACATCGCGGCCAGTTGATTGTAAATCCACGCCCGCTTGGTGCCTGCCTCGCCGCGCAGTTGCGGCGCGATGCTGTGGCCGTCGAAGATCGTCTTCTCCGGCATCTTGCCGCCGATGAGTTCGGCGAAGGTGGGGAGCCAGTCGGTGGAATCGATCAGCTCGCCGGAGACTTTGCCGGACGGAACTTTGCCGGGCCAGTTCGCGATCGTTGGTATGAGCCCGCCGCATTCGAGCATTGAGCCTTTCATCCCGGATAGGTTGCGTCCGCCGATGGTAGAGAGCGGGTTCTGGCCTTTGCCGGTGCCGTTGTCGCCCATGAAAATGATGAGCGTGTTGTCGCGCAGCTTCAGCGCTTCGAGTTCGGCGACGAGTTTGCCCACGAGTTTGCCCACGAGTTTGTCCATGTAGAGGATGTTGTCTCCGAAGAGGTCTTTGCTGTCGGGCGCGCTGTCGGGCGTGCGGACGATGTCGCCGTGCACGTGGACCATCGAGTAGTAGAGAAAGAAGGGCTTGGTCTGGTTCCCGCGGAGGAAAGTCGTGATCCGGTCATGCATCAGGTCGGGCATGTATTCCTTGTCGCCGAGCTTTAGTTCCTTGCCGTTCACGCGATAGGCCTCGGCCTTGCCGGCCTTTTTGTTCCAGTAAACGCCGCTACCATTGAAGCGCAGGTAGTCATCGAAGCCGGCGGCATCGGGGTCGCCGGGAAGCTGCCCCCATTTGCCGATGAAGGACGTGGCATAGCCGGCGGATTTGAACACGCGCCCCAACTGGATCTCCGAGTTGGGCATGACCATGCACGCGTCCTGATTCGACGAGCCATTCCGGAACGCGTAGCGCCCCGTCATGATGAGCGCACGCGACGGTCCGCACAGCGCCCCGGTGAAGGACTGTGTGAAGCGCGTACCCGTGGCCGCGAGCTTGTCGATGTTCGGCGACTTGTAGTTGTCGGACCCATAGCAACTTAGGTTTCCGATACCGAGATCGTCGGCGAGGATGAAGATGATATTGGGCTTCGAGGGCGCTGCCGCGACTGCCACGGTGACTGCAGGACCGAATGCAGAAATCAGAAGCGCCAGGAGGATGCGTATTTTCATGGTGGTGGGGTTGAACGTGGGATCTCTTGAAAGCTGGGGCTTCGCATCATGCTTGATGCGAATTCGATTGCCACTGGCCAAGTGGACAATACGTCTCCGAGCGTCGAATGACCCGCCTGACCCAAGTCCACGCGAGTCCGGCACAAACGCACCCAGGGGCTCCACCGGGCGCACTGGGAAATCTCACATCTTGTCCGCAATCGCCGCCGCCAGCGCATCGGCGGCGGGCGGGTGAAAGCGGAAGAACAACTCCGGCTCCACGAGTTCGGGTTCCATGAGCGAAAGCGCGCCCGCATCATCGCGCACCGCGTCCACGCGGGCGTAGAGCGGCGCTTGCGGGCAGGCCGCCACGGCGCTCTCGGCGAAGGCAATTTCGTCCACCGACGGCGTGTGCGGATGCACCGTGCCGCCGTGGTCGTCCTGCACGCGGAAGTCGCCCGCTTTCGCAATCTTCCGCACCGCATGCGTGCAGCGTCCGCCGATGACGATCAGCGAAAGCTCGCCCTGAGTGAGCACGTTGCCGAGGAACGGCTGCAACATCATCGCCTCCTCGCGCAGCAGCTCGCGCAAGACCGCCTCATGCGCATCGAGGTTCGCCGCGTTCAGCCGGTAGGTGTGCCGCGCCGCGCCCGACACCGCCGGTTTCAAAATCGCCTCGCTCCACCCGCAGGTCGCGAACGCCTCGCGCAGCGTCGTCGTTTCCCCGCGCTCGATGAACCGCGTCACCGGCACATTCACCCCGCGCCCCGCGAGGTCGCGCAGGTAGTGCTTGTCCACGTTCCAGCGCACCAGTTCCGGCGCATTGAAAAGCCGCGTCCCGCGTTCCACGCGATCCATCCACGCCGAAAACTCCGCGAACCGCTCGAAGTAATCCCACGTCGAGCGAAACACCGCCGCGCGCGTGCGGCTCCAGTCAAAGTCGGGATTCGACCACGCCACGCGCGCCGTGCGCAGCCC